>NZ_KV799345.1:37962-123763 GCF_001809925.1 Corynebacterium sp. HMSC064H12 | reverse complement strand
AAAGTCAGACACACTTTTTGCTACTTAACCCTGAAATTATGTAAGTGTTACTGCTATGGCTTCCTTTTTGTACAAAATCGGTAGATCCGCTTATCTTCACCGCTGGCGATTCCTCATTGTATGGCTGCTGCTCATCGCGGGCATGGGTACCGCGACGGCAACGCTGTACAGCGGCACGTCTGAGAACTTCACCTTTCCCGGCCTTGAGTCAGTTGAAACTCAAGAAGAGATTCAGCAGCGCTTTGCCACCGATGAAGATCAGCTAAGCGCACCCACGGGCACTGTGGTCATTCAAGCTCCAGAAGGCAAGACCCTCGAGGACCCAGCTATTGCAGGCGAGGTCGATGAGCTCGTCGCCGCAATGCGGAGCACCGAAGGGCTGACGAAGACCGAAGAAATTGTCCCGCCCATCATGGCGGCTGAGGGGATGAAGCAGCAGGCCATCCCGGCAATGCAAGCTCAGGGATTCCCTGAGGAGCAGATCAATTCGAACCTGGAGGCCGTCTCCCCACTGAGTGCCGATAAGACCACCGGCACCATTTCCGTGACTTTCGATGCTGCGACCAGCATGGATATCGAAAGTGGAGTCCGGGATGCGTTCACGGAAACCGTCGAAAAGCACAAGGGCGATCTGAACGTCGCCTGGTCCGGTAACGCGTTCCAAATGAGCGAGATTTCCGCCACTGCGGAGATTATCGGCATCATCGTGGCCGCAATCGTGCTCATTGTTGCCTTCGGAAGCTTCGTCGCCGCTGGACTGCCGCTGCTGTCGGCTGTCATCGGCCTGGGAATTGGCATGGCGGGCATCTTCGCCGCCACCGCTTTCACCGACACCATCTCCACCATGACACCGACGCTGGCGTCGATGATTGGTCTGGCTGTCGGCATCGACTACGCGCTGTTTATCGTGGCTCGCTTCCGCAACGAGCTGGTTGCACACGTCGATGGCTCGAACCTTGAGCCGAAGGAACTGGCCGCCGAGCTCAAGAAAATCCCACGCGAGGAGCGTGCACATCTGGCGGGCCTGGCCGTCGGCAAGGCTGGTTCCGCAGTGGTATTCGCAGGCCTCACCGTGCTGATTGCTCTTGCGGCACTGTCGATCATCAACATCCCGTTCCTGACCGCAATGGCGCTGGCCGCAGCATTTACCGTCGCTATGGCGGTGCTCGTTGCCATCACGTTGCTGCCGGCTATTCTCGGCCTGTTCGGCACCAAGGTTTTCGCCGGTCGCGCGCCATTTGTGAAGGCACCGGACCCGGAGAACGACACCCCGACCATGGGCCTGAAGTGGGTCCGCATCGTGCGCAAGCGTCCGCTGGCGTTCGTCCTGGGCACGGCAGTTGTCCTAATCCTGCTGGCCATCCCGGCTACCAACCTCCGTTTGGCCATGCCTTCTGACGGCATGATGGCCAAGGGCACTCCTAACCGCACGGCCTACGAAATGACCGAAGACGCTTTCGGCCCCGGCCGCAACTCCCCGATGATTGCGCTGGTGGACTACAAGGATCTCGCCGCACCGGAAAAGCAGAACGCCATGATGTCTGCCCTGACGGAGCTGCAGAGCGTCGATGGTGTGGTAAATGCTCAGGTCATCGCTACCAATGGCAATCCACAGGATCCGAGCGATCTCGGTGATGCCGCCCAGATTCTGATTACCCCGGCGTACAGCGCAACCGATGAGCGCGCTGCTGACCTGTTGCAATCCATTCGCGACGCCGAAGGCAAGTACAACGAGGACACGGGCGCCCGCTACTCCATCACCGGTGTTTCGCCCATGTTCGAGGACATCTCGCAGCGGCTTTCCGACGTGCTGTTGCCCTACATCGGCATCGTGCTGGTCTTGGCCTTCCTACTGTTGATGCTCGTCTTCCGCTCCATCTGGGTACCGCTGGTGGCAGCTCTCGGCTTCGCACTGTCTGTGGCCGCAACCTTTGGTGTCACGGTGGCTCTGTGGCAGGAGGGCGCCCTGGGCATCATCGATGACCCGCAGCCGCTGATTTCCTTCCTTCCAATCATGCTGATTGGTATCGTCTTCGGCCTGGCCATGGACTACCAGGTGTTCCTGGTTACCCGTATGCGTGAGGGCTGGGCGCACGGCAAGACAGCTGCTAATGCAACGTCCAACGGTTTCAAACACGGTGCTCGCGTGGTCACCGCTGCGGCACTGATTATGATTTCGGTGTTCGCCGCCTTCATCCTGATGGATGAACCGTTCATTAAGGTCATGGGCTTTGCCCTGGCAGCCGCAGTTCTCTTCGATGCCTTCATCGTCCGCATGACATTCATCCCGGCCATGATGTTCCTGCTCGGCGAGCGCGCCTGGAAGATTCCGCGCTGGTTGGACAAGATCCTCCCATCCGTGGATGTGGAGGGTGAGAACCTCAATAAGCAGTTCGGAAATGCTGAGGTGACCACTACAACTGAGGTAGCTACTGAAGCCAAGTAGCACCAGCTAGACAGCCATAAGCCCCGCCTCGACTCCAGTTTCGGAGGAGTCGGTGCGGGGCTTTTTGCCTACGTGTGGGGCTTTTGCGTAGGGCGCGGTTTAGGCCAAAGACAACGGCAAAGCCTAAGTCGATGGCGCGGTATATCTCAGCCACCGCAATACTGCTTTGACACGACGGTTGTAATCTTCAGGTTGGAAGCCGAGCTTCAAGAACACATTCGCCACATGTTTACTCACAGCGCCTGCGGTTAGTACCAGGCGTTTTTCTATTTCCTTATTACTGAGTCCCTGCGCCATCAGGTCGAGCACTTCGCGCTCACGTGGAGTCAGCTCGGCGATGCCGTCCTGCTTTGCGGCCAGTAGCGTCGCAACCACTTCAGAATCGACCACGGTACCGCCGCCACGCACTTCTTCCAGCGCCGCAACGAAGTGCTCGACATCCGAGACGCGTTCCTTAAGCAGGTACCCAAAGCCACTATGCTGCAGCAGGCGATCCAGGTAGCTGGCCGCCACGTATTGGCTGAGCACCACAACCGGCTGGTCGGGGTTGTCCTTGCGAAGTGTGGAAACCGCGAGCAGTCCGTCGTCACGCATGTTCGGCGGCATCCGGACATCGGTGACGATGACATCGAACGCCTGCTCTTCGGCGGTGGCGAGCAGCTGATCTGCATCGCCGACGGCGACAACCTCGTGCCCCAGCGCCCGCAGCAGGCCGGTCAGCCCCTCGCGCAAGAGTACGGAGTCCTCTGCCAGCAGTACTTTCATCGCGTCCTTCCTTGGCGAATCGGCAGTTCCAGCAGCAATTGGGCTCCACCGTCGGCGTTGGTGAGTTCCACGGTTCCACCGAGCGCCGCCGCCCGTTCGCGCAGGCCCGCAATGCCGGTTCCACTGTCATGCTTTACGACGTCTACAGCGTCCGCACTCGATGGTTTTTCCAGGCCTTCGCCATTGTCGTGCACAGTGACCGTAAGCGTACCCAGATGGGACACGAGCGCCTTCTTCGGAGCCTGAACCGCGAGAGTGATATCAGCTCGATCGGCATGGCCATGCTTGGTGGCGTTGGTCAGCCCCTCCGCTGCGCAGTGGTAAGCGAGCAGCGCTGTGGTTTCATCAATCGGGCCGAAGTCGGAGACACCGTCCTCACGAACAGAAACCTCCATGCCAGAGTGCGCTGCCAATTCCTCTACTGCTGCGACTAGGCCATTTTCGAAAAGCACTGGCGGGGCAATGCCAAGCACCACGGAGCGCAGCTGCGCAAGAGCCTGCGTTGCATTGCGGTCGGCGGCGGAGAGTGCCTCGGCTACCTTTTCCTCAGTCTTACCCATGCGAGCAGCGGCAATGTTGAGTTTCAAGGCGGTCAGGTGCTGCTGCGGACCGTCGTGAAGCTCGCGCTCAATGCGACGGCGCTCGCCTGAGAAGGAGTCAATGAGCACATCGCGGGACTGGCTGACTTCCTCGCTGGATGGTGCGAGGATGACGCGGGAGAGCCAAATGGACAGCAGGCCGGCACCGAGGTTGATGGCGATGGTCAGCACCAAAAAGACGATGGCGAAAACCCAGGCAACACCGATTTTCTGTGTGGGGTCTGTCAGAGTCCAGCTGAAAAACTCCACTTCATCAACCAGGAATGGTGCGCCAAAAAGTACACCAACAGTGAACCCGCCGCCGACCCACGCTATGAAGGTGACAAAGCCAATGGCCAACTGGACAAGCAGGTTGACGAAGTTGCGGATGTCGAACCAGCGATTGGTCACGCGGTTGGCGATTGGGGTGCCGGACCACGATGCTGCCCAGCGGGAGAGCCAATCGGCACCGCGGCCAATGAGCGGAATCCAGGGCAGAAGAAAAGCGGAGACAATCAATCCCGGAATGAACAGCAGTCCGAGAATAAAACTCCAGGCCAGCGCGATTAAATTCTTTTTCTTTGTCATAGTTTCAAAGCTAAGTTGGCCCGTGTCCAAATACAGTGGAGCTAACTCCCCTAAATTCAGTCGAGCTGAATACGTCCCGGCTTCTTTTCGCCGATACCTCGGTCGGCCAGTTCGTCATCAATGTACGTTGGCCGACCGACAATCAACCCAAGCACTGCTAGCACCACCGTGGTGCCAAGCAGTACGACCAGAATAGGTGTCCACGTTTCCGTCGTTCCAGCGGCCACACCCACCAGGAATGGCCCGACTGCGGAGAAAATGTAGCCGATTGGCTGCACGAAGCCGGACAGCCGCGCGGTCAGCTCATGGCTGCGCGTGCGGCCCGGAATCAGCGCGATAGCCATGGGGAAACAAAAACCACCCACGCCCAGCAGGAACGCAGCCCCAATCGCGTATCCAACACCAGTTTCCGCCGCTCCCCGCTGGTCGATCAGAATCATCAACGCGTACCCGAGGAAGAAAAGGCATCCGAGAACAAAGGCAACGTAGGACATGGTGCGGAGCCGTGCAATCAGCGGCGGCATCAGCAGTCCGCCGATGATGCCCAACCCTTGAACAATCATGGACGCTGCAGTGGCTATGTTTACGCTGATACCTGCGTCGATAAGCATTTTCGGCATCCAGCCCATGAGCACGTAGGCGTTCATCGACTGCACGCCGAAGAAAACTGCCAGTGCAATGGCTGTCGGTGACTTCCAGATTGGTGTGCTTGCCGAGGCACTGACCGGCGCCTTCGGGTAGTCGAATCCGATGCGTGCACGCAGCGGCAACCACACGACGAGCTGCACCAGGGCGGTGATTGCCCATGCGGCAAGCGCCCAGCGCCACATTTCGATACCACCTGCAGATGTCTCGGGAGAATCGCTAATCAAAAATGCCGTCGCTGGCCCCAGTCCACCGCCGAGGGCGAGCATGCTGGAGTACAGCATCATCAGCACGACCGTATGGCGACCACCGCGCACCTTAATCCACGCAGGTAGCAGTACATTTCCCAGCGCAATGCCAGCAACCGACAACGCAGTAAACAACAGGAATAGCCAGATGCTGCTCACCCACGGGCGCACCGCAAGACCGACGAATAGCAACGCTGCAGACAGTGTGAGTGCGCCGCTTAAACCCATGCGCTTGCCGACGGACACCGCGGACAACCCAATCGCGAAAAACGCGAGCCCCGGAATGGCCGTAATCAGACCACCAAAGGCGGAGGATGCGCCGAGGTCGGAGAGGAGCTGATCGAGCACCGGACCAATCGACGCAATACTCGGGCGCAAGTTCAGCGCCGCAACGATTACGGCTATGACAAGGACGGGGACGCCGAGTGCAATGGCGTTCTTCGAGGACCCAGGAACTTTTGATTGAGGTTGCCCTGGATTTTGTTCTGCTGCCATAACAGTGGACGTTACCGCTTTCTGTTAATGACTCTCTATCTGATTCAAGCCGCTCGTTCGGAGTAGCTTTAAAGATTGACGTACTCGATGTCGCTGTTGTCCTATCCTGGACTACAGCGACATCTCTTTTTCTGTATCTATTGACAGTCTTTCGGCTATCTCTGACGTAAGGATTGAACTGAAAATGGTTGAACCGATTTCTGATTCCATGCTCATTGCCTATGACGGCTCCGACGAAGCCAAGCGGGCGCTGGCCTACGCCGGAAAACTGCTGCGCGTTAAGAAGGCCTACATTCTGACGGCCTGGGAGCCTCTACAGCGTGCTGCAGCACGCACTGCTGGCGCCTCTGGCATGATGCAGCCCGACTGGGACGCCACTACTGAAGACGGCGATCCCGCTCACGACGAGGCCGTCCGTATTTGCCGTGAAGGTGTGCAGATTGCCGCTGAGGCCGGCTTCGTCGCGGAGCCCTACTTGGTAGAGACTGAAACTACTATCTGGTCGGCCATCGTCGATGCAGCTCACGACCTCGATGCGGGCGTGATTATCTCCGGCACTCGTGGTGTGACTGGCTTGCGTGGTCTGTTTACCGCCTCGACCTCTGACGCGTTGCTGAAGAATGCTGGCCGCCCGGTCCTCGTCGTTCCGGGGGAAAAGGAATAATTTCTAGAAAATTTTTAAAAACTTACTTAGCTGATAGAAAATGGGTTAATCTCTCAACTAAGAAAACTCAATGACCGCTGAAACCACCCAAAGTTCAAGGCAGGGAGAGATTCCCAGCTGTTCCACTGGTTTACAGAAGTCACAGAGTGTAGTTTTAAAAACAGTATTGACTTAATGCACACGAGGAGTCCTCAACATGGCATACGAAACTGATTCCGAGCAGCGTCGTAGCGTTGGCCCTGCCCTGGCCTCGGCGCTCATTGGCGCCCTTCTCGGTGGTGCCGCTATCTTCGGCATCGGCCAGGCTCTGACCGAAGACCGAATTCCGGAAGCACAGGCTGTTTCCACCGATGACGCTCTGCTTGGCGGTGTCGAGTACGGTCAGCGTTAAGCCCTTAACGCTAACCCTCCTTTAACGCTATGCCCACCTTTGTTCGAGCGCGTAAGCGCGTGCTTGTACCTTGGTGGGTTTTGCTGTGCCTGCTGGCATTCATCCAGTCCCCCGGCAAGACTGTCGCTGACACAAAGCACGACCTGACAGAAGACCCCATCGGGTTTTTGTCCGCCTCGCTCAACATGTGGTCAGACACCATGCCACTGGGACAGCTCCAAAACCAGGCATATGGCTATCTCTTTCCACAGGGCACATTCTTCGCGCTGTTCAGCTTGCTGCCCGATGTCCTAGCGCCCGGCTGGATCATCCAGGCGCTGTGGTGGAGTCTTACTCTCTGCTTGGCTTTTACTGGCGCATATCGCGTGGCCGAAGCTATAGGCGTCGGCACGCATACCTCTCGCGTACTGGCGGCGTTGTTGTACGCGTTGTCGCCGCGCGTGATTACGACGTTGGGCGCGATTTCGTCCGAGACCTGGCCCGTAGCGCTGGCACCGTGGATTCTGCTTCCGCTCCTGCGGGTCGCGGCCCGGCGCGAGGAACTGCCCTGGCGTGCGACTGCCCGTGCCGTATTGCTGTCCGGTCTAGCGGTACTGTGCACTGGCGCGGTCAATGCGGTCAGTACAGCTGCGGCTTGCATCCCCGCAGGTCTGATGCTGCTCTTCTTCGCTTTTACGGGGCCTCGCCGCGGGCGTGCGTGGGCGATGCTCGGCGGTTGGCTGGCTGCGTGTGCAGCGGTCAGCATGTGGTGGATCGTGCCGCTACTACTGCTGGGCAAGTACTCGCCACCGTTTACGGACTACATCGAGTCCTCCGGCGTGACCACTCGTTGGTTGAGTCTCGGCGAGACGCTCCGCGGCTCCACTTCGTGGACCCCGTTTGTCTCTTTCGAGCGAGTCGGCGGAAATGCGCTGGTCGCGGAGCCCATCCTCATTTACGCCACTCTGGCTGTGGCGGCGATTGGTCTGCTTGGCTTGGTCATGCGCTCACTGCCGCTGCGTCGGATGTGGCTGATGATGCTGCTCATCGGGCTTGTCATCGTGGCGGCCTGGACGGAGCCATTCGGGCTGGTGTGGGAATCGGCTCGAGAGGTGCTCGATTCCACGCTCGCAGCAGTACGCAACCTGCACAAATTCGACACAATTGTGCGCCTGCCACTTGTTATCGGCTTCGCTCATGCGACAGCCCAGCTGCCATGGCCGTGGCGAGAGTCGGCGAACGAGCACAAGAACGAGCCGGCGAGCGATTCAGCAGCCACTGGCTGGCAGCAGTGGCTGCACCCTGAGAAGCACCCGCGCGCTATCGCATCGATGCTGGTTCTGGTGGTTATCGCCAGTGCCACCGCCCCTGCGTGGAGCGCCCGCCTCGCTCCGGCAGGCGGTTTTTCCGAGGTTCCGGGCTACTGGCACGAAGCTGCCGACTGGCTGAATGAGCAGGGCGAGGACACCCGCACGCTGGTGATGCCGTCATCTCCGTTTGCTGATCAGACATGGGGCAATACTCGCGACGAACCGCTCCAGCCGCTTGCCGACGTGCCCTGGGCCGTCCGCGATACCGTGCCACTAGTGCCCCCAGAGGCGATTCGCGGCCTCGATGGTCTGCGCAATTCGCTGACTCGGGGCCGTGAGGTACCGGCGCTGGATGCCACCCTGCGCAACAATGGCATCGGCTATGTGCTGGTCCGCCACGACTTGAGAGTTACCTCGAGGGGCGATTCACTGCGTGCCATCACCTCCACGCTGCAGGACTCCCCGACCATGGAAAAGGTGGCGGAGTTCACGGACGAGGACGGCCATACCGCTATCCAGATCTGGGGCGCGGGCCCGAAGGAGCTGCGCAATCGGGCCCTTTCGCCGCGGTTGGTGGACACTACACAGGTGCCGCTGGTCGCCGGTGGTCCTGAAGTGCTCCCGCGGCTTGATGAGGTCGATTCCGATGCCCCGGTGCGCATCCTGTCAGGCAAGAACGCCGGCACTGTCACCGACACTCCCGCCCGCCGCGGCCGCAACTATGGTGAAGTCGTCGGAGCGGAGTCGGCAATCCTGGCCGAAGACGAGGACTCATATGTCCGCAACCTCGTTCCGGACTACCCCGTCGCGGGACTGCCGCTAACACAGACAGCAACGGGTCGCGCCACAATTGAGGTTTCATCGTCGGCCTCTGAGCCATACAACGTCGGTGGTGCATCGGCTGACCACTCGGTCAACGCAATGCTCGACGGCGACACCTCCACCTGGTGGGAACCCCTGGCGGGCAAGAGTCAGGCTGAGTGGGTCAAGCTGTCGTGGAAGGAACCGACCGATAACGCAGTGCTCAGCCTGACCGGTGCTCGCGTTCCGGCGCAACTGCGCATCCAGACCGATACAGCTTCCAGCTCCGTACAGTTGGTCCCGGGTGAGACGACCCGCATTCCGCTGCCCGGCGGCAAGACCACATCTGTGCTCATCACAGCAAAGATTGCTCCTGTGGGGTTTGCTATCTCCGAGCTAGGACTGGTGATTCCAAAGCGGGACACTGGCTTCGACGCATTCGAATCCAGCAACCCCGATTCCGATGAAGAAGCGGAACTTTCCGCCGAGGATATAGCGGAGGACCTCACGCCGGTTCGTGTCCCGGTGGTACCGAATTCCTCGTCGCTGGCTCAGCGTTGGGTCTTTGGCCAGGAGATTCACGAGGGCACGCTGGTGCGCCTGTTCACCGTTCCGAAGCCGGTAAAGGTGAAGGTCGATGCTGATACCTGCCGCAGCAGCATCGGAGACCCGTGGGCCAGCCTCCAGCGCGGTGACGGTTCTGATCACCGCGGGCTGACCTGTGGTGAAGAGATTGAGCTCTCGCCGGGGCCATGGCGCATCGATGCCAAGTCCGATTGGGTATCGCTCACCTCGACTGACTACTTCGCACCGTCAGCTGAGCAGCAGAAAGCCACGCCAATCGACCTGAACAATCCTATTGACGCTGCCGACCACGATCGCATCGTGTGGTTGCCAATCTCTGTCAATGCTGGCCACGAGCTTCGTGTCGGAGGTGCCCCCATGAAGCCGGTAACGGTCTCTGGTTGGCAGCAGGGTTGGACGATTCCGGCTGGAATTGGTGGTGCAGTCGAGCTGACCTATCCACCGCAGCAGACCTGGCGTACTGGAATCCTCGCAGGCGGCGCACTCGCAGCTGTGTACGCACTGGTCGCTGTGGGGCTGGCTTTCGCTTGGCGACGATTCGCTCTCACCTCTCCGATTCCCGCATCTTCGCTGGGCAATGACTTGCCGCGGGCGGCTATTGGCATTGCGGCTGCCGCGACAGTGACCCTGGTATCCAGCTGGCCTGGCGTGGTCGTTGCCCTCGTGGTGGTTGCCGCTACCCTTGGTGCGGTTTTCTGGGCACGGAAGCGTGGGGACGTCGTCAAGCCATGGCTGAACGTGCGAAATGCACTAATTGTGGCGCTTGCTGCGATGATGTCGATTGCGGGCTTGGTGCTGGCGGCGAACCCATGGCCAAAGGATGACTACGCCGGTGCCGGCTGGCCGCTTCAGTTACTGCTGACGGCGGCGCTGACGATCGTGGCGTGCTGCTCGATGCTTTCCGGTGGCGGTGCTGATGACGACACCGACAACACCGCTGATTAAAAGCCGTTAGCGGTTGACCCAGACGCGTGCGAAGAAGCGGCGGGCAGGTTCCTCGACGAGCGCGTAGGAGGCGGCGGCCACCGGAATCGACAGTGCGACCGTGACAATGGTGACACTGAGCAGATGTCCGGTGAACAGCTTCACGCCAAGCAGCGGGAATGCAATGGAGAGCATCGCCACATGCCAGAGGAAGATACCGTACGACCAGCGCCCTAGCGCCTGCATGATGGGGTGTTCAAGGAAGCGAGACTCCGGCGCTATCGTCCAGGGGCCGATGATGGCGGCACCGAAGACCAGACCGCACAGCAGGCGGCGGGTGAATTCCCAGTTGGTGAGCTCGACTAGCCCTTCGGGACCCAGGTAGGAAGCCAGAACCAGCGCACCAACGGCGATCGCCAGCCACAGCGAACGGCGGCGTGCCCAGCGCTGCATGGTCTCCACCTTCGCGCGGGCGGCATCGGTATCGACGCCCTGGAGCGATTCCAGCTCGGCGAGAATCATGCCAGCTGCGAACCAGGAAAAGTAGGCAATCGGCTGAATATGCGGGTTAACGCCTTCTGGGTACGGCAGTGGCAGGTAGGGCCAGCCGAAGCTCAAGATCGCAAGCAGGGAAATTGCCACTATGCGGCGCCCCTGCTGGCGATGTGGGTCCAACCGGCTAAGCCCAATGGCAAACAGCGGCAGCGCGATGTAGAACGCGACCTCCACCGACAACGACCACAGGTGCGTCAACCCACCGTGCAGCGAGCCGGAGAAATACACCTGTGTCAGCGTCAGATTTGTTAGCCAAATCTTGAGATCCGCGCCGCGCCCCACCGGCAGTGCGATGAGCACAATAAGCACTAGCACCCAGTACGCGGGCATAATGCGCGCGACGCGCTTCTTGTAGTACTTCGCCCAGCTCTTCTTCCGTCCGCCGTCGGCATCGGACAATGCTTTACGACGGGGAATTCCGCCGTAACCCGAGCGGTGAGAACGCCACAACAGGAATCCGGACAGCACGAAGAATACGGCCACGAAGAAGTCGAAGCGGCCGAGGATGCGCTCCCACAGGGCTCCCACATCATGCCCGGTCTGGAATGCGACGTGCGTGCCGATGATGCCCATCGAAGCCACAGCTCGCAGGCCCTCCAGCGAAGGCAGGAAGCCTGGGCGGAATATGGTGGCAGAGCTCGATGCAGTGCTGGATCCCGAGCTGGATGCAGTGTTCGGCATAGCGCTCGACGCTGTGTCTTGCCTAGCGCTTGGAGCTGCCGCAAATGCCTTGGACGTCATAGTACTTTCTTACACGGATACCGGAATGAGTAAAATCACTTGTATTCTATTATGAAATAAGTCCTGTTCAGGCCGGTTTTTCCAAAACTCTTTTGTTTTCCCGACAAGTTATTTTTTAAAAACACACCACATAACTCCTAACTTCCTGCTAGGTTTTGCAGCAGAAAGTTACGTACAGTTAAAGGACTATCCGCTGATGAAGAGAACTCTCGGACATGCACTGATTATCATCGGTGCTGCATTGATTGTCATTGCCGTCCTTCTGCCAACCTTCCTGGTGCCTCGCCTCCGGGTCATCCCACTTGACACTGTGAGCGACACCATCACGGAGGTGCGCGACGGCACCCTGTTGGACTCCAGCCAGCTGGGCAAGAATGAGCCAACGCCAAACCGCAAGAATGACCCGCGCTGCAAGGCAGAGACGGACGAAGAGAAGCGCGATCTCCCGGTCCACTGCTTCATCAACGACAAGACTCCGATGCAGTCGAAGCGCCACGTTGAGATTGAGGAGCCGGCTGACGACAAGATTGCAACTCTCCAGGTCGGTACCACTCTGCTGCGCGATGACCGCGAAGAGCCGAAGAACCTCATCAATGCGACCCTCGACCGCATCACTGTTGACCGCAGCACTGCGTACCCGGTAGATGACCCGATCTCCAGCGTTGCTATTAACGCACCGCAGGGTGGTTCGGACACCAAGCCGCCGACGTTCACCCGTCCGGGCATCCAGTACCAGTTCCCGTTTGGTGCTGAGAAGAAGTCCTACCCGTACTACGACGTCCAGGCGATGCGTAACTTCGAGATTGACTTTGTCGGTGAGGAAACTCAGGATGGCGTCAAGGTCTACAAGTACTCCATGACCATTCCGCCGCAGAACCTCTACGAGTCCCTGACCGAGCACTTCACTCGCGACGGCCGCAAGCTCACCGAGGCTGACAAGTCCTCGCTGGCTTCCATGCGCCTGAGCTTCCCGGCTCACAAGTGGGGCCTGGAGGGTGACGACGACGTCGAGCTGGATCGTTACTACACCAACGTCCGTACTGTCCGCGTCGAGCCGACTTCTGGCGTGATCGTCAACGGTACTGAAGAGATGTTCATGTTCTACGCCAAGGACGACAAGGAAGCTGAAGAAATTGCTTCCAAGGCTGGCCGTGAAAAGGAAGCCAAGGAGCAGAACCGTACCGCGATGAAGTACACCGCTCAGTGGGACGAAGGCTCCAAGGGCCGCCAGATGGACCGCGCTAAGGAAGCACGTAAGTCGCTGACTATCGGCGGCACTGTCGCACCGTGGATCCTCGGTATCCTCGGCCTGGTTCTCATCGTGATTGGCTTCCGTGTTCGCAGCAAGTCCGCCTAAGACGCCAAACTACGGTGCCACAGGCTCTCGCTTACCCTAAGTTTCACTGAGGAAAGCGAAAAATAATTTAATATAGGGCACGTGACACAACGTTTCCGCACTACTCTGACCCAGTCGGCTCGCTCTCATTCGGAGCGAGTCGCCTGGGTTTTTGTGTTGTCGTGGATTCTCCTGCTGACCGCTGCCGTGTGCTGGCCGCTCTTTGTGCCCCACAAGGCCCCGGCCGATGGTCGCTTTGGGGCACCGATGTTTCTGCTGCGCGACATGGTCATCCCCAATCACCCACCGCTTACCGACGCGGCCCTGGGACTCGGCCCCGCTGCGGCACGAGCTGTTCCGCAGGACACCGCACTGTGGGCACTGGGCTACTTTGTGGATGCCAGCCATTGGGTGCGCTTCGGCATGGTGGGCGCCTGTTTGATTGGTGGTCTTGCAGCTGCTGAGCTCGCCCGCAGGTTCACTCGCCACGGCTCGGGCACCAGTAGCGCATCCGGTGCGGGCCTTGTACCCATGACTCCGAGCTTAGCCAGCCAGCTGATTGCACCGACGATGCTGCTCTGGAACCCGTTTGTGGTCGAGCGTTTGCTCCAGGGACAGTGGTCACTGGTCATCGCCGTATTGCTGCTTCCGGCAGTTGTTCTGGCAACGCAGATGGGTAGTGCCTTGTGGCGCACCAGCGCAATTGCCGCTGCGGGTCTCACGCCGACCGGTGCCCTTTTGGCTGGTATCACCGGCATTGTTACCGCTCGCAATAACCGCGACCGCGCTTGGATTGTGGCCACAACAGTAGCGGTCAGTTCACCGTGGCTAGTGGCATCTTTGCTGAACCCGAGTGCAGCTGGGTCCTCTGATGCGGCTGGCGCTGCCGCATTTGCGGCCAGAGCAGAGGCACACGTCGGCACGCTCGGCAGCCTGTTGGGATTGGGTGGCATCTGGAATAAGCAGGCTGTGCCACTGACGCGCGAGGTTGGTTTTTCGGCGATTATGGTGCTGGCACTCCTGGTGCTTATGGGTCTGGGATTCCGTCGTGCCTGGCATTCGCAAGAGCGCTGGCGGGGGCTGATTATCACTGGCGCCACGGCCATCATGCTCGTCGCTCTCGCCGCAACAACGCCGGGCATTTTGATGATGGGTTGGGCGCTGGAGCACATCCCGGGCGCGGGCCTGCTTCGTGATACGCAAAAGTGGATCGCGCTCGCCGTCCCCGCCTATGTCATCCTCGCCGCAAGCGGTGCGGAATACCTGGCACGCCGCGCTCGCGGGGCCACCGCCAATATCGGCCAGTGGTTGGCTACTGGCGTCAGCGCGCTCATCATCATCGCCGCTGTCCCCACGCTGCCCGCCGATGTCGCTCCACTCCGCCCCATTCCGTCATGGGAGGGCTGGTCGGCGGTTTCCGGTGTCGTCGCGCTTGACGACGATCGCGTTGCGGTTCTACCTGCCGGTTCTTACCGCATCATTAATGGGCGCCCTGTCCTCGACCCGGCTACGAAGATTTTGCCCGCTCCGGTGGTGAGCTCCGGCGAATTGATCGTGTCTGGGCAGTCGGTGTCTGGCGAGGGAGCCACAACCGTTGAGCGTACGCTGCTCGGCGGTGCAAAGAAGCAGGAGGAGCTTGCGTCTGTGCTCCAGAGCCTTCGGGACCAGGGCGTTGGCTGGGTCCTAGTGGAGAATTCGCCCGGCAACTTCGGCGATTCAGCTGACATTGTGGCAGCGCTAGATCCCGTCTATGAAACACCTGACCTGCAGCTATACCATGTTCCCGGCGTTATCGATCCGACCACAGAACCAAGCCAGGGGGCCTATGCAGCTGCGTGGATAGCCTTTGGAATCTGGACTCTTTGCCTGCTCGCTGGGCTACTGGCGGGACTATTGGCTGGAGTAAAGGAAGCGCTACTGCCCCGCCGCAGGTAGCAGATTGTCCAGAGTTGGGTTTTCCAAGACATTCAGAACTGCCTCGCCAGTTTTGTCCCAGCCAAATTCTGCGGCACGGGCGACGCATGCCTTGAACATGGCGCGATGCAGTTCGCCGTTATCGAGAATCTGTCGTGTCTTGGTAATTAGGTCAGCTTCATCGCTGGCCAGCAGGCCAGTTTCACCGTCGTTGACCGAGTCGCGCAATCCCGCCGAGGATCGGTAACCGACCGTCGGCACGCCGTGCTGCGCCGATTCGATGACGGCGAGCCCCCAGCCCTCCTTGCGCGAAGGCATCAGATGCAGACATGCCTTGGAGAGGATGCGGTGTTTATCCGCCTCGGTGACCTGTCCGTGGAAGACCACGTGATCCGAAACGCCCTTGTCACGGGCGTAGTCCACGAGATTGTCGTGCCACCACCCCGAGCCAATAACATCGAGAATCGCACCTGGACGATCCTGCACAAGATCTGCGAGCACATCGATGGCGTGCTCAATCTGCTTATGCGGGACCAATCGCGACAGCGTCACCAGATGCGGTGCTGGACCGTCGCACTCGGATAGGTCTGCCATGATTTCGGTCGACTGCAATTCCCCCGGAATCGGGTCCACACCATTGCGAATCACCGCGATGCGCCCCGGCGACACTCCGAGTTCTACCAGTTCAGCGGCACTTGGTTCGGAAACGGTGATGTAGCGGCTGCGGCGGTGAATCATCGGCGACAGACGCGACTCAATGAACCACCCCAGCTGGCTAATAATCGGCCCCGCCACTGGCCACTGCTCGCGGTGGCAGTGATGTGTCAGGAGCACCGTCGGTGCGCCGGAGAAAATCCGCGCGAAAAAGGGGACACCGTTTTGGGTATCGACCACAACATCCGGCTTGCCGCCGAGCGCCTTGGCAAGTGGCCCCACGCCAAATCTAGCCCCCAGCATCGCGGTCCAGGAGCGCACGTAGACGGAGAAGTTTCCACCAGCGCGGGAGAAAGTCACGCCGTCACGACGTGAAAGGGCCGGTGCGCCTGGGTAGCTGGCCGTGCGGAACACCACAGTGTGGCCTTGGTCGGCAAGGTAACCTGCGACGCGCTCCAAATAGCGCTCACTACCTCCACCTTCGGGATGACCAGTGTCGCGCCAACACAACAATAAGATTTTCATAACAATATGAGCCTAACGCTCGGCACGGCTTTCGTTGCCGCTTTAGCTCAAATCCATACTCCCAGACCCAACCAGTCCATTAGATTGTTTGACGTGACCAGCTTTCGCTTTCCCGCTTTTATCGTCCCGCCCGCTCTGAAAGAGCTGCGCAGCTTTGCTACGCTGTCGCGCTCATTTGGGCTGCTCAACGACTTCAAATACGAGCAAACCGATCCCGATATCTTCTACGGGCACCTGGCTGAGGACACCATCGGCCTGTTGGAAGGCATCGCAGCTGGGGCGGATGGTGCGGCGGGGTCGACGGACACAGGGGGCACGTCGTCAAGCGTTACGACGAATACCGCACTGCGTGGCAAGCGCATCCTTGATGTCGGCGGCGGCCCTGGGTACTTTGGCCGCGCATTTGCCCAGCGTGGCGTGGAGTATTACACCTGCGAGCCCGATGTGGGTGAGATGGCGGCGGCGGGGATCAAGCTGGAGTCGTCGGTACGCGGATCGGGGCTGGAGCTGCCATTTCGCGATGATGCTTTTGACCTAACGTACTCGTCGAACGTTGCCGAGCACGTGCCCGAGCCGTGGACGATGGGCGAGGAAATGCTGCGTGTGACCAAGCCGGGTGGTTTGGTCGTTTACTCGTACACCATTTGGTACGGCCCGTTCGGCGGCCACGAGATGGGGATGACGCATTACCTGGGAGGTGACCGCGCGCGGCGCATGTATGAGAAGAAGCATGGCAAGCGGCCGAAGAACTACTTTGGCGAGTCCCTGTTCAAGGTCGGTTGCGGTGAAGGGTTGAAGTGGGCGCGCGCTGCCGCGGAGGCCGGCGACTGCGAGCTGCTGGCCGCTTTCCCGCGCTACCACCCATGGTGGGCCTGGTGGATGGTGCACGTGCCGGGGCTCCGCGAGTTCGCGGTGTCGAACCTGGTGCTGGTGCTGCGGAAGCGGTAGGGGGTCAGTTTCTCCCGGAGCGTGCTCCCCTGACTTCGTATCGTCTGCCACTAGACTGGAAACTCAAGCATTTTTACTGATTGAGCGGGGTTTTCACTATGAGTGACGCAGACCGGGCACAGCTGCACAGGACTATTTGGAACATCGCCAACGACTTGCGTGGCAGCGTGGATGGTTGGGATTTTAAGTCTTATGTGCTCGGCATGATGTTCTACCGCTTTATCTCGGAGAAGCTCACCGAGTACATCGATGACGGCGAACGTGCCGCTGGAAATGAGGACGCGGACTACGCTTCCCTTTCTGACGAGGATGCCGAGTGGGGCCGGGCCAGCATTGTCGAGGAAAAGGGCTACTTCATTGTGCCCTCTGAGTTGTTTACCAACGTCTGCAAGCAGGCGGCTGACGAGCACTACCGCGAGAACCTCAATGAACGACTGCAGCAGGTATTCAAAAATATCGAAGCATCTGCAAAAGGCACCGCTAGCGAAAGCGATCTTCAAGGGCTTTTCGACGACATCAACCTAGACAGCAACAAGCTTGGCAACTCGGTCATCGAACGCAATAACAAGATTTACGATCTGATGAGGCACATCGGCAATATGCCTCTCACCGTTAAAGCCGATGACAACTCCATCGACCTATTCGGTGATGCCTACGAGTACTTGATGGGTATGTACGCCTCTCAGGCAGGCAAGTCCGGAGGCGAGTACTACACGCCGCAGGAAGTCTCTGAGCTGCTGACCCGGATTACCGTGGTGGGAAAGAAGAGCGTGAACAGGGTGTACGACCCAGCTGTCGGCTCTGGTTCGCTGCTGTTGAAATTCAAGAAGGTGCTTGGCGAAGGCGGTGTCCGCGAGGGCTACTACGGCCAGGAAATCAACCTGACCACGTATAACTTGGCACGCATCAACATGTTCCTGCACGATGTGAACTTCGATAATTTCGACATTGCGCTGGGCAATACCCTCACCGAACCTGCACACTGGGATAACCAGCCGTTTGAGGCAATCGTGTCCAACCCGCCCTACTCCATCAAGTGGGAGGGCGACAACAATCCTCTGCTGATTAACGATCCACGCTACGCACCGGCGGGCGTCCTGGCCCCGAAATCGAAGGCCGATTTGGCTTTTACGATGCATATTCTCTCGTGGCTTGCGACGAACGGCACTGCCGCAATTGTTGAGTTCCCCGGTGTGCTTTACCGTGGCGGCGCGGAGAAGAAAATCCGCAAGTACCTGGTGGATAACAACTATGTGGATACGGTTATCCAGTTGCCGCCGGATCTTTTCTTCGGCACTACCATCGCGACCTGCATCATCGTGTTGAAGAAGTCGAAAAAGGACAATTCGGTTCTCTTCATCGATGCCTCCGCAGAGTTTGAGCGAAGTGGCAACAAGAACCGACTAAATGAGAAGAATCAGAAGAAGATTCTGGATTCCTTCACTGCCCGCGAGGATGTGGAGTATTTCACCAAGCTGGTGCCCGCTGAGGAGATTGCAGAAAACGACTACAACATCGCAGTTTCCTCCTATGTCGAGCCCGAGGACACCCGCGAGGTCATTGACATCGTAGAGCTGAATAAGCAGATTGTTGGCATCGTGGAGCGCCAGCGCCAGCTGCGCGAGGCAATCGATGAGATTGTGGCAGATCTTGAGGGAACCCGCACCGATGTCTGACACGAACGGCGACATGAGCATGGCGTCTGCGGGCGAGCTGGTGATGTTCCGCACGGACGACGGCGCTACTCGCATTGAGGTACGGCTTGTCGACGAAACCGTCTGGCTCACCCAGGCCCAAATGGTGGAGCTGTTTCAGTCGTCGAAGGCGAATGTCTCCGAACATATTAGGAATGTGTTTGCGGAAGGCGAGCTGCCCAGGTCAGAGGCAACTGTTCGGAAATTCCGAACAGTTCGACTCGAAGGCTCAAGGGAAGTTTCGCGCGAGCGGGAGCACTACAACCTCGACGTGATTATCTCCGTGGGTTACCGAGTGAGGTCCTTGCGGGGTACTCAGTTCCGACAGTGGGCGCTAGGCGTTTTGCGCGAATACCTGATTAAGGGCTTCGCCATGGACGATGAGCGCCTGAAAGAGGGCGGTGGCGGAACATACTGGCGTGAATTGCTGGAGCGCATCCGCGATATTCGCTCTAGTGCGAAGGTCATTCATCGCCAGGTTCTAGATTTGTACGCCACCAGCGTGGATTACGATCCGCGGGCCGCTGTGAGTAAGCAGTTCTTTGCGACGGTCCAGAATAAACTTCATTTTGGTGCTCACGGCCACACGGCAGCCGAGGTGGTTTTCGAGCGTTCGGATGCCACAAAGCCAAACATGGGGTTGACCAATTGGAAGGGCGAGCGCATCACCAAGGCTGAGGTGGAGATTGCCAAAAACTACCTTGCCGAGGACGAGCTAAAACGCCTGAATACCTTGGTTTCTGCCTACTTCGATGCGGCAGAGTTCCGTGCCCAGATGCACCAGCCGACGTATATGGCGGACTGGATGGATCACCTCACCACAATGATTGCGGCCATGGGTGGCAAGTCCTTGGAGGGAGCAGGAACGGTTTCCCACCGCCAAGCGATACAGAAGGCCCATGCGGAATACGAGAAGTACAAATCAGTGATTGATACCCAACCGAGTGGTGTGGAACGGGACTATCTCAAGGAAATCACTGCAGTTCAGAAGCAGATCCAGCAACCACCGAAGGAGCAGAAGTGAACCAGATCGAAAAACTCATCGAGGAACTCTGCCCGAATGGTGTAACGCATCTGCCGCTCGAAGACTTTCTGACAATTAGAAATGGTAAAGACCATAAGCACCTGGAGGATGGGGAGATTCCTGTCTACGGCAGCGGAGGAATCATGCGCCATGTAAATCAGGCAGCTGCTTCGGGCCCTTCAGTTCTCATTCCGCGAAAGGGTTCCCTGGGCAATCTTTTCTACGTTGAGGGACCTTTTTGGGTAGTAGACACTATTTTCAGAACAGAGATTAATGAAGATATAGCGTTGCCTAAATTTGTGTTTTACGAACTTCAAACTCTCGGCCTGGGCGAAATGAATCAAGCTGGTGGAGTGCCAAGTCAAACTCAAAGCAAGCTAAAAAAACTTAGGATTCCTATTCCACCTCTACCTATACAACAAGAAATCGTAAAAATTCTCGATACCTTCCAATCGCTGGAAGCGGAGCTGGAAGCGGAGCTGGAAGCGGAGCTGGAAGCGAGGAAAAAGCAGTATGAGTTTTATCGTAATCAACTGCTGACGTTTACCGAGAGAGAGAGAGAGTCCAGCGGACAACGCTAGGGGACATATTCGGAATGAAGGCCGGCAAAGCGATACGACGAGACGAAATCAGTCCAGTGCGTACTGCTTCTCACCCATTTCCCGCCTTTGGCGGAAATGGAGTTCGCGGCTATGTTCGGGAGGCATCGCATCCAGAAAGGGCTGTGCTGATAGGCAGACAAGGGGCTCTTTGCGGAAATGTAAATTGGGCTCCTGAAGATTTCTACGCAACAGAACATGCGATTGTTATGAACGCCCATGATTCAGTCAACATTCGCTGGGCCTACCACATGCTCAAATTTCTTGACTTAAACCAATACGCAACAAAATCCGCCCAGCCAGGTTTATCTGTGCAGCGGCTGAAATCAGTTCCAATCCCCATCCCTCCTCTCGAAGAGCAGGAGCGCATCGTGAATATTCTCGACAAGTTCGATGCACTCGTGAACAACCTCACCTCCGGCCTGCCAGCCGAGATTGAAGCTCGCCGGCAGCAGTACGAGTACTACCGGAATCAACTACTGACTTTTAAGGAATTGGCAGCATGAACCAGGACGGCGTCGGCAAGCGACGAGTAACCAAGTACGACCCGATTGCTGTCGGTGAGCAAAGCACCGTCGTAGCGGAGTACAAGGCCGAGGAGCGCATCTCGGAGGACTACCAAACCGAGGCGCAACTGGAGCAGGAACTCATCGACATCCTCCAGTCGCAGGCCTACGACTACCTGCCCATCCACAGCGAAGCAGACCTCGTTGCCAACCTGCGCCGTCAACTCGAAACTCTCAACCACGTCACATTTAGCGACGCGGAATGGGAACGGTTCTATCGCACCTGCGTCACCAGCGCCAACGACGGAATCAAAGAGAAGACCCGTCGCATCCACGAAGACCACATTCAGGTTCTTACGCGTGACGACGGCACGAGCAAAAACATCCGACTGCTGGATAAAGCAAATGTCCATAACAACCGGCTGCAGGTCATTAACCAGTACGAGGTTGGAAAGGGCGAAGGCGGTGCGAAACACTCCAATCGTTACGACGTCACCATCCTGGTCAATGGCCTTCCCATGGTGCACATCGAACTCAAGCGCCGTGGCGTAGATTTGCGTGAAGCCTTTAACCAGATTAGGCGCTACCAGCGCGACTCTTTCTGGTCCGGTGACGGTTTGTTCGATTATGTGCAGCTGTTTGTCATCAGTAACGGCACGCTGACCAAGTACTACTCCAACACCACCCGTGAACTACACATCAAAGAAACGGGAGGAAAAGGCCGCCCGGCGCGCGGTGCTAAGAGCTTTGAATTCACATCGTGGTGGGCTGACGCAAACAACAAACCCATCCGGGATCTTGTTGGCTTCACTAAGACATTTCTGTCCAAGCACTCGCTTCTCAATATTCTGACTAAGTTCTGCGTCTTCACTGCTGCGGAAGAACTACTGGTGATGCGCCCATACCAGATCGTCGCCGCTGAGAAGATTCTGCAACGAGTTGAGATTTCCAATAACTATCGTGAACGCCTTGGCACCACGGAGGCTGGCGGCTACATCTGGCACACAACCGGTTCGGGGAAAACCCTCACCTCATTCAAAGCCGCACAGCTGGCTAGCAAACTTTCGCATGTAGATAAGGTTCTCTTCGTCGTCGACCGTAAAGACCTCGACTACCAAACCATGCGTGAGTACGACCGCTTCCAAAAGGGCGCTGCGAACTCCAACACCTCGACCGCCGTGCTGAAGAAGCAGCTGGAAGACGACGACGCATCCATCATCATCACCACAATTCAGAAGCTGTCGAACTTCATCGCAGGCAACAAACACCACGATGTCTACGGCAAGCACGTGGTCATCATCTTCGACGAATGCCACCGCTCCCAATTCGGTGACATGCACACTGCCATC
Organism: Corynebacterium sp. HMSC064H12; assembly: GCF_001809925.1. Taxonomy (NCBI): domain Bacteria; kingdom Bacillati; phylum Actinomycetota; class Actinomycetes; order Mycobacteriales; family Corynebacteriaceae; genus Corynebacterium; species Corynebacterium sp. HMSC064H12. The sequence continues at coordinate 101,499 of NZ_KV799345.1, read as the reverse complement.
ACGAAGGCGTTCAAGAAATACAACCTCTTCGGTTTCACCGGAACGCCCATCTTCGCCGACAACTCCACCAGCGGAACCAAAGCCAACCTCAAAACCACCGAGCAGGCTTTCGGCAAACGACTCCACTCCTACACCATCGTTGACGCCATCAACGATAAGAATGTCCTGCCCTTCCGGATTGACTACGTCAACACCATCTCGGTTGGAAGCGTTAAGGACAAGGAAGTCGCAGGCATCGACACCGAAGGCGCACTCCTGGCGGAGCCACGCCTGAAAAACGTCGTCGACTACACGCTCGAACACTTCGCTCAGAAAACAAAGCGGGAAACCTTCTACGAACACCGCGTTGTCGAGAACGTATCCGCCTCAGCAAAGGCCCGGCACCGCGGTCGGATTAAGGAAATAAAGAAAGAACAACGAGTTCGTGGCTTCAACGCTATCTTCGCCACCGCTTCTGTTGAGGCTGCCTACACTTACTACAACCTCTTCAAAAAAGCGCAAGTATCACTGCCAGAAGCAGAGCGCCTGAAGATTGCCATGATTTACTCATTCGCACCAAATGAGGCCGAAAAGGATGAGTCACCGACGATTCCGTCGTCAAGCGAAAAGAAAAGCGATGCGGCAGCTACTGCCGTGGCCGACGAGGCAGGCCTGCTCCGTGAAGAAGGCATGGAGCCCGAGCAGCTACCCAAGGTTGCGCGCGATTACCTGGAAGCGGCGATTGCCGACTACAACGGGTATTTCAAGACCAACTACGACACCTCCGCCGAGAAATTCCAGAACTACTACAAAGACCTCTCCCTGCGAATGAAGAACAGGGAAGTCGATATGACCATCGTGGTCAACATGTTCCTCACCGGATTCGACGCCACTACCTTGAACACGCTGTTCGTGGACAAGAACCTGAAATACCACGGGTTGATTCAGGCATTCTCGCGTACCAACCGAATCCTCAATTCCGTCAAGACGTACGGCAACATTGTCTGCTTCCGAGACCTCGAAGACGCCACAAATCAGGCGCTGCGGCTCTTCGGCGATACCAAGGCGCAAAGCGTGGTACTGCTTAAGCCCTACGCTGAGTACTTTGCCGAATATGCCAAGCTAGTGAAGCGACTGCTCCAGGAATACCCGCTGGATAAGGTCATTGTTGGCGAGAAGGCGAAGAAGGAGTTCATCAAGCTCTTCGGCGCGATTCTGCGTGTCCAAAACATCCTGACTTCCTTCGACCAATTCGCTGATGACGCGCTGTTGACGCCGCGCCAGGAGCAGGATTACCGCAGTATCTACCTCGACCTTTTTGCGGAATTCCGTACTGAAAGCGACGGGGACCGGGAGTCCATCAATGACGATGTCGTCTTCGAGATGGAGCTAATCAAGCAGGTCGAGATCAATGTCGACTACATTCTCATGCTCGTCGAGCAATACCGTGAAACCCACGGCAGCGACGAGAGAGAAGAAATTCGTGCCCAGATTTCTCGTGCTGCAAACTCCAGCCCATCGCTGCGGAACAAGCGCGACCTGATTGAAGAGTTCGTCAGCACCGTGAGCCTGACACAGCCCGTTGATGAGCAGTGGGAGGAGTTCATCAGGACCAAACGCACGGAAGAACTCAATGCGATCATCACGGAAGAAAGACTGCGGATGCCCACTGCGCAATCTTTCATTGAAGAGGCGCTGACCACCGGCATTGTCAGCACGCTTGGCACCGGAATTGTTCGAGTTCTTCCACCAATGTCGCGGTTTACCCCAGGTAATGAGCGTGAAAAGGTCAAGACGCGGGTGCTGCAGCGCATCCAGGCCTTTGTCGAACGCTATCAGAACTTGGGGTTCGCCGAGGATGATGGAGAGGCGGCATGATGGTTGCGGGCGGACGTTTGCGGGGGCTGGAGGGGCTGACGGAGTGGCAGCTGGGCGGGCGTAACGGTTAGGCCTTCACATAGCAGACCGTTACCGCCTCACTTCCGCGACTCCACGCCCCAAACTACTTATGTAATTACCCCCGGTTTCTCCCATAACCGCAGGTAGACAGGTGCGACGAGCTAACTTTCTCCCCAGTACCCCTCAAATTACCCCCGCCAATCCGGCATTCGTTATAGAGTGACGCACGACACTTTACGACGAATCTGTGAGGTAAAAACACATGACTTCCGCCACCATTCAGCCGGGCGGCGAAGCCTTCATTTACGAGGCAATTCGCACCCCGCGCGGCAAGGGCAAGAAGGACGGCTCCCTCCACGAGGTACGCCCGGTATCGCTTCTCGTCGGCCTCATCGACGAAATCCGCAATCGTTTCCCTGACCTGGACGAAGAGCGCATCAGCGACCTCATCGTTGGCTGCGTCAGCCCGGTCGGCGACCAGGGTGCGGACATTGCCCGGACCGCAGCACTCACCGCAGGTCTGCCGTACCGCACCGGCGGTGTCCAGATCAACCGCTTCTGCGCTTCCGGCCTCTCCGCCATCAACTTGGCTGCTCAGAAGGTCCGCTCCGGTATGGACGAGCTCGTCCTCGCCGGTGGCGTGGAGTCCATGTCCCGCGTGCCAATGATGTCCGACGGCGGTGCAATGGCGATGGACGCACAGGTCTCGTTTGCGACCGACTTCGTCCCGCAGGGTATTTCCGCTGACCTGATTGCATCGCTCGACGGCTTTGACCGTGAGTCCCTCGACGAGATGGCAGCACTCTCCCACGCTCGTGCCGCAAAGGCATGGTCTGAGGGGCGCTTCGACCGCTCCGTCGTCCCAGTCAAGGACGCGAACGGCCTGACCATCCTCGACCGCGATGAGACCATTCGCGAGGGCGTCTCCGCAGAGTCCCTCTCCGGCCTGCGCGCAGCCTTCACTATGATGGGCGAGCAGGGTGGCTTCGACGCAGTTGCACTGAAGAAGTACCCGCAGCTTGAGCGCATCAATCACGTCCACCACGCAGGTAACTCCTCCGGCATCGTCGATGGCGCTGCACTGACCCTGGTTGGTTCTGAGAAGGCCGGCGCAGACATGGGTCTGACCCCACGCGCACGCGTTGTCGCCACCGCCGTTAATGGTGTCGAGCCGACCATCATGCTCACCGGTATCGAGCCGGCTGTCCGCGAGGCACTGGCCAAGGCCAACCTGACGGTCGACGATATCGACGTGTGGGAAATCAACGAGGCGTTTGCCGCCGTCGTCAAGCACGCTCAGCAGAACCTGGGCATCGACTACGAAAAGCTCAACATCAACGGTGGTGCAATGGCCATGGGTCACCCGCTGGGTGCAACCGGTGCCATGATCACCGGCGCCGCAATCGACGAGCTGCACCGCACCGGTGGCCGCTACGCCCTCATCTCGCTCTGCGTGGCTGGCGGCATGGGTGTTGCAACCATCATCGAGCGCGTCTAAAGCAAACCGGAACGAAACTCACAGCGACAATTACCGCGGTCACACCGCGATAACCACAAAGGACTGACTGATTTATGAGCACAGATAACATGTTCCGGTGGGATCAGGACGACGCCGGAATCGTCACCCTCACCATGGATGACCCGAATGCGCCGGTCAACACCATGAACAAGACCTTCCAGGACGACATCCGCGCCACCGTGGAGCGCCTGGAAAACGAAATTGGCGACGGCTCTGAGACCTCCATCAAGGGCATCGTCATCACCTCTGCGAAGAAGACCTTCTTCGCAGGCGGCGACATCAAGCAGATGTCCAAGGCCACTGAGGACGATGCAGCTGACATGTTCAACATGGTCGAGGACATGAAGGCCTCCCTGCGTCGCCTGGAGAAGCTCCCGGTGCCGATTGTTGCTGCCATCAACGGCGCAGCACTGGGCGGCGGCCTCGAGGTCGCGCTGGCTGCTAATTACCGCGTTGCTGCCGATGCCCGCGGTTCCAAGATTGGCCTGCCAGAGGTCACCCTCGGCCTGCTGCCGGGTGGCGGCGGTGTCTCCCGCGTCGTTCGCATGCTGGGCATCCAGGATGCGCTGATGAAGGTCATTCTGACCGGCGCCCAGATGAACCCTGGCAAGGCCCTCGCAGCTGGCCTCGTTGACGAGGTTGTTGCTCCGGAGCAGCTCATCGACACTGCTCGCACATGGCTGACCAGCGAAGATGCTAAGGCCGCACAGCCGTGGGACGAGAAGGGGTTCAAGATCCCGGGTGGCGACCCGAAGACTCCTAAGCTCGCAATGAACCTGCCGTCCTTCCCGGCAAACCTGACCAAGCAGCTCAAGGGCTCCCCGATGAAGGCTCCCCGCCTTGCTATGCAGGCTGCCATCGAGGGCTCTCAGGTCGACATCGACACCGCACTGCGTATCGAGTCCCGCTACTTCACCGAGCTGGTCACCGGCACTCAGTCGAAGAACATGATGCAGGCGTTCTTCTTCGACCTCAACCACGCTCAGGGCGGCGGCTCCCGTCCGCTGCAGGCTGATGGCACCCCGTACCCGAAGCGCGAGTTCAAGAAGGTTGCCGTTGTCGGCGCCGGCATGATGGGCGCAGGTATCGCCTACGTGTGTGCAAAGGCTGGCATGGAAGTTGTCCTGAAGGACATTTCCCTGGAGAACGCCGAGCGCGGTAAGTCCTACTCTGAAGGTCTGGAGGCCAAGGCTCTCAAGCGCGGTCGCACCACTGAGGAGAAGTCCGCAGCGCTGCTGAACCGCATCAAGCCGACTGAGTCCTACGACGACCTCTCCGACGTCGATCTGGTCATCGAGGCCGTCTTCGAGAACACCGACCTCAAGCACAAGGTTCACGCCGAGATCGAGGCTGCAGTTCCGGAGACCTGCATCCTGGGCTCCAACACCTCCACCCTTCCGATCACCGAGCTGGCTTCCCACGTCAAGCGTGAGAAGGACTTCATCGGCCTGCACTTCTTCTCCCCGGTGGACAAGATGCAGCTGATTGAGATCATCTCCGGCGACAACACCGACCCGGCTATCCTCGCCGCTTCGCTGGACTTCGCTGTTGCAATCCGCAAGATCCCGATTGTTGTCACCGACTCCCGCGGTTTCTACACCTCCCGCGTCATCGGCACCGTCATCAACGAGGCCCTGCGTATGGTCGCTGAGGGCTACGACCCGGCCATCATCGAGGCCGCTGGTCGCCAGGCTGGTTACCCGGCACCGCAGCTCCAGCTTGCCGACGAGCTTAACCTCAAACTCATGGAGAAGATCGCTGGCGAGACCCGCGCTGCCGCCGAGGCTGCAGGTCAGACCTTGGACGAGGGCGGCGTACCGGATTTGGTCGAGGCCATGCTGCACAAGTTCGAGCGCCCGGGCAAGCTCGAGGGTAAGGGCTTCTACGAGTACGTCGACGGCAAGCGCTCCGGTCTCTGGCCGGGCCTGTTCAATGAGCTCCGTGAGGAGCTGAACATCGCCCCGATCGCTCCGGAGGACACCGACCTGCAGGAGCTGGTCGACCGCATGCTCTTCATCGAGGCCATCGAGACTCAGAAGTGCGTCGACGAGGGCGTTCTGCTTCACGACGCCGACGGCAACATCGGCTCCATCTTCGGTATCGGCTACCCGGCCTGGACCGGTGGTACTCGCCAGTTCATTAAGAACTACGACGGCGCCACTGTTGTCGACCCGGCCGCAGCTCACCCGGAGCGCCGCGGCGTCGCGGGCTTCGTCGAGCGCGCCGAAGAGCTGGCCGCTAAGCACGGTGAGCGCTTCAACGCTCCGGAGTCCCTGAAGAAGTAGGACTACCCCGAGCGCACCCCGGTTGCTGGAATTGTTCCAGTAACCGGGGTTTTTCGCCTTCGAGATCACCTCTACGCGCGTAGCACCGCTGAACGCACCAGCGCGCCAACCCCAATTCGGCCTACCCGTTAAACTGCGCACATGGCTCGAAATGTCGCTGATCTTCCCACCGCACTGCCTGAACTCGCTATCTCCCAGGAGGGATTCGCCGCCCCATCACCGCAGCTGGTCATGCTTAACGACGAGCTCGCGACCCAACTCGGTCTCTCCCCACAGTGGCTCCGGTCAGACGCTGGCCTGAAGTTCCTCACTGGCCGCGGCGCCGATCACGGAGTCGGCCAGGAAACCGATACCCCACTCGGCGCATACACAACCCCGATGGCCACGGCCTATGCCGGCCACCAGTTCGGCAACTTCGCAGGCCTACTCGGTGATGGTCGCGCGCTCTTGCTTGCCACAGTTGAGGCTGAACCGGGGCTGACTGGGCTGCACTGTCCGCCTAACCAGCCCGACTGCCCCAAAGAGACAACCCACAGCGACAACACCCAGTCCTACGAGATTCAGGCGAAAGGCACCGGCCCCACGCCCTTTTCCCGTGGCGGTGACGGCAAAGCCACGCTGACCTCCGCGCTGCGGGAGTACCTCATCAGCGAAGCCATGTATGCGCTCGGCATCCCCACCACCCGCGCGCTGGCGGTCATCAAAACCGGCGAAGAGATTTACCGCGGCTCGCAAACCCCATTCGACAACACCGACCCCACCACCGAACTTCAACCGGGTGGCATCGTCGTGCGCGTAGCATCCAGCCACCTGCGAGTTGGCACGTTCGAGCTGGTCGCTCGCTCCGGAACGGACACCGGAATCATGGATCGGCTCATCGAGTTCGCCGCGCAGCGGCATGGCTACGAGGGTTCGGCGGAGTCGGTTCTCCGGGACGTCGTCAAGCGGCAAGCCAATCTCGTTGCGGCGTGGCTGGCCTGTGGATTTGTCCACGGCGTGATGAACACCGACAATGCCAGCATCGCGGGCGAGACCATCGACTTTGGGCCGTGTGCGTTTCTGGATGCGCACGACCCCCGGGCGGTGTTTAGCAGCATTGATCGAGGCGGTCGATACGCGTTCGGCGCGCAGCCGACGATTGCCGGGTGGAACATGTCGAAGCTCGCGGAGACTTTGCTACCGCATTTCGCAGGCACCCCGGAGGATGCCCTCGCACGCGCCCGCGACATCCTGGGCGAATTCGCCGACGAGTTCACCGATGCGCTCAGCCGCAGGTGGCTGCCCAAGTTGGGGATTCTCCCCTCGCTTTACGACGACCCGCTGGCCATCCCCCTGGTGCAGCAGTGGCAGGCGTTGCTGGCGAAGTTTGGGCTCGACCATACGAATGCTCATCGGGCGCTGATTGAGGTTCTGGCCGATGGTGATGGGGATACAGTTGCTGCGTTGGCTGCGCTGACCAGGCTGACCGCTGATCCTGCGTTCCCCGCCGCCGCGGCTGAGTGGGGGCAGTTGTGGAAGCAGACGCGGGAAGAGCTGGGAATCGACCAGACGACGGCCCTGACACTTATGGAGGAAACGAATCCGCTGTATATTCCGCGAAACTACCTGGTCACGGAAGCGTTAGCGGCGGCAGGGGCGGGGGATCTGACCGACTACCGGCACCTGCTGGAGGCGGTAACCAACCCCTTTGAGTCGCAAGACGTCCCTGCGGGGTTCACGGAGCCGGCACCGCGGGAGTTGGGTGCTTTCCACTCGTACTGTGGGACTTAATGCGCTGCCTCTCCGCCTCCTCCAAAGTCCACTTCCTCTTCCAAAGCCCACTTCACGACACAGGTGTCACCTCGTGCCAGCTGTGGAGGTGGCATGAGGTGACACCTGTGTCGTGAAGTCGCGGATGGGGCCGGACAGGAGCCCGGCGGTGGGACAGCCAGAAATTCAGCAGCCCCAACCCCTGCGGGGGTGCCAGGATGTTACAACGTTGCACCACTGCACAGGATTAACTCCCCAATCGAGGGTAAAAGACACCGTCAAATAAGGGATGGTTCGCCTGATTAATACTCATATGTTTTTTGGACTTGTATGGTTAGAGACTGTATTGAACGGTCGTATCCAAACCTTAGAGCCCACCACACCCAAGTTGTCACCACCACCATTGCCTATGCAGGTGGGAGGTGGGTATCTAAGTCATTTGGAGTGAGCCGATCACCAAATTCATATCGCCTATCTGGCAGAATCTAGAAAGGCTCGCGATGCATAGACCCGTTGCCTCCGGCCCCTTCCACACCCGGCAGAAACTCCGGCGGAAGCTCCGACAGCGAGAGAAGTCCCGTGCCACAAAACTGCACGCAACAACGCTCAGCGGAAAAGGAAAGTTCACGCTGCATGTCCGCCAGATCCTGGCGGCTTTGCTGGTAATCGCCTTGCCAGGAAGCGCGCTCGCTGCCTGCAGCACTGACCAGCAACAGGTCGGCGCGGGGTTCATTGTGGTCCAGAACTCCGAACCACAGTCGCCGCTGTACACCACTGACACCAATGAAACCGGTGGTGGCGATATCCTCCGCATGCTCTACTCAGGTCTGGTGCGCTACGACACCGACGGCTCGATGATCCTGGACCATGCGGCAGAAATTAAGCCCAACGAGGACTCGACCCATTTCGACATCACGCTAAAACCGGGCTGGACCTTCCACAACGGCGAACCAGTCACCGCGCAGAGCTACATCGATGCCTGGAATTACGCTGCCTACGGCCCGAACCTGCAGAAGCAGCAGTCCTTCTTCGCCAACGTGCAGGGTTTTGATGCTGTTTCGGGAGAAAAGGCCACGGAGAAAACACTCTCCGGCCTGAAAAAGGTCGATGACCTGAGGTTCACCGTGGATCTGACCAACCCAGATTCTTCCTTCCCGCTCAGCCTCGGCTATGTCGCGTTTATGCCGCTGCCGAAGGCCGCGTTCGAAGACAAGAAGGCTTTCGGTGAACACCCAATCGGCAATGGACCGTACAAGATGGCCGAAGGCCGCGCTTGGCTGCACAACAACCAGCTAACTGTGGTTCGCAATGATGACTTCGCCGGTGAGCACAAGGCCCGTAACAACGGCCTGGTATACCGCTTCTACTCGGACGTGGACACCGCATATGCAGACCTCCAGGCCGGCCGCCTGGACACGCTGCCACGCACAATTCCACCAACGGCTCTCGCCAGCTTCCAAACCGACTTCCCCGACTCCAGCGCAAACGTCCCGACCTCCTCTTCGCAGTACTTCGCAATTCCGCGAAATCTGCCAGGTTTTTCGGGTGAAGAGGGCAAGCTTCGTCGTCAAGCGATTTCCATGGCGATTGACCGGAAACTAATCACTGAGAAGATTTTCTTCGACACCCGCACCCCGGCGCGCGAGTTCAGCTCGTTGACGCTCGGCGACCTTGACCCGAACGTACCTGGCCAAGAGGTGCTGGAATACAACCCGAAGAAGGCCCGCCAACTGTGGGCCGAAGCCAACAAAATTGCGCCGTTTACCGGCTCGTTCGACATCGCCTACAACGCCGACGGCGGACACCAGCAGTGGGTCGAAGCGGTGACCAACATGATTGGCGAGACCCTCGGCATCGATTCCCACGGCAAGGCCTACCCGACCTTCAAGCAGCTGCGCGATGAAATCTCCAACGAGACCATCACCAGCGGCTACCGCACTGGCTGGGCAGCTGACTACCCATCTGTGGCCAACTACATGATCCCGCAGTTCGTCACCGGTGGTTCCTCGAATGACAACCACTACTCCAATCCGGAGTTCGACAAGCTGATTCAGGAGGCGGCCTCGGCAAAGAGCGCAGACGATGCCAAGCCAATTTATGTCAAGGCTCAGTCTGTGCTGATGGAGGACCTGCCAGCGATTCCGCTGTGGTACCCCAATGCTTCGGTGGCGTGGAACCCGAAGCTGCGCAATGCCGTAGTGATGTGGGACGGCATCTTGGACTACCCGATGATTGAGAAGGACTAGCACCATGGGTTGGTATATCGGAAAGAGACTCCTGCAGATGGTGCCGGTATTCTTCGGTGCCACACTGCTGATTTATGCAATGGTCTTCGCCATGCCAGGCGACCCCATCGCTGCACTGGCTGGCGATAAGCAGCTGCCACCGGAGCAGGTCGCAGCACTGCGCGCCCACTACCACCTGGATGAGCCTTTCCTCGTCCAGTACTGGGAGTACCTCAAGGGCCTGTTCACCCTGGATATGGGCGAGACCTTCTCCGGTCGCTCGGTCGGCGAGGAAATCGCGCTGGCCTTCCCTATTACAATTCGCCTGGCTCTGATGGCCGTTGCCATTGAGGCCATTTTCGGTATCGGCCTCGGCGTTATTGCCGGTATGCGCAAGGGCGGCTTCTTCGACTCCACCGTTCTGGTGATGTCCCTGCTGGTTATCGCAACTCCGACCTTCGTGCTCGGCTTCGTGGCCCGCTACCTCTTCGGTGTGCGCTGGGAGATTGTCTCCCCCACCGTTGGTAGCGATGCCTCCTTTACCTCCCTGCTGCTGCCGGCATTCGTGCTGGGTCTCGTCTCGGTTGCTTATGTTCTGCGACTGACGCGCTCCGAGGTCTCGTCGGCACGCCATGCCGACTTCGTGCGCACTGCCCGCGCCAAGGGCTTGCCAACCTCTGAAGTCACCCGCCGCCACATCTTGCGTAACTCGCTGATTCCCGTTGTGACCTTCATCGGCGCTGATCTCGCGGCTCTGATGGGCGGCGCAATTGTCACCGAGGGCATCTTCAACGTGCCAGGTATCGGTGGCCTGATCTTCCACGCCGTCCAGATTGGTGAAGCTCCCACCGTGGTCAGCATCGTGACCATCCTGGTGGTTATTTACATGTTCGCCAACTTGCTCATCGACTTGCTCTACGCAGTCCTGGATCCGAGGATTCGTTATGCCTAAGCCAGATTCGACGCAGTTAGATTCGACTCAGCCAGAAAAGCAGGCCAACGCCGTGCATACCGGCACCGCACAGTCCGGCACCGCGCAGGCCCCCGCCGCCCAGGCGACGAACCCCGACCACAAGCAGTTACCGGATACCCCACCACTGGGGCTCTGGGGTTCGGCCTGGCAGAACCTGCGTTACCGCCCACTGTTCTGGGTTTCCGCATTCATTATTTTGCTCTCCATCGCAGTGGCCGCATTCCCGTCGCTGTTCACCTCTGTGGACCCGACGGCGGCAAACCTGCGTGACTCGCTGGCCCCAGCCCGCGACGGCCACCCGATGGGCTTCACTCAGCAGGGCTACGACGTCTACGCCCGTGTCATCTACGGTGCCCGCGCCTCGGTCATCGTCGGCATCGGCGTCACCCTGGCCGTGACCGTGGTGGGCATCATCCTCGGTGCCATCGCTGGCTATCTCGGCGGTTGGGTCGACGCGGTGCTCTCCCGCATCACGGACATGTTCTTTGCCATCCCCCTGATTCTCGCCGGCATCGTGCTGATGCAGCTGTTTACCGAACGCACCATTTGGTCCGTGGTCTTCGTGCTCGCTGCTTTCGGCTGGCCGCAGATGGCGCGCGTGGTGCGCTCCTCGGTGATCTCAGTGAAAAACGAGGAATACGTCACCGCCTCCAAGGCGCTCGGTCTGTCCAGCACCGGCATTCTCTTCCGCCATGTGCTGCCGAACTGCCTCGCCCCTGTCATCGTCATGGCCACGACCTCACTGGGTATTTACATCGTCGCCGAGGCCACGCTGTCCTACTTGGGCATTGGCTTGCCGACGACCACCGTTTCCTGGGGCAACGACATCTCTGTCGCACAGCAGGTGCTCCGCCAGGCCCCGTCCAACCTGTTCTGGCCAGCACTCGCCCTGGCGATTACCGTTCTCGGCTTCATCCTCATGGGTGACGCTTTGAAGGATTCTCTCGACCCGAAGGAGCGTCGTCGATGAGCACCGACACCAATACTTCCGCAGCGCCCATTCTCACCTTGAAGGATGTCTGCATTGGCTTTCCGACGACCACAGCGTCCGGCCGCCGCAGTAAATCGTTGACCGATGTGGTGCATGACGTCGACCTGGAGGTTTTCCCCGGTGAGACGGTCGCCATTGTCGGCGAGTCCGGCTCGGGTAAGTCCACCACTGTCCACGCCGCGCTGGGGCTGTTGCCCGGTGATGGTGAAGTCACCGGTGGCACCATCACCTTCGATGGCCGTGACATCACACACCTGACCGACCGCGAGTTTGTTAGCATCCGCGGCAACGGCATCGGCCTGGTCCCCCAGGATCCGATGACCAATCTCAATCCAGTGTGGACCGTCGGTTCCCAGATTAAGGAGGCGCTGCGCGCCAACAGCATCGCCACTGGCTCCGAGGCCCACAAAAAGGCGATTGAGCTGCTGGAACAGGCTGGCCTGCCGAACGCTAAAAAGCGTATCGACCAGTACCCGCACGAGTTCTCCGGTGGTATGCGCCAGCGCGCGCTTATCGCGATGGGCTTGGCCGCGCACCCAAAGCTGCTGATTGCCGATGAGCCCACTTCCGCTCTCGACGTGACCGTGGCGAAGAAGATCCTCGACCACCTCGACAAGCTCACTAGCGAACTCGGCACGTCCGTGGTGCTTATTACCCATGACCTCGGCTTGGCTGCCGAGCGCGCTGACCGACTCGTCGTTATGCAAGCAGGACGTGTCGTGGAGACCGGCCCTGCCCTGCAAGTTCTCACCCGCCCGCAGCATCCATACACCAAGCAGCTAATCGCGGCGGCTCCGTCGCTGGCTGCCCGGCGCGGTGATCGCGTGGTGGCGGCGCCGACGACATCGGATGCGGACCAGAAGGAGATTCTGGTCGCGAAGAACTTGGTGCGCGACTTCGCCATCCGCGGCGACCGTCCGTGGCGCAAGGATTCCTTCCGCGCCGTCGATGACATCAGCTTTACGCTGCGTCGCGGTCGCACCATCGGAATCGTGGGCGAATCCGGTTCGGGCAAGTCCACTGTCGCCAACATGGCGCTGGGGCTGCTCGATCCGACCGAAGGCGAAGTGCTTTTCGACGGCAAACGCGTCCAGGGCCGGAATCGTAAAGAGGAGCTGGAGCTGCGGCGTCGCATTCAGCCGATTTTCCAGAACCCGTATGCGACGCTGGACCCGATGCGCACGGTGCATTCCTCCATCGAGGAGCCGCTGCGGATTCACAAGATTGGCACCAAGAAGGAGCGTGAGCAGCGCGTATTCGAGCTTCTCGACCGCGTCGCTCTTCCCGCGGAAATGGGGCGCCGCTTCCCCGGTGAGCTGTCGGGTGGTCAGCGTCAGCGTGTGGCGATTGCGCGTGCACTGGCCCTGAACCCTGAGGTTGTGGTCTGTGACGAGGCGGTGTCAGCACTCGACGTGGTGGTGCAGGCTCAGGTGCTCGAACTGCTCGCTGAGCTGCAGGAAGAGATGGATTTGGCCTACCTGTTTATTACGCACGACCTCGCTGTGGTGCGGCAGGTGGCTGATGAGGTCATCGTGATGGAGCACGGCAAGATGGTTGAACACCGTCCGACCGACAATCTCTTCGACCACCCGGAGAAGGAATACACCCAGCGGCTGCTGGACGCCATCCCTGGTGCGTCGTTGGATTTGGATCTGTAGCTGGGCGGTGGCCTGTTTCCCCAGGGCACTTCGCTCCGCCCCCCTTCTGGGCCACTTCACGACACAGGCGTCACCTCGTACCAGCTGTGGAGGTGGCATGAGGTGACATAGGTGTCGTGAAGTGGCTGGGCGATTTTGAGTCGGAGCGGATTGAGCGGGAGAAGAGAGAAAGCTATCCGGAAAGACCGTCCAGACAGCCTGCTAGTCCTCCGGAGCAAGCTCGCTTTCAGTAACCCACTTGTGGTTCTTCATGGTCATACCATCATCGTCAATGTCGACCATGTACACCGGCTCCTGGGTGGAGTAGTCAACAGTGCCCTTGGCCCCCTTCATGCCCGCCATATGCTCGGCGTTGATGGTGATCTCGGAGCCGTCGGCAAGCGGTGCTTCGCCTGGGTTCTCCAGCTCCTCATGAACGACCCAGCGGTGGTCCTTCACCGGCTCACTGCCATCGGTCGGGGTGTAGGAAACGGAGTAGGTAGTGGTGTTGAAAACACCAACAACCTTGCCTTCTGCACCCTTCATGCCCGGCATGTGATCGGCGAGAACCTGCACTTCACTGCCGACCGGGAACTTCGCGTTGTCCGCCGCAATCATTCCCTCTGGAGCCGGACCACCATCGGCCGGATGGTCATGGCCGGCCATCGCGTCATCACCATGGTCACCATGACCGCCATGCTCATCGGCATCGTCCATATCATCCATGTCGTCATGGCCCTCAGTGCTGGTGGCCGACACGGAAGAGCTGGTCTCGCTAACAGTGCTGCTTGCCTCAGTACTAGCCGAATCATCGGAGGAGCAACCGGCCAGCACAAGGACGCTGGCGGCACCCGCGACTACGAGAGCATCTAGTGGTCGAATATTCTTTGCCATGGTTGAGCTCCTTTGTTGTTGATGTCAATCAATCTATGCCCTCACCCTAACAACGCTCCCCCGCCGTCACCATGCCTTACTTCCCGCGGCGGACGGAAATCGTCCAGCCAGCTTCACCGGTCTGCTCAAAGTTGGTGACCTCGTGGCCATCCTTCGCAGCCCAGCGCGGAATCGCATCCGTGGCCTGGGTGCAGTCGAATGGGATCACCAGCTCCTCGCCGACCTCAATCTTGTTGATCGCGTCCTTGGCCTCGATCAGCGGGAAGGGGCACACCGCGCCGACGGTGTCGAGCTCGTAACGCCCATCGCCCAGTGGCTTGAGCTTGCCGTCTTCCTGCTTGACGACGCTCCGGTCGAGCAACGCTACCGGCGCGACAGTAAAGGCACCCGCCAGCGGGGAGGCCTCGGTGCCAGCGACACCGGCACCTTCGCTACCCGGCAGGGACACAGGCGAAGTAGCAGCCGAAGTGACCGGAGCAGTTGCCGATACCGCTGTGTCGTTGGTGGTGGAAGGGGTGCTCGGGACGTCGTTAAGCGAAGATGCGGACGGCTTCAGCCAGAGCTTTGCGGCGATAGCGACACCTGCGGCGATGGACGCCAGTGCGAGCCAACCCTGGTAGCTGAACAGCGAGGTCTGAACCATGCCGTTACCGACGGTGCAGCCGCCGGCCCACGCAGCGCCGACACCCATGAAGATGCCGCCGACGACGGAGCGAGCGCCCTGGGTGGCGTCCGGGACGCGGAGGCGGAATTCACCGGAGGCCTTGGCCGCGATGAAGGAGCCGACGAGGATGCCGAGGACGAGGAGGACGCCCCAGTCGAAACGCTCGGTGTCACCAGTAACAACGTAGTTGGCGAGGTTGGAGGACGGAGTCGTGATGCCGAGGCCGTCGTTGCGGCCGGTGGCGGCGGACAGCGGCCATGCGATAACGCCAAGTACACCGACGATGGCGGCGGTGGCGTACACGTGCCAGGCCTTTTCAGTCAGAATGTGCGCGAGACCGGACTTGCGCGGCGCCAGAGTGGCCGGGCGCGGGCCGGAGAATTCTTCGCGCAGGAAGCGGACAGCGAAGTATGCCGTGACGGCGCTCAGCGCGATGACCAGTGGCCAGATGCTAATGCCCAGAGAGGCGTGAATGCTGGTCAGGCCGACGGTGCGTTCCTTCAGGGAATCCTGCAGGCCGTTGAGGAAGCCAGTCTTCATGGCAGCAGCGGATAGGGCGTAAAAGACCAGTGCGATCCAGGAGCCGATCAGGCCCTCACCGGAGCGGTACCAGGTACCCGAGGCGCAGCCACCGGCCAGGACGATACCAAGTCCGAAGATAACGCCACCGACAATAACGGCCAGCGGTGCCAGCTCGTTGTATTCGGGAGTAATCACGCCGGCGCTGGTCAGTGCGGCCAGGCCGATGGCGTGGACGGAAATAACAATCAGCAGGGAGACAAAGCCGCGCCAGCTGCGCTGAGTGAAGATATCGCGCAAGAAGCCGGTGACGCAGAAGCGTCCTCGCTGCATAACAAAGCCGAGCACGGCACCCAGCGCTAGTCCTGAAATGAGCATGAGAGTGTTTCTCCTAAAATTATGAGCCAGTCCGCCATCAAAGCCATAATGAACAGACCTGTCTATTAGTGGATTAGAAGCTACTCTACACAGCGAAAAAAGTCCAACTTAATGAAGTTTTCATAGGGTAGAACACCTGCCAATAGACAGACCGAACCGTATAGCTGCTGGTGAGAAGCGCAAGTTGTGGCAAGCTAAAACACTATGAGCGCACAGAATTCAGCCCTGGTTGGACACCAGCGACACCAGCGGTTCCTTGCGATGCGCTCGATACTCGACCTTCCTTTTACCCATGCTTTCGCCCTTGATCCTCAGGCGGTCATCGATATTTCCGGCGTGGCCCGCCTCAGCGAGCTCAATGCCAAAAATGTCGCAATAATCGACAGCTTGCGTTCACTCGCCCACACCAACACGCAGGACTTTTACGCCATCGATGACGCAGCAGAAGCTCTGGGGACCGCCTTGCGAATGGCGATTTCCTCCCGGCAGCTACTCTGGTTCAGCTCGCTGCCCGAAAGTGATGTGAAGAAGGTACAAAACATCCTCGGCGGCGACATCGTTCATGTGGTGGGCCCGGAACTGGCCGTCGATAAGCTCGATGGCAGTACCCTCGAGCTTCCCACTGCGCTGAAACAGCGCGGAGAACCACTGGTGCCCATCGCTATCTCGCCAAGCGAGCTGGTGCAGGCCTGGGCACACGGCAGTCTCGAGCAGCAAAAACTGCTCGCTTACCTGTTGGAGGGAACAAATACGCTGGTCATGCAGCAAAAGGATCTGCATGCACTACGCAAAGTCGGGACCAAACTCATCGAGCGCAACCCCGTGTGGCGCCTGCTCTACAACCCGAAAGTGTTGGCCTATCTGGTGGTAATGGTCTACTCTTCGCTCCGCGCGCTACCTGTGGTTTTCGTCCCCGGATTCCATGGCAATGTCTGGGTGCTGTGGAGCATCGACATCATTACCGCTATCCCCTACACCTGGGGAATTGTCGAGATGATCACCGGCCGCTCATTCGGCCGAAGAATGCTGGGGCTCCTGATCACCCTAGTGACTTTCGTCTCGCCTTACGTCTACTTCTGGGCCAATGGGCGCGATTATCCGATGTGGGTCACCATCTTTGTCATCGCGTTAATTGTCGCAGCCTGCGCCGTCGAATACGTCCGCTGGCTGCGCGACCGCGCCATCTCCGCAATCCTGCGCCAACCACCCACCAACTGCCGCTAGCGACCGCTAAGCGAGCGCCGCACGCCGCCAATAATCAGCCAGGCACCGGCGGCAACGTTGACAGCCACAAGCCCGTGGATAGACGCCTTGCTTAACGACGCTGCCATCGTCTCACTTGCGATAAGCATGCCGGTCGAGACAATCCAGATGAACGTTGCGGCAATGTTGGCAATCCGGCCGCGTTCCACGCGGAATGGATGCGTGTAGTGCAGCGGCACCAACGTCATTGCGCTGAAGATAAAAATGGCAGAGATACACACCGCCATCGGCGCGTTCCATACCCACAGCAAGACCGCCACGATATTCCACGCGGCGGGGAAACCAACGAAGTAGTAGTCGCCGGACTTGGCGGCTTCGTTGGCATAGCAGAACATCGACGACACCAGGACCAAAATGATCAGGGCAATCGCCAACGGCCGTGGCCCCAGCGGCAGATACATAACCATGAAAGCCGCGGGTATGGCGGTCCGGGTGAGATAGTCGACGATATTGTCCACCACTGCGCCGTTAAACCACGGGACGACTTCCTTGATGTGATGCTTACGCGCCATATTGCCGTCGACACCATCGACGACGAGGGCAATGCCCAGCCAAAACCACATCCAATGTGGGCGGCCCTCCAACAGTGCGACCGCAGCCAGCGTTGCCCACACCAAACCGGTCAGCGTAAAGGCATGCACAGCCCAGGCGATGACATGCTGGCGCCGGGTGAAGCGGGTGAAGGTCGCGGCGGTGCTGGCAGTATCGGCGCAGGCAGTATCTGGCCCACTGGCGGCACTAGAACTGGCATTGTCGGAGCGGGTAGTAGCGTTCACGGCAGATGTCCTTTAGAGAACAAATGCGCACAACTGCAAACCTTTATCGCAGTTGTGCGCAGAGTCGATTTTTTCAATCGGTGAGTATAACGGCCGATGGGTCGTTTTCCCGTATTTTTACTCGGGCTTGTTCCGAGTTATTTAACGACGATCCTCGAACCAACCGGTAACAGCCGGTGCTGTGTTCTCGTAGACCAGCTTGGCTTCGGTGTACTCCTCCAGGCCGGTCGGGCCCAGCTCACGGCCAATACCGGACTGACCAAAGCCACCCCACTCGGCCTGTGGCAGGTAGGGGCCAAAGTCGTTGATCCAGACGGTACCGTGACGCAGCTCGCGGGAAACGCGCTCAGACACCTCGCGGTTGGATGACCACACCGCACCGGCCAGGCCGTATTCGGTGTCGTTGCCAATCTCGATGGCCTCGTCAACCGTGGTGAAGGTCTCCACCGTCACTACCGGGCCAAAGGCTTCGTCGTGGACGCAGTCCATATCGCGGGTGACCTGGTCAATCACGGTTGGGAGGTAGAAGTAGCCGTCGGCAAGCGAGGCGGAACCATCGGCGGTGGTACCTGCGGCGATCTCGCCGCCTACGCGCACACGAGCGCCCTGCTCACGAGCTCGATCGACGTATGCCGCGACCTTATCCAAGTGCTGCTTCGAAATCAGCGCACCGGTCTCGGCCTTCTCGTCGAGCGGACCGCCGAGCTGGATGTGTCCGGCGCGCTCGACCAGATCGTCGACAAACTTCTCGGCGATGGACTCCTCCACAATCAAGCGAGCGCCCGCCGAGCACACCTGACCGGAGTGCAGGAACGCAGCATTGAGGGCATTGTCCAAAGCGGCTTCGTAATCGGCGTCGGCGAAGATGATGTTCGGGTTCTTGCCGCCGAGCTCAAGCGCGACCTTCTTCACAGACTTAGCCGCTTCACCAGCAATAATCTTGCCAGTGACAAGACCGCCAGTGAAGGAGACCATGTCCACCTTCGGATGCGAGGACAGCGGTGCGCCCGCTTCGGCACCAGCTCCGGTAATGAGGTTGGCAACGCCCGCCGGAACACCCAGATCATCGATGACGTGCATGAGTAGAATTGCTGTGTGCGGAGTCAGCTCCGCCGGCTTGAGCACAAAGGTATTGCCCGTGGCCAGCGCCGGTGCGACCTTCCATGCGGTCTGCAGCAGTGGGTAGTTCCACGGCGTAATCAGACCACAGACACCGACGGGCTCACGCACAATACGCGCGACGACGGACGGGTCATCCGCATCCACGAGACGACCGGCATCATTGCCTGCAAGCTTCCCGAAGTACTCAAAGCAGGCGATGATGTCATCCATATCGGCTGCCGCCTCTGGCAGGCGCTTACCGGTATCCATGGCCTCTGCCCAGGCAAATTCGTCCTTGCGCTGCCTGATGGCAGCACCGATGTCGAGTACCAACTTGCTGCGCTCAGCTGTGCTCCAGGATGCCCAGGAACCTTCCCCGGTACATCGGAAGGCGGCGTCGGCGGCGGCGATGGCGCGCTCGGTGTCGGTCGCATCTGCTTCCGCAACTTCGGCGATGAAAGAGCCATCGGCCGGGCACTCGATAGTGCGAGTGTTGCCAGCGGCTGCAGCGGACCAGGTGCCGTCGATAAACAGCGTGGCCGCGCCTTCGTGGGATTTGGCGGTCTCGGGTGCGAGGGCCTTATCAGTAGTTGAAGGCTTAAAGGTCATTTAGGAATCCTCCTTGGCGTAGTCATCAGACCATTCGCGGACAGGTTCGGCATTATCGGACAGATCTGAGGTGCCCGGGAGATCAGACTGCATGTGCAAAAACTCCAAGTGCCGTTCGTAGAGGTCGAGGACGTCGGAAATCAGCTGCTCTTGGGTGTAGCCATAGACGTCGTAGCCGAGCGAACCGGTCAGCGTGAAGACCTCGAGGCGGTAGTAGTAAATATCAGCATCACTGTCCAGGTGTACCAGGCCAGCAAAAGACGGCGTCAAGTGTTCAACCGGATAGACCTGGTAGCGGAAGCTCATCTCCTCGCCGAATCCGACCTGCAGGTCAATCTGGTCAATACCGACTTCTTCTGCTGGTTCACGGTGCAGCGTCACTTCACCGCCACGTTCCCTGATAGCATCTGCCACCTGTTCAAGTGCGGGCTGCACCACTCGGTCGAGGTAGCGCATGACTGGCTTCTTGCCCGGGAAGGACATGGAGCGGGCAAGTCGATTGCGCCAGTCACCCTGTTGGCCATCCACGGCGCGGCCCGACATCGCCCCGTGGAGGGCTCGACGTGTCGAATCCTGTTGCAACAGCTCCAGTCGCAGCGACTTAAACAGGCCATACATCACCAGATAGATGACAAAGGCAAACGGCAGACCCATCACAATCGTTGCCGACTGCAGCGTCGGAATACCACCGACATAGAGCATGGAGATGGTCAGCACACCGACCACGACAGCCCAGAAAATACGGGTCCACTTCTTACCGTCCTGCTGTGTGTCGGTGATCTTCGAAGTGAAGTTACTCATCACCAGTGCCGCCGAGTCCGCCGAGGTGATGTAGAGCAACAGGCCAATCAGAGATGCGACTGCAGCCACCATCATCGGCGCCGGGTACTGCTCCAGCAGCAGGTAGAAGGCACGCTCCGGGTAATCCAGTGCAGTCTGGCCAAACTCCGAATCGCCATTGATGACCAGGTCCAGCGCCGAGTTACCGAATACCGACACCCACATCAGGACGAAGAGGAATGGAATGGTCAGCGTGCCGACGACAAACTGGCGCAGGCTACGGCCACGGGAAATACGAGCCAGGAACAAACCGACGAACGGTGCCCAGGCCACCCACCAAGCCCAGAAGAACAGGGTCCAGGAATTCAACCATTCCTGCGCTCCGGAGAACGCGTAGGTATCCATAGTCATGGATGGGAACTTGGAGACGTACTCGCCGACGTTCATCACCAGGGCGTCAAACAGGAACGCCGTGCGACCAGTGACCAGGATGTAGAGCATCAAGCAGATGGCCAGGCCAACGTTGAGCTCCGAGAGACGGCGAATCCCCTTGTCAACACCGGAAACCGCGGAGGCGATAGCCACCGATACAGCCACGACGATTAGAGCGATCTGCCAGGACGTACTCTCATCCACCCCGAACAGCACGCGCAAGCCGTAATTCAGCTGGACGACGCCGATACCCAGCGAAGTTGCGACACCGAAAACGGTACCGAGCATCGCTGCGATTTCGACCGCTTCACCAGCGGGGCCGTGGATGCGCTTGCCAATGATTGGGTAGAGCGCCGAGCGAATGGTCAGTGGCATGTTCAAGCGGTAAGCGAAGTAGCCGAATGCCATGCCCATCAGCGCGTAGAGCGCCCAACCGGTCACACCATAGTGGAAGAGCGTGAACACCACTGCCTGACGCGCGGCTTCGATGGTCTCCGCATCTCCGGTCGGCGGGCCATAGTACTGTGCCACCGGCTCTGCTACCGAGAAGAAGAGCAGGTCAATGCCGATACCTGCGGCAAAGAGCATAGAGGCCCAAGAAAACAGGCCGAACTGAGGTTTGGCGTGATCGGGGCCGAGCTTAATCTGCCCCGTTCGCGAGATGGCGATGTAGAGCATGAAGAGCACTGCCACCGTCGCGGTCACGATATAGAACCAACCGAAGTTCTTCGATACCCAGGCGACAATGCCTGCTAGGGTGTCCGCTGCATTGTCCGGGGCAAAAATAGCCCACAGGGCAATGGCGAGAATACCAACGCCTGAAATAATAAATACAGGCCAGTTGACCTCAGGCTCAGAGGTCACACTCGCTTGCGCTTGTTGTGGAGGGACCGACTGCGATCGCTGCATTTCTTGCGACGATCCAGATTTTTCCTCCGTTACCTTCTCAGTTGGCGGAGTATCAGACATAGGAAAATCCTTCAGATTCGGGAACTAACCCAGCATACCTAGTTTGAATAATCCCTCAAGTCTTAGAATCGATTCAGAAGAATTCTCCACCCCAACATCAACATCTTCACCTGCATATTTATCCAGTTTTCAAGGCGTTTAAAATCATTCCAACTGGAATTGAATACCAATTGTGTGGCATTCTATATAGGTGAAGGGGATTTGAGATACGCCTCCGGCCACTTATTCCAATATCAATATATAGGGCCTGCCTTTAAATATTACTTGGGGCTTATCGGGGCTTATCGGGGCTTATCGCAGTCCTTGAAAACCAGTCCGATATACATCGGCAAACAACCTACGGAGGTACACCAGAACATGGGAGCTTTCCCGGCTGTCTTCAACTTCGGTAAAAAGAATGGCAACACCACAGTCGAACACCGCGACGTCGTCATCGTTGGCGCGGGCTCTGCCGGCTCTGTGCTGGCTAACCGGCTGTCCGCAGACCACACTCAGCAGGTGCTCGTACTCGAGGCCGGCCGCATGGACTCCCTCTGGGACCTCTACATTCACATGCCTTCGGCGTTCTCCTTCCCAATCGGTAACAAGTACTACGACTGGAAGTACGAATCCGAGCCGGAACCGGAGATGAACGGTCGCCGTATCTACCACGCCCGCGGCAAGGTCGTCGGCGGTTCCTCCTCCATCAACGGCCAGATCTACCAGCGCGGTAACCCCATGGACTACGACAAGTGGGGCGACACCAAGGGGCTGGAGAACTGGGGCTGGAACCACGTTCTGCCTTACTTCAAGCGCATGGAAAATGCACTCGGCTCCGACAAGGACGACCCGCGCCGTGGCCACGACGGCCCACTGCGCATGAAGCGCGGTCCGGCCGATTCTCCGCTGTTCAAGGCCTTCTTCAAGTCTGTCCAGCAGGCCGGCTACAACTACACCCCGGACGTCAACGGCTACCGCCAGGAGGGCTTCGGCCCCTTCGACGCGAACATCGACAAGGGCCGTCGCCTCTCCGCTGCCCGCGCATACCTGCACCCGGCTCTGCAGCGTCCAAATCTGGAGCTTCGCACCCGCGCAGAAGCCACCCGCATTCTCTTCGAGGGCACCAAGGCCGTCGGCGTGGAGTACGCCTGGAAGGGGCGCACACGTCAGGTGCGAGCAGACAAGGTCATCCTCTGCGGTGGCGCTTTCAACTCTCCGCAGCTGCTCGAGGTCTCCGGCATTGGCGATGAGAAGGTCTTGAATGCCGCCGGAGTGAACGTCGTCAAGCACCTGCCTGGTGTCGGCGAAAACCTGCAGGACCACCTGGAGGTCTACATTCAGTACAACGCCACCCAGCCGGTGTCTTCACAGCCGTACCTGGAGAAGTGGCGTTGGCCGTTCATTGGCCTGTGGTGGCTGCTCACCCACAAGGGCCCGGTGGCAACGTCGCACTTCGAGGGTGGCGGTTTCGCGCGCTCCAACGACAACGAGCCCTACCCGAACCTGATGTTCCACTTCCTGCCGCTGGCCATGCGTTACGACGGCACGAAGATCGATAGCCCGCACGGTTTCCAGTTCCACGTTGGTCCGATGTACTCGGATGCCCGTGGCCATGTCCACATCACCTCCTCGGACATCAAGGTCAAGCCGTCGATCCTGTTCAACTACCTGTCCACTGATCAGGACCGCCGTGAATGGGTCGAGGCTGTGAAGGTCTCCCGTAAGCTGCTGGACACTCCGGCAATGAAGGAGTACACCGACGGCGAGATTTCCCCGGGTGCAGATGTGCAGACCGACGAGGAAATCCTCGAGTGGGTCCGCAAGGATGCCGAGACCGCACTGCACCCATCCTGCACCTGCAAGATGGGCCCGGCCTCCGACGAGATGGCCGTGGTCGATCCGGAGACCATGCAGGTCCACGGCACCGAGGGCCTCTACGTGGTTGACGCTTCGGTCATGCCGGGCATCACCAACGGCAATATCTACGCACCGACCATGATGATTGCCGAAAAGGCCGCTGACCTCATCGCCGGCAAGACCCCGCTGGCACCGCAGGACATTCCGTTCTACCGCGCTGGCCAGGGTATGCCGCTGGATCCGCCGGAGAGCAACAAGTAGTTCTTGAGCTCTTGAGGCGGTAGCGCGGCGCCTATTGCGCAACGCCGTACGTCGGCACCGGCCGGGTTCTCCCACGCGGGGGAATCCGGCCTTAGTGTTACTCTCGCCCCTATGAGCAGTACAACCTCGCAGACACTCGAAAACCTCCGACGCTCATCAATCATTTTGGCGCCGATGGCCGGTGGCCCATCCACGCCCGAACTCGTCGCTGCCGTTTCCAATGCTGGCGGGGTTGGCACCCTTGCCGCCGGCTATCTCACTGTCGAAAAGCTCACTGAACAGGCACAGCAGACGTGCACACTGCTTGACGACGGCAAAGGTTTCGGCATCAACCTCTTCTGCCCCAACACGGCTGACGCCGGTGTCGGAACCTCAGAGGAGGAACTTGCTCAGTGGACCGCTTTTCGTAATCGTCTGGCGCCGGCTGCTGCCCACTTCGACATCGACTTGCCTGACACTCCGACCTGGTCAGATGACTACTTCTCGGCGAAAGTCGAGGCAATTCTCGCTGATGACTTTCTGCCCAATCCCGATGCCCTGAAGTTCGTCTCCTTTACCTTTGGCTACCCAGATAACGAGGTCATTGCTCAGGTAAAGGAATCTGGCCGCAGCGTGGTGCTCAATGCGACCTCAATTGAGGGCGTACGAGCGGCGGCTGCAGCTGGCGCTGATCGCATTGTCCTGCAAGGACTAGCTGCGGGTGGGCACCGCGCATTTGTGGAGGGGAAGGATTCGTCCGACAGCATTGGGGCCTCTGTAGAAGAGCTTGCCCAAGCAGTCACCGAAGCATGCGCAGTGACCGATGTACCTATCATCGCCGCTGGTGGGGTGGGTAACCGAGAGGACGTCGTCAAGCTTATGGAAGCCGGCGCGGTGGCTGTGCAAGTTGGCACACGGTTCCTCACCACCGCGGAGGCGGGTACGAAGGAGACGCACCGACGGGCACTGCGTGATTTGGTGGGGCGTGACACCGTTTTGACTCATGCTTTTTCCGGCAAGCCAGCGCGTGCCATCGAGAACACGTTTACCCGGGAGTTTTCTAGGGTCGCGCCGGAGCTTTACCCGCAACTGCACTACTTGACCACGCCAATCCGTGGTGCCGCGAATCAGGCCGGTGACCCTGAATATCTCAACTTATGGGCGGGTATTGCTTTTTCTCAGTGCGAGAACCAAACTGCGGGCGAGGTTGTTGCGGAGCTTTCCTGCTCAGCCGAGTAATACGAAGCCACCGAAGCTACAAACAGCACAATGACCAGCCACGGGCATATATCGCGGCTGGTCATTTGGCTTTATTTGTGACGATGGATTTTATGCCGACGGCGCAGTTGTGGCGTTAGGCGTCGAGCAGCCAATCGTTCGGGCTGAACAGCTCGAAGTGAATGTTATTGCGATTGACGCCACGCTTGGCAAGCTGATCACGCACGGCCTGCAAGAAGCCATTGCCACCGCAGAGGTAGAACTGCGCCCCCTCCGGCAGGTCAACATCGGTCAAATCCATCAGATCCGGCTCGTACCACACCTGCTGGCGGGCATTGACCAGTGCAGAGACTGCGTTATTGCGTTCTGCGCGCAGTGCGTCGGTGTTCTCGGCGCGGTCCGCGTGGAGGACGACAACATCACGCTTAGAGTCGGCGGCCACCAGGGCATCCAGCATGCCGATCATGGGGGTGGCGCCAATACCTGCGGAAATGAGCACTACCGGGTCATCGGACTTTGTATCCAACACCAGGTCACCTGCAGGCAGAGAAATTTCGATGGCATCGCCCGGCTGCACCTTTTCCCACAGCTGTGTGGAAACTTCGCCAGCCGGCAGGTCCTCGGAGGCATCGACACGACGAACCGCGAAGGTCAGAACACCTTCCTCGCCGCCGACCAGAGAGTATTGCCGTAGCTGGCCGGCGCCGTCCGGCATGGTCTGACGCACAGAGATGTACTGTCCCGGGAGGTAGGAAACGGGGGTTTCGTCGTCAAGCTTGACGGAGAACACTGCGACGTCATCACCGCGCTCTTCACGGGAGACGACATGAGCGGCGCGGAAGACATCTCCTGCTTCGACACCGAGGTCGTCATAGAGCCCCTTCTCGAAGTTGATGAGAACGCGCTGCATCTCCAAGTAGACGGCATCCCATGCGTCGCGGACAGCCCCCTGAAAGACCTCTGGGGTGAGGATTTCCTCGATGGCATCGAAGAGGTGCTTGTGTACGATTGGGTACTGCTCCGGCTTGATGCCAACGGAGATGTGCTTGTGGCCGATGCGGGAAAGCAGTTCTTCCGGGGCGGGAGCATCTGGGTCGACCAGGGTAGCTGCGAAGGTAGCGACGGATGCCGCCAGCGCCTTCTGCTGAGCACCCTGCTTCTGGTTGCCGCGGTTGAAGGTATCGGCAATGAGCTCTGGGTGAGCAGCGAACATCCGATTGTAGAAGTTCGGCGTGATCTTCTCGATGTTGGCACCGACGACGGGCAGGGTTTGAGTGACGATTTCAGCCTGCTCTGGAGTCAGGCCGTTCTTGTTAACATTCAGGTTTGGCATGACTTCACAATAACACCATATTGCGCATTCTGTTTGCGTATTATTGCCCAATGGGGTCCATAACTACTCTTTGTGGTTGAGTTTTACCCGTCTTGAACTGCACAAATGGCAATGTCGAAAACTTCACCAGAAAACTTCGACAGCACCATTTTTAGCTTTTTCAACCCGCGGTCAGACCTTCAGCTCTGCACCTAAACCGGACGAATATTGAGCTGGGTACTCCCCTGCGGACCGTCTCCCTCGGGGCGATTGGCATCCACACCATTAGCCGATTTGGGCGGAATGAGATCAGCAATCAACACCGGATCCAGTGCGGCGAAGAACGCCTCCTGCGCAGCCGCTAACTTGCCACGCAACAGGCACGTCGGCAGTAATGGGCAGTCAGTGCCGACACAATCGACGACCTCGTTGTTTTCCAGAGTGCGCAGCAGCTTGCCGACGGATTTTTCCGTAGCCGACTCGCGCAGATAGATGCCACCATTGCGCCCCTTGACCGCCTCCAAGAAGCCGAGCTCCACAAGTCGCGAGACAACCTTGGAAACATGCGCGCGAGACGCATTGAGAGACTCCGCCACCTCAGCAGCGGTGTACTTCCGTCCCGGCTCCCCCATCGCCATCAAAGTGATGACACGCAGGCTCAAATCAGAGAAAAGCGTTAATTGCATTGCGTGTCACCCTTCATCGTTGTACTGCACAAACCACCCCCTTGCCAGCCACTTCGGGCAACAAGGGGGTGGTTCTATGTTCTAGCTTTTAGCAAGGCTAGCTAGCAAGATCTTAGTCCTGCAGGCTCTTCTCGATACGAGCCTTCAGAGCCTCGAACTCGTCCCAGACTTCCTGCGGAACGCGGTCGCCGAGGAACTTCAGCCACTCCTCGTTGTCCGGCAGGTCACCCTGCCACTTAGCAGCCGGTGCCTTCAGGGCTTCCTTGACATCTTCAAAGTCGATGTCCAGGCCAGTCAGGTCCAGGTCCTCTGCCTTAGCGGTGTGACCAACAACGGTCTCCTTGGCGCCAACACGGCCCTCAATGCGGTCAATGATCCACTTGAGAACGCGAGAGTTGTCACCGAAGCCCGGCCACAGGAAGCGGCCGTCTTCGCCGCGGCGGAACCAGTTGACCAGGAAGACCTCTGGCATCTTGTCGCCGCCCTTGACACCCATGTCAATCCAGTGCTGCAGGTAGTCACCGACGTTGTAGCCAATGAACGGCAGCATTGCCATCGGGTCATGGCGCAGGGAACCGACCTTGGCCTCAGCGGAAGCAGCGGTCTGGCCGGAAGCCAGGGTTGCACCGATGAAGGTTGCGTGGTTCCAGGACAGTGCCTGGGTCACCAGCGGCACAGTGTCCGGGCGGCGACCACCGAACAGGATGGCGTCGATCGGGACACCCTGCGGATCGTCGTACTCCGGTGCGGCGACCGGGCACTGCGAAATCGGGGTGCAGTAACGGGAGTTCGGGTGCGAGGACAGCTCGTCGGAATCCGGAGTCCAGTCATTGCCCTTCCAGTCAATGAGGTGCTCCGGCTTGCCTTCCATGCCTTCCCACCAGACGTCACCATCGTCGGTCAGCGCGACGTTGGTGAACAGGGTGTTACCGGCCTCCATGGTCTTCATGGCGTTCGGGTTGGAGGAGTAGTTGGTGCCCGGTGCAACACCGAAGAAGCCGTTCTCCGGGTTAACAGCGTACAGGCGACCGTCCTCACCGAACTTCAGCCATGCAATGTCGTCGCCGACGACCTCGGCCTTCCAGCCCTCGATGGTCGGAGTCAGCATAGCCAGGTTGGTCTTACCACATGCAGACGGGAATGCAGCGGCGATGTGGTAGGCCTTGCCCTCTGGGTTGGTGAGCTTCAGGATGAGCATGTGCTCAGCCATCCAGCCCTCTTCCTTGGCCATGACCGAAGCGATACGCAGTGCGTAGCACTTCTTGGCCAGGATGGCGTTTCCGCCGTAGCCGGAACCGTAGGACCAAATCTCCTTGGTCTCCGGGAACTGGGTGATGTACTTCTCATCGTTGCACGGCCATGCAACGTCCTCCTGGCCTTCCTCCAGCGGAGCGCCAACGGAGTGCAGAGCGTGGACGAAGTCCCCGTCCGGACCAATCTTGTCCAGGGCATCCTGACCCATGCGGGTCATGATTCGCATGGAGAGAACCACGTACTCCGAGTCGGTCAGCTGAACACCCAGCTTCGGCTCCGGGTCGGTAATCGGACCCATGCAGAACGGAACGACGAACATGGTGCGGCCCTTCATGGAACCGCGGTAGTGCTCGGTCATTTCCTTCTTCAGCTCGACCGGATCCGCCCAGTTGTTGGTCGGGCCAGCGTCCTCTTCCTTTTCAGAAGCGATGAACGTGCGGGACTCCACACGAGCAACGTCCTTCGGGTTAGAGCGGGCAAGGAAAGAGTTCGGGCGCTTTTCCTCATTCAGCTTGATAAGAGTTCCCTTATCAACCAGGTCCTGGGTAAGGCGGTTCCACTCTTCTTCCGAGCCATCAGCA
Source organism: Corynebacterium sp. HMSC064H12 (assembly GCF_001809925.1). Lineage (NCBI taxonomy): Bacteria > Bacillati > Actinomycetota > Actinomycetes > Mycobacteriales > Corynebacteriaceae > Corynebacterium > Corynebacterium sp. HMSC064H12. The sequence goes on along the minus strand of NZ_KV799345.1, from coordinate 72,730 downwards.
AAGACAACCTTGTCTGGCTGGGTCAGTTCTACGACCTCAGCAATCCAGCGCAGCAGTTCGGCGTTCTCGGTCGGGGCCTGGCCCTCGAGACCAGGAATAGAAGGTGCGGACATCAGTTCTCCTGACTCATTGATTCGCGTCTTAATTTAAGGTTACCGGGGGATACCGAAAGTTGCCGGGCCCCACATCGACAATCGGCTCGTTCCCGCATTTGCAAGCCGTTACATCACAGCTTTACAACAAATAATTTTCCCCGCCCCATTCTTGCGACCTGTTCATTTACGGCCATAACCAGGGACCAAGGCCAGCCTCACCATATAAATTTACAACCATTAACCCCTTGCGGGCAGTTACCCCCATTTGTAAGCAACCGAGACACGGGTACCCCCGTGCGCAGCGTTCCCAAAGTCGTTAGTCCCAGCTGCCCCGAGCGGATTGCTCCCATGAATACGCATCCCACTTCCCCGCGGCTGATGCCGGTTCCACTGCTGCTCCGCCCATCGCGTCAGCAGCCCTCACATCATCACTGCTCCAAGACTCCCAAGTGCCGTCAAAACGGACCGTCGTAACGTGATCCACCGTGCCGTCACCGTCCAGATCTGAATAGATTGACAACCCGGAATCGTCGGCAAGCGTAATTGACCCCTCGTCGTCGCCGAGGTCGTAGAGCTGCCCATCGACCTCCACAACCAGCCCGGCACCACCAACGTCCGCCGACTGCCCATCAATCGGTGTCGCCGCCTCCAAACCACACGGCGTAGCGGGCGAACGCGCCTCCACCCCGCCATCGGACGCGGGTTGATCGGAAAAGTACTGCAGTAAAGAAAACTCATCCATCGTGATATCCCCCTATTTCTCTTCGCTGTCACAGCTATCGTGCAGGCGTTCCGGTGTACTCCGCCAGCTGCTCTATTCGCCATCCCGGACCCCGCGCACCAATGGCTTCGCGCACCGTCATCTCCACGGACTGTGTCCATTTTCGCCGCAGATGGGCAAGGTAATTTGCCCGCCACTGCGAGGTGCGTTGGCGTGCGTTACGACGAATCGTTGCGCTCACCGCCACCACCGCAACACCGAGGCCTATTGCGAGTGCGACCAGCTGCGCCGCAAGCGTCGGCACCCCAATCCACATCAGCAATCCGTGGACGATCCGCACTGCGCCGACCGCCACGCCAAGCGATGCCACCGCCACCAGAGTGTCCATGACATAACTGGGGCGAGCCGGGCTTGCTGGAGCGGGCACTGAAATTTCCACACGAAGGCCCAATTCGTCGCCACACCGCTGTTGCAGCCGCGTCGCTGCGACCTCGGCACGACCCTGAAGTTCCGCCTGATTACCTGCGGGGCCGTCAGCCACTTCCTGGAGTGCATCCCGCACTGCGCTCTCAGCTGCCAACTGCATCTTCCGCTGCAATCGCGCCGCCGCCCCGGCTCCGCGCGATCGCTCCTGTGCCAGCTGAGCTCGCACATTTCGAGCCCGGCGCGCACTCAGTGTTTCCCCCGGGTTTCTGGGCGGACCTTCTGCCAGCAGAACCAGGGTTCTGGCCATCCTCTCGTCCAGCGCTCCCATTGGGATTGTGCTGTCGATTTCCTGACGCCAGGCCTCGGCATACTCACCATTGCCAATCAGGCCAACTGCAACACGGCCGGTGGCTTGGCTAATGGCTGCAACCGTGCTGACGCACTCCCGCGTGGGCTGCACCTCGCTGTCTGCAACATAGAGCACGACGGCGCTGCGTTTATCCACAAACTCCAGGCGACGTGGCGGAGTCGCAGTATCAACAATCTGCGAGAAGTCCGCGCGGTCCGCTGCGTCCCCGGCTTTGGTGACAAGAAGCGGTGGCTGCTCCGGCCTCTCGGCCGAGACCGGGAGTGGCTCAACTACGTCCGGTGCTGCCATAACAGCTCCTCCAGGCTGTCTCTAGCCGCGGGAAAGGCCGCCGCAATCTCAGTCAACTGCACTGCGAGTAGCCCGTCATCATTGCGTGATCCGCCTTTCGCCCCGTGGCGTTCAGCAATCTTCCGCAACGCGGAGCTGAACAAAAAGGTGTGTTCAGCTGTCTCGTTTGTGGTGATGTCGCAATACTCGTCGGCAAGCGAATGGCGAATCGGTTGTTGCTCGATGACCAGCGCGACAGGGACGGACAGCTTGTCGGCCAGCTCCGCGTGACATTGCGAAAATGCCTCGCGCACAGCGGTTTCGCGCACGCCCCTGCGCAATCGCGCGCAGATTATCGATGGCCGTTTCTCACGCTCAAGCGCCTTGGCGACGCACACCTCCGCACCGCTCGTGTGTGTGGTGTCCGAGTGCGCGACCTGCCGTGCTGACAGCCAGTCCACCACAGCGGCGCGCAACGACGATGTAGATCCTGTTGACGGCTGTGTTGTTTCCGTGACGTCACTTGCGGAAATAAGGTCCATTCGGCCTAGTCCCCTCCCATAAATCCCCTGCGCAGTTTAGTTAAAAACCTGCGTAACCCCCATACGGCCCGTAGGCCAGAATCCGCGCCCTGAAACACTGCGCTAGGCAGACCCCAAGCACCGCTTCAACCAACGAATAAGCGCGGCTTCGCGTTCAGCCTACAGCGGACCGCGGATTCGGCAAGTCGGCAAAACAAATTGCCCCGCCGTGCCGCCTATTCAGGACGACGCGGCATCGTCAACCGGCGTGAAACCGCCAGGACAACAACAAAAATCCTAGGGGCAATGATTGGATAGTTGGCCGATGTCGTGGACAATAGGGAACGTGACTACTTCTGATTTTTCTGAAAATATCGAACAGCCTGCGGTTTCGCAGCAATCTGAACCATTGCCAACTCGCGCGGACGAGCAGGCGGAACAACCGCATGAACGCCAGCCGAAGAAGGGCGAATTGCCTGCAGGTCGTCCGGAAAAGACCCAATTCGACGATGGTCTTGACTACCCGCGCATCGGCAATCTGTCCTTCCGCCGCGGCACTTTGACTCCCAACCAGGAAAAGATCTGGGAAGACAACTGGGACACGTACGGCAAGGTCCTCTCCGACGAAGTCATTGACGTGGAGGAATGGTTCGGCCGCAAGGGACCGACCATCGTCGAGATTGGCTGCGGCACCGGCACGTCCACCGTGGCTATGGCTCCGCAAGAACCGGACCACAACATCATCGCCGTTGAGCTCTACCGCCCTGGCCTGGCGAAACTGCTCTCCGCCACCGTGCGCAATGAGGTGTCGAACATCCGCATGGTCCGCGGCGACGGCGTCGAGGTCCTGCAGCGCATGATCGAGCCGGAGTCGCTGGCCGGCGTACGCCTGTTCTTCCCGGACCCGTGGCCGAAGGCACGCCACCACAAGCGCCGCATTGTGCAGTCCGGCACGTTGCGCCTGATTTCTTCGCGTCTGAAGCCCGGCGGCATTTTCCACGCCGCCACCGACCATGCGGACTACGCCGAATGGATCGAGGAGCTCCGCGAGGTCGAGCCGACGCTCGAGCCCATCGCCTGGCCCTGGCCGGAATCCCCCATGCTTCTCGACCGACCGACGACCAAGTTCGAAGCCCGCGGCCTGAACCTCGACCACGACATCCACGAGTTCATCTGGCGCAAGAAAGAGGCATAGGAACATGAGCACTACCCAAAACACCTCTGCCAGCTACAACACCACCGAGACGCACCCCACCGCACTGCTCGTGTGGGATGCCCCGAACTTGGACATGGGGCTCGGCGCCATTTTGGGCTCCCGCCCGACCGCCGCGCACCGCCCCCGCTTCGACGCCGTGGGCAAATGGCTTATCGACGAAGCCGAGCGCGTATCCCACAAAATCGGTTCCGATGTCCTCCCCGAGGCCACGGTGTTCACCAACGTCAACCCGGGCTCAGCGGAGATTGTCCGCCCCTGGGTCGAGGCTCTGCGCAATGTCGGTTTCGCGGTCTTCGCAAAGCCGAAGATCGAAGAGGACACCGACGTTGACCCGGACATGATTGCGCACATCCAACGGCGTTACGACGAGGGCGTGTTGCGCAGTGTCGTCGTTGCGTCCGCCGATGGCCAGAATTTCCAGGAGCTGCTGGAAAAGCTCGCATCCGAGGGGATTCGGGTAACCGTCATCGGTTTTCACGAGCACGCTTCCTGGGCGCTGGCCTCCGATGCGATTCGCTTCGTTGACCTGGAGGAAATCAAGGGCGTCTTCCGCGAGCCGCTACCGCGTATCGATCTCGACCGCCTGCCTGATGGCGGTGCGTGGCTGCAGCCGTTCCGTCCGCTCACTTCGTTGCTCAAGGAGCGCGACGGCAAGAACGACGACTAGGGAGACCACTGCGGCGACGTCTAGGGAGACGAACAGGAAGACGAACAGGCTTCTTATTTATGTCACGACTTAAAAAAGTCCTCAAAACCGGCAATTCGAGCTGGCTACGATCGATAATCCTCGTGGCCCTCGTGATTGCCGGTGTCGTCCTGACGGTAAGAAACTGGGACAGCGTCGTCCAGGGGCTCCAAATCCTTGCGGATGTCGACGCTAAGTGGCTGTTCATCGCTATTTTTTCCGTGGCTTTTTCGCTCTACGCGATGGCGGAAGTGATGCGTCTGCTGTTGCGAGCTGGAGGCGTAAAAGCAGCCACTCGCCGTAGCACCAATGCGCTAACCCTCGCATCCAACGCGTGGGCGGTCACCGTTCCCGGTGGTGCTGCATTCTCCACGGCGCTACAGATTAAGCGCATGATGCAGTGGGGCGCATCCGCGGTCCTTGTCAGCTGGTTCGTGCTTTTTTCGGGCGCGTTGTCGTTTTTAGGTCTGGCATTTCTGGGGCTTGGCAGCCTCTTCTTCGTCGGACAGGGTGGCACGACCGCGGTGCTCATCGCTATGGCAATTGCGGTTTTACTAGCCACCATTTTGCTGTGGCGGATTTCGCAGAACCCGGCTTTTCTCAACAAGACAGGCGCGTGGTGTCTGCGTGTCTTTAACAAGATTCGAAAGAAGCCCGCGGACACCGATGTCGACCGACTTGAAGAGTCCGTCAAACAGCTGACCAGCGTGAAGTTGCCCGTGCAAGCTTTGGCTCTTTCCTTCACCTGGTCCTTTATCAACTGGGTCGCGGAAATTGTCTGTCTCTACGCCGCCATCCGTGCCGTTGGTGTCGATGACATCTCCGCTACGAAGGTGCTGCTGGCTTTCGTAACCGGCAAGCTCGCAGGTTTCATCCAGGCCACACCGGGCGGCATCGGCACTGTCGAGGCCGCTTTGACCGCGGCTCTCATCGCAGGCGGCACCACCGGCGCCGAGGCCTTTGCAGCGGTGCTGGTCTACCGCATCGTTTCCTTCGTCCTGGTGGCAATTGTGGGCTGGATTATCTACGCCCTCGGCTTCGACCACAAGGATCAGCCCGAGCATCAGCCAGTCGCTGACCGCTAATGGCTTCCTCGCCGCTGGTCGCTGGTCACCCACCAATCTGAGGGGTCGCTAGACTAAGAAGCATGAACACACGCGTATCGACGTTCTTGATTGACATCCTCGCCATCTTTATTTTCGCCGTGTTGGCACGTCTGGCTCACAACACTCCCGAGGATCCTTTTACCTTCATCAATATCCTCGATACCTGGTGGCCGTTCGCATTCGGTGTCCTCCTGGGCACCGCGCTGATTAAGAACGAGCCGAACCCGCGTGCAGTGAGTTCAGGCGCAATTGTGTGGCTCGGCACTGTCGTCGTCGGCCTAGCTGTGTGGGCCACCCGCAATTCGGCAGTCCCGCACTGGTCCTTCATTCTGGTTGCCTCAGTCATGAGCGCCTTGCTGCTGCTGGGTTGGCGAGCAGCGTCGAATGCGGTTGCTCGTAAGTCTCTGGACTAAGCCTTTGGCCCCGTTCCTAACCCTTCGATTTAGTTCACTGACTAAATCTGGTTTTTAATTTTTGCACTCCGCCTCGATAATTGAAGAATGGACAAATCTTCAGACGAGGCTCTCGGCAATCAACCAACTGCTGAGACCCAACGAACTCATAACCCCGCAGGGTCCAGCGAAGACCGCACCTTCATGGGCCAACCGTGGGGTCTCGCCAATCTCTTCGGCATCGAAATGTGGGAGCGCTTCAGCTTCTACGGCATGCAGGCCATCCTGGCTTTCTACATGTACTACGAGACCACTCAGGGCGGTCTCGGCCTGGACAAGGGTGCTGCTACCTCTATCGTCGGTGCTTACGGCGGTCTTGTCTACATGGCCGCACTCGTTGCCTCTCTGGTTGCTGACCGTATCCTTGGCTCGGAGCGGACACTGTTCTACTCCGCCATCCTGGTCATGTTTGGCCACATCTCCTTGGCATTCATCCCCGGCGTGATTGGCCTGGCTATTGGCCTTGTCTCCATCGCAATCGGCTCCGGCGGCGTGAAGACCAACGCACAGGTCGTGCTGGGTCAGCTCTACGCAAAGGACGACCCGCGTCGTGACGCCGGCTTCTCCATCTTCTACATGGGCGTCAATATCGGTGCCCTGTTCGGCCCACTGCTCACCGGCTGGATCTGGGGAATGAAGGGCTTCCACTGGGGCTTCGGCCTGGCCGCTATCGGTATGGCTGCCGGTCTGATTCAGTACATCCTGATGCGCAAGTCCACCATCGCCGAGGCTGGCCATGAGATTCCGAACCCGCTGCCGAAGAAGCAGTACCCGGTATGGATTGGCATCGCAGTGGTCATCACTGTTGTCTCGGTTACGCTGGTTTCCACCGGAATTGTTCCGGTCACGACTCTTTCCACTGTGGTCACAGTGATTGCACTGATCGCCGCTGTGGTGCTGTGGTGGCAGATGTACTCCTCGCCACTTACGACGAAATCGGAGAAGACTCGCCTGGTCGGCTTCATCCCGATGTTCGTCTCAGGCGTGCTGTTCTTCGGTATCTTCCAGCAGCAGTTCACGGTGCTGGCCATCTACTCGGACATCCGCCTCGACCGCGAGATCTTCGGTTGGGAAATGTCCCCGGCCTGGATTAACTCGATCAACCCGATCTTCATCATCGCCTTCTCGATGGTCTTTGCAGCCGCCTGGTCCAAGCTTGGTGACCGCCAGTGGTCCACCCCAGTGAAGTTCGGTGTCGCCAACATCATCATCGGTATCTCGCTGTTCTTCTTCATCCCATTCTCCGGTGGCGGTGAGAACTCCACTCCGCTGTATGCGATTATCTGGATTCTCTTCCTGTTCACCATGGGTGAGCTCATGCTGAGCCCGGTCGGCAACGCCCTTGCTACCAAGGTCGCTCCGGCAGCATTCCCGTCGCGCATGATGGCCGTCTGGCTGATGGCAGTCGCTATGGGTACTTCGCTGGCAGGCACCCTGGCCGGCTTCTACAACTATGAGGATGCCGCTGCTGAGAACACCTTCTTCATCACCCTGGGTATCGCCTCGGTTGTCCTGGGCTTGATTCTGCTCGCCCTGCGCAAGTGGATTGTCAAGGAGTTCGTCGACGTCCGATAGGGCTGGCTCCGTAGGGCTGCCCCTCGCTCTGGCACAGCCCACGCCCACGCCCCTCCCCCTCCTCCCCACTTCACGACACCTATGTCACCTCATGCCGCCTCCACAGATGGCACGAGGTGACATAGGTGTCGTGAAGTGTTTTTTGGGTGGCTCTGAACATGCTTCGCCACAAACTCGCCACCAGCACAACCGCCATCCACAGATTTTCCCCACCTCCCCACCGGCTAAAATTGAGGCCATGTTTGCCATCATTACCGTCACCGGCGAGGATCACACCGGCATCATCGCCGCCGTCACCACTGCTCTGGCGGAGCAGGACGTCAACATCGTCGATGTTTCCCAGACCCTCATGGATAAATGGTTCACCATGATCCTGCGGGTGGAGTTCAACGAGAAGGCCACCCCCATCAGCACGCTGCAGGGTTACATGGATTCCGTCGGCAAGCGGGAGGGGCTTGTCATTCGAATCCAGTCTGAGGCGCTATTCAACGCCGTCAACGAGATTTAAAGGGCGCGACCAGGATGGATTTCAACTTCGCGCAATCTAAGTTCCTCGACACTATTGACATGATCGAGAAGTACCGTCTGGATATCCGGACGGTCACCATGGGCATTTCCCTGCTCGAGTGCTCTCGCTCTGAAATGGAAGCCACCGCACAGGCGGTGTATGACCGCGTAACCAGGCAGGCCGCTCGCCTCGTGGAGGTCTGCGAGGGTATCGAGGCGGAGCTGGGCATTCCGATCGTCAATAAGCGCATCTCCGTCACACCAGTTTCCCTCATCACGGCCGGTTGCGAAGGCGACCCCACCGTGGTGGCCAAGGCACTGGACCGCGCCGCCCGCGATTCTGGCGTGAACTTCCTCGGCGGCTACTCGGCGCTCGTCGAAAAGGGCGCGACGACCAGCGAGAAGCGGCTCATCGACTCCATTCCCCACGCTCTTAGCGAGACCGAATTGGTGTGCAGCTCGGTCAACGTAGCGTCGTCACGCGCGGGCATCAACATGGATGCAGTGCGCCGCATGGGCGAAGTGGTGAAGGAAGCTGCGGCGCAGACCGCCGACCGCAGCTCGATTGCCTGCGCAAAACTGGTGGTTTTCGCCAATGCGGTGGGCGACAACCCCTTCATGGCCGGCGCGTTCCACGGTGTCGGGGAGCCAGATTGTGTCGTTTCTGTCGGCGTTTCGGGTCCGGGTGTGGTCGATCGCGCGCTCGGCGATCTGCATGGCGCCAGCTTTAACGAAGTCGCCGAGGAGATTAAGAAGGCAGCGTTCAAGATCACACGCACGGGTCAGCTGGTCGGCACGATGGCGTCGGAGCGCCTGGGCGTGCCTTTTGGCATCGTGGATCTCTCGCTCGCGCCGACCGCCGAGATGGGCGACTCCGTCGCTCATATTCTCGAGCATATGGGGTTGGAGCAGGTCGGCACGCACGGCACCACTGCCGCGCTGGCACTGCTTAACGACGCCGTGAAGAAAGGCGGCCTGATGGCGTGTTCACGCGTCGGTGGACTGTCCGGGTCGTTCATTCCGGTCTCTGAGGACAAGGGCATGATTGATGCTGTGCGCGCGGGGTCGATCAGCATGGACAAGCTGGAGGCGATGACCTCTATTTGCTCGGTGGGCTTCGACATGATCGCGATTCCCGGCGACACGCCTGCGACCACGATTTCCGGCATGATTGCCGACGAGGCCGCCATCGGTGTGATGAACCACAAGACCACCGCAGCCCGCCTCATTCCGGTGCCGGGTACCAAGCCGGGCGATGAGGTGAACTTCGGTGGTCTGCTCGGCTACGCGCCGGTCATTGATGTCAATGCCAAGGGCAATGCCGAGTTCATTGCCCGCGGCGGCTACATCCCCGCGCCGGTGCACGGCTTCAGGAACTAGCGGATTCGGACGAGGCTCCTACGATTGCAGGCGGCGCCCATTTGCGTCATAGGCGTAGGAGCCGCTACCGACGAGAATCAAAATGAACTCGATAAATGCCCAAATGCTGACGCCGATAATGAGGAAGAAGCCAACCAGGAAGATGGCGGTAATCCAGCCGAATACCGTCAGTGCTAGCTGAATAGCACCACGCGAGTTGTGCCCCAAGTAGAAATTGTGAACACCCAGGGTGCCCAGGAAGAAAGCAAGCAGAGCCGCTGCAATCTTGGACTTATCCGAGACAGGGGAACCTGCCACCCCGTAGCCCTGGTGCGGGTTCGGGCCGCCGAAGCCAGCGGAATACGCCGGCGCCTGCTGGTTTGGGTAACCACTCTGATACGGATTCGAGTACCCGTTGTGGAAATTGTGCTGGCTCGGGTCCTGATAGCCCTGCCCCACGTTCGGCTGCTGCGGTGGGTATGGATCCGAGTACGGCATACCGGAGCTGTAAGCACCCGAGCTGTTAGCGAACTTCCCCTTGGACCTCGGCATACCGTCTTCGTCGAAATCTCCATATGGGTTTGTCGGATTCGTCATTGCACCCTACCTTTTCGCCTAGATTTCCCCGGTCATGAACAGCAGTTCCTTGGGCGATAATAACCGGTTCCGTCAGACTGCTTCCTGCAACTTTGTCAATTTCTTTCGAAATTTTAGCGAAACTGTTGTTTTGGAACATTAAACACCAGTTCTTGAGCAAGATTCTAACAGCAAGTCCCCGTCGGGGGCGTCTCGCACATTTCGAGCTGCCTCTACCGCGCCAGCGATTGCTCAATCAGTTCGCGAGCCCAACCCTCAGTCCAGGCCAGCGGAGTCGTCCCCGGAATTGCCACATCATTCGTGGCGTAGGTCGCGTGCGCACCCGCGCCGGTAATCATCTCCTGCGCTCGTGCAATCGCATCGGCCACTCCCGGAGGCACATCACAGAAGGAGTCCGATGGCACGCAGACATTCTGGACCTTGTCATTAAGAGGACCAAAGCCGTCTCGTGGACCGCGCATCGTCGCGCCCGGAACCACAGCCTGCACAATGCCGCCAAGCGGCTGCAATGACAGCTCGACGCCCACACCAGCCAGCGGAACGCCCTGGTTCACGCCCTGATTGGGGTCACGCCGCGGGTCGCCCAACAGAGCCACGCCCGCAATGCGCTCGGCCGGAACGACACCGCGGCCATTGCCGATGTCAGAGGCCAAATCACCTGCAATAGCGGCACCCTGGGAGAAGCCCATCAGGACGAAGTCCGTCAGTGGACACTGCCCGTGCAAGTCAGCCATTTCCTTAGCGGTGACATCGCGCCCGACTGCCTGCGAATCATCGTAAGTGAGTTGGTCGGGCAGCTGATGCGTCTTGATCTGTGCCGGGTACGGCGTAGTCCAGACCTTGACATCACCCTCCGAGTAGGACCCTGAGATCGAGTTCGTCAGGCCAAGCAGCAGCGAATGCGGGTTCGCGGTCGGGGCCATCGGATCATCGTCAGCACGCGATTCCGCAGTTCCGGGCACGGCGATAACTTCTACCGCCGGGCACCACTCGGGTTGTTCGGCCAGAACCCCGCCATCGTCACCGGGGGTCGGTGGGGTTTGACCGCCTTGGTCGTCGTTAAGCCATTGCACTACGCCGAAGCCAATAGCGGCCACCAGCACAATGACCGCCAGAATTGTCAGCACTTTACGCATGAGTGCTAGCAATACGCCTTTTTAGCGGAGCTTGCAATAGTCTTCGCCACTTCTTCGGCGCTTTCCTGTGAGCGCCCCTGGGCGACCAGCTGCCCGGCAATCGCCAGCGCGATGACTTCACGCTCCTCCTCCGGTGCGTCCGCGCATGCCGCGCGACCTGTGCCGATGAGCTGATCCTCCACCCCATCAACATCGATTCCCGCTTTTTCCAGCGCTCCGAGGTATGAATCGTCCGCCTCGCTGAGCTTCATCTGCCCATCGGGCGCTTCGTCCACGCGCTTAGCTTGGGGATCTGTGATCTCCGGCGCAGACTTTTCGCTCGACTTCGGCGCAGAAGTCTTCGTGCTTGACGACGTCGTGGAGGTCTTCGTAGTCGTCGACGAGGTGACCTCCGAAGATTCCACTGTGGAACTGCCACAGGCGGCCACTCCGAAGGTCAGCAGCGCAACAGCTGTGGTTGTAGCCAGTGTCCGGAAGGACTTGTTCATGGACATTTGTCTATCCCTTATTCAGTGCCCTGCTTTGGTTGGCTTACTTGTCATCACCGTTGTCGGCGGCTGGGGCCGGCGCTTCTGGCTTATTGCGCTCTTCGACAATCTTGCCGTTGAGCTGACGAATCCAGCCACCCTCGAACTGCTGCTCAAGACCGCCGGCCTTGACTGGCTGCAGTGGGCCGACCGGGTAGCCGAACGGGCCATTTTCGTAGCCAGTGCTGCCCCAGTGGTCAGTGATGTCGTTGGAGCGCACCGGCTGTGCACCAGTTTCCGGAGTCCAGTAAATGGCACCGTGTTCGAAGCGCTGGAAAGCGCCGCGGGCGAGCTTGACCTCGTCGCCGTCGACAGGCAGACCCAGATCGGACTCAGCGCCACCGAGCTCCTTGTAGACACGGCCGATTTCACCACGCACGATGCGAGGTTCTTCGCCGCCGATCTTGACGATGGTGCCACCCTGGAAGTCCTGGGCGACACCGCCCGGAATACCGCGGTGGTTGGCGACTGGGTAGCCCAGCGGACCGGTCTCGAAGCCGGCCTTGCCCCAGACGTTCATAATGTCGCCGGTGACTTCGTGGGCTCCGCCTTCCGGAGTCCAGTAAATCGAACCCTTTTCGAAGTGAACGAAGCGTCCCGAGCCATCCGGCGTAGCCAGTTCGTTGGTCACTGGGTAGCCGAGCGGCGAGGACGGACCACCGAGCTCGTTGTAACGCGAACCGATGCGCCCCCAGACCACATGTGCCCCGGAATCCGGGTGCCAGTAGGCGGTACCGCCGGTAAAGTCCTGAGCCACGCCATTCTTGGCGACACCATACTCATCCGACAGGCAGGTGCCAATTCCCGGCAGAGATGCAACGGCCTTCTCAATCTCGCCACCTACGCGGCAGACAGCGCCACGATCGGACTCCGGCAACTGCAGTGCATCGGCCAGCGTTGGCCAGGCCTGACTGACCTCGAATTGCCAGTACGGCCAGGTGTGAGTACCCGAGCTCCGGAAGTTCACAACCGGCTCGACGCCCTTTTCGCGAGCATTTCGGATGAAGGTCTCACTGGTCATGCGGGAAAGCACTTCCAATGCGTAACCGGTCGGATTGTCCGGCTTCGTCGGATCGATCTGCGACGGCACGTCCCACTCACCGGTGTTGCCGTTACCCGCCGAGATGTACAGCGACATGCCCTTGAGCTTGTCGATGTTCAGCTTCGGATCATTGTCCTTCCAACGCTGCGAACCGAGCGGGCCCCACATCTTCGTCGCGTCATAGCCACCGGTGTTCTTCATCGCCAGAGCGATTGCCTGCGGCATGCCGGGCGAAGTCATGTCTAGGTAACCTGAGAGGCTACCGGCAAACTTCCACAGCTCCGGCGAGTGTGCTGCGACGTTGTAAGCACCGGTAGCGCCCATGGAGATACCGATGATGCCGCGTTCATCGTTGCCGCGGAAGCCGTTGGTGATAACCGGCACGAGCTCCTTAGTAATGAAGCTCTCCCACTTGTAGTTCTGACCGTTATCTGGCTGATCCCAGTCAGAGTAGAAGGACGATGTACCGCCGGCGGGCATAACCACCAGGACATTCTTGTCCTCGTAGAAGCGTTCGATATTAGTAGCGCGAATCCAACCGGAGTAGTCATCAAACGATGCCATACCGTCAAGGTGGTAGACGCTCGGGAATGTGCGCTCCTTGTCGCGGTACCAATCGCGCGGCAGCAAAATCTCAACCTGAATTGGCTTCTCCGGCATGGCAGCCGAGCGAATGTGCGCAATGACGTGGTGATCTGTGTACCACTCGACTTTGTCTACGCTGACTCCGCTGGGCAGGTTCGCCACTGCGGGAGTATCGACTTTAAATGGCGTACGCTCCGGCCCCGGCATCGGCTTCGGCATGCCCAGGCCAGGTAGCTGCGCACCAGCAGCTTGCGCTGCTTCAGCGGCCTTAGCAAGGTCTCCCAGGTCTCCAGATTGAGCTAACTGCCCCTGAACGGCCTGAAGTTCCTCGTAGCTGGGCAGACCTGGCTGAGCTGGCTCGGGAGCCGCCACTGCAGCAGGGGCACCGAGAGCGAGAGTCAACGGTAGTGCCAAAAGTGCGGTCAACGCCCGCGATGACTTCCGGCTGTTGCCGAGGCCACCACGGAGGAATCTAGCGGTTACGCGCATAAGAGGGCTTCCCTTTACAAAGTCGCTGGTTGAAATTATTTGAGACATTGAGTGTTGCACCGGCGCCGATTAGGCACCTGCAGATAGCATCACGCGGCGCTAGAGCTATGCGTTTACCGTTCCGCTTCTCAGAATTACGTGGTGACCAGCAACGTATCCGAAGGTTCCCCTCCTCCGGCGTGCCGCTGCAAGAAGAATCTCACACACGTTCTGCGAAACAAACGGTATAGCTACCTGAATAGCTTCACCCTTTACTTTAAGGTTCGACTCTCATGTTTACCCTCTTACGGGTAAAAACCGTGGAGACACACGCAAAAGGAACTGAATTCAAGCTTTGACAGGGCAACTCTTTGCGCCCCTCTAAGCCGTTACCCACACCTTCCGCTCAGCATCCAAACCCGGACTTGACACAGAAAAAAGACCAATCCCAACAAAAGGATTGGTCTTTTTTCAAAATTGAGACTTCTTAAGAAGCTAGCCCCTTTACGCAGTTATCCAGCACCAGAGCTAGGTCAGCACACGAGGGCACCAGAGCGCTCTGAAACAAATACCGACTTAAAGGCCCAGCGCCCGAAGAATGTGCGGGCGAGCAAGCGCGGCATCACGGCCCCACAGCTCCCACGAGTGGATACCGTTCGGGCTGTAGACAAACTGCGCATTGAGGCCGGCAGCGCGAGCATCCTGCTCAAAGCGCTGCGTCGAAGCGCGGGATACGGACTCCATCACGGCACGCCAGACGGTGTCAGGGAGCTGCGGCACCGGACGGTTCAAAACCTCCGGATCACTCCACAGGCTCTGAACACCCTGGGCGGAGGAAACATACATCGGCAGCCCCTTGAGCTGGTCGAGCAGCATCGAAGGGTCATGGGCCTGGCGTTCCGCCGAAGCCGGAACCGGAAGACCCCACATGCCAGTCGGATTCACTACACCAGTGCTAGCCACCATTGCAGTGGTACCCGTAGCAACTACCTCGTTCGACATCTGGTAGTAACCGGACAGCGAAGTAACATGCTTGAACTGGTCACGGTGGCGGGCTGCCAAAGAAACCGCCGCAGCCGCACCCATGGACAAACCAGCGATTGCGTTGCGGTTCGGGTTGACACCAAACTCACGCTGCAGATAGACCGGCAGCTCCTGAGTCAGGAAGGTCTCCCACTTCTGGATCTTCGGACCCTCAGCAGTCACAGCCGGGGTATTCCAGTCGGTGTAGAAGGAGCCATCGCCAGCAGCCGGCGCAACCAGAGTGATGTTGTCATTGGCGAAGGTCTGAGCAATGTGACCCGACCAAATCCAACCGGACGCGCCCTTATTAAAGCCCCACAGACCGTCGAGCATGTACAGGGACGCATCGCCGCCACCAGTAGCCGCCTTAATCTGAACCGGAATATTGCGGTTCATAGCCGGCGAGAAGACCTGGCAGTACTGAACCCACCAGTTGTATGGATCCCACTCACAGCCTGGACGCAGTCGATCACGGTTTGGATCAGCACTCGCATCCTTCGCGGATGCGAGCATGATGCCACCAAACACCATTGCAACAGCCACAAGGGCAGCTACGACCTTCACCGTGAAGTTACGACTCACTGCAGTAAAGCTCATCGTTCTCCTCTTTACTTTCGGACTTACCTCCGCGCCAGACTTCTCGGAGGCAGTCGCTTGCGCGAGCTTTCGCTTTTCTGCTTCCAGTTGTGACGCGACAACTGGAGACCCCACAAAAGAATCTCGAGTATGTAACGATACTCAATCGTTTCCCTACATCCAAGTTTAAATCGTAATCATTCCGTAATATTTCTCACATTTCCCCTCAAAACTATCCACCACAAGGAGAAACAATGTTTACCAGCATGGAATTACAAAATTGTAATTCCGCCCCGACTAATCCGTAGGACTGACTGAGAAACCTAAAACACGCCTACAAGAACCCCAAACACAACGTAAGTATTAGCTAGGCACAAAAAAGCCCATGCACCCCTCGGTGCATGGGCTTTCAGCTACCAACCGAACCCGACTAGAACCCGACGAGAACCCGACGGAAATCGCAGTTCGCTTAAAGGGATAAGAACTGGGAACTACCCCAGAGTCGGGACAGCGTAGACAGCGATGGCAATGGACAGCAGCCACAGGACGGCCAGTGCCTGCAGCGGTCGGTCCTTGAGCGCAATCTCATCCGGGCTTCCCGCATCACCACGGTCAACGTCGGCGGCGAAGCGCAGGATGGCCACAGTGAATGGAACCATCGAGATCTCGTACCAAATAGCCGAAGTCGATGAAGTGCCCGGCGCGCGGCCCATCTCAAAGCCCCACAGCGCGTAGCTCAGCACCACGGCGGTCGCAGCGAGGGTCCACACAAAGCGCAGGTAAGTCGCGGTGTAACCCTGCAACGACTTTCGAATCTTCTTACCCGTGCGCTCTGCCAACAGCAGCTCAGCGTAACGCTTACCGGCTGCCATGAACAGCGAACCAAAGGCGGCAACCAGCAAGAACCACTGGGACAGGTTGATGTTGGCAGCAACACCGCCGGCCATTGCACGCAGCATGAAACCCGAGGACACCAGCGCAATATCAATCACCGGCTGGTGCTTCAGGCCAAAGCAGTAACCGAGCTGCAGTGCAATGTATACAGCCACAACAATTGCTAGCCCCGGCCCCTCAGAGGCAAACCAGGACACCGCAATCGAACCAATAATCAGTGCGACCGCCATAATGTACGCCATGCTCACCGGCAGTACGCCAGCGGCAATTGGGCGGAAGCGCTTGGTTGGGTGCGCCCGGTCAGCTTCAACATCGCGGGCATCATTAATCAGGTAAATCGACGATGCGGCCAAACAGAAGGCCACAAACGCCACCAGGATGTCGACGGTCAGCGTACCGATCGAACGTCCCGAGTCCATGATCTCGTTGCCGGCTGCCAGTGGAGCCGCAATGACCAGGACATTCTTCACCCACTGCTTCGGGCGAAGCGCCTTGATCATGCCGTCCAACAGATTCTTCGGCGGATGCCCCTGCGGGTGCGCAGGCTCATCGATACCGGAAGTGTGCGGCTCGGACCCAATCCTTGATTGAGAAGCTTGCCGCTGGTTGGCCGACACATTGGCCAAGTTGTCGTTCTCCGCCTGTGTCACTGTGCATTCCTTTCCGCAATGGAGGGCTGTCCACCCTGGTTATGCTGCGCCTTTTTCGGCTCGATGACCTTATCACCTATCTTGTCCACCGCAAGAGCAGTGGCTGTACCCAGCGCTGCTCCGAGAGCGACATCGGTTGGGTAATGAACTCCCAGCACCAGGCGGGAGAGCATAATCGCCGGCACGCCCACGGCCGGTGCTGCCGGGTAACCCAACTTTGCAATCCCCACCAGCGCCGCCGTCGTCGACGTCGCGTGCGAGGACGGGAAACTCAGCTTGCTTGGCGTACCAACGCCGATTGCTATACGACGGTCATGGGGACGCGGGCGACGGACAATGCGCTTAAGCACCACCGATGCCGCATGCGAGGTAAAGGCGGCCACACCGACCTTTGCCCAGCTAATGCGTCGCTCCTTATCCACCGCCGCCCCGAGGGCAGCGAGCCCCATCCACCCAAGGGCGTGCTCACCGAAATAGCTCATGGCACGCGCGGTGGGCAGCACACCCGGAACGTCGTTAAGCGTGTGCTGAATATTAACGAGAACGTCGGACTCGCCGAACGGATCGCCTTTAATTTTCGAAGACATTCGCCCAGGCCTTCCTACTGGTCAAATCGTCATAGGCTGCGCGGTAGCGTGCCTGCATTTGCTCGAACCGCTCCTCAACCTGCTTTTGCAGCTCCCAGGATTCTTCCAGCAGAGCCTTGGCCTTGTCGCGGTCACGTTGGCGATACACCACGCCACGGCCGTCAGCGGTGGTGACCGTTGCGCCATCCAGACGCGACAGGGAGAACCAACGAGCCTCCAGCGGCGCCAGGTTTGCCTGCGGCACCGCATGGTGCTCGGAGTTTTCCGGGCGCACGCTGTGAAGCAAGCCCTTGGCCAGCCAACCGACCTTCTTCAGCTTGCCCAGACGACCACCGACATCCTTTGTCGGAATCCCCGGAATACCGGAGGGCTTTGGCAGATCGCCTGCACTCGGCAGCACAACCGCGTCGGGGAAGCTCTTGCGCAGGGCATTGATGCGCGGCAGCGAGGACTCGAGAATGTCGAATAAACGCTCGGGACCTGCCAGGAAGTCCTTCATGGCTTCGTTCTGGATGGCAACAGTGGAGTACTCCAGGCACAGAAGGTGCTTGAAAGTGGCCTTGCGCATGGAACGCACGATACCGGCAGCATCGCCCTCGTGCTGAAGGGCCGCGACAATCAAGCGGTTGCGCAGGTGGAAGTACGCCTGCCAATCAATCGCATCATCCTTGTCCGACCAGGCCATATGCCAAATTGCGACGCCCGGCCACGTAGCCGTCGGAAAGCCTGCCTTGCCTGCGCGCAAACCGTATTCGGCATCGTCCCACTTAATAAACAGTGGCAGCGGCTGACCGATTGCCTCAGCGGCGACGCGCGGAATCAGGCACATCCACCAGCCGTTGAACTCAACATCGATGCGACGGTGAAGATCCTTCGAATCGACAACCTCACCGGTTGCGTTAGTGCCGTGCTCCCCGCGATCGCGCAGTGGGTGCGCATAAAAGTCGTGGTCATAGTGGACGTGCGGAGCGGAAGTCCACATGAAGTCATGGCGGCCGATGACTTCACCCATCGAGTGCAAGTGGCTGCGCTCCTGCAGGTTCAGCATCTGACCGCCGACCAGCATCGGGGACTTCGCGAACCGGCCGACAGCGACCGCACGCAGAATGGAATCCGGTTCGATGGCGATGTCGTCATCCATGTAGAGAATGAACGGGCTATCGGTCGCACGCTTCGAATCCGAATCCGGACCGCCCAGGGCCTCATACATAATGCGGGAGTACCCGCCAGAACCACCGAGATTTCCCTGCGGGAAAATACGCAGGCGGTCACCAAAGTGCTCGGCGACAGCATCAAAGCCCGGCTCGTCTGCCGGGTGCTTGGTGCCCTGGTCAGGCATCAAAACAGCATCGATGATGGCATCGACCTCAGGATCCGAGGACAGCGCCTCAAGAGCAGCAACTGCGTCGGTCGGGCGATTGAACGTCGGGATACCGATAGTGACGCGCCCCTCCGGCGCCGGATGCTCCGTGCCGTCCGGGTACGTCTGGCTCGGCGCCTCGATATCGGAGTACCAACCTGCGGAGTGGATTACCACGTCCGTCTCACAGGTGAGGTCAAACCAAATCCAGCCGCCGTCTTCAAACTGCGTCAGCGGTACTGGGATTTCGCAGACGTGCACATCCTTGCCGTCCACCTTGGCTTCCGCGCCTTCAGCCGCCGCACCCAGATCACCGACAACTTCGCCGGTCACGGCGATGCGCGCACCGTCAATCTTCGAACGGTAGATGTCTACGCGCGCAGTACCGGACAGCTCCAGGCGCAGGACAACATTGTCCAGATTCGTCCACCGGCGCCAGTAGCTGGCCGGAAAAGCATTGAAGTAGGTTTCAAAACTAACTTCATCACCCGCCGGAACAGTGGCTGACGTGCGCGAATGCGCTTGCACACGACCGGCATTAGTCTCCGGCTCAACCAAGTAGAGCGAGCGGACATCACGGGGCTCACCCAACTTTGGCAGCAAAACCCGCTGCAGGCGTTCAACGGCAAGGCTTGACGACGTTGTCGGGGTATGTGTCCGCTTTTGTTCAGGCTGTGATGCCATGAGACGTATCAACCACTTTCCGAAAGGTCTACCGGGGGTGTTGCCGCCGATAAGTTACCGACGTTTCTATCTCATAGCATCCTAGTGCCCGTGGCGGATTGCCTCTTGTTGCCACGCTAGCGACAGCCCAGAATGTGAAAGCCCCTACGCGCTGCGGACTATCTGCTGCACATAGGGGCTTTTTCGTTCAGTTTGTAGTTTTAAGCTCCGAGGAAACCTTCGATGCGGGCCTTGGAGTTCTGGAGGTTACGATCCCAGGTCGGCCAATCGTGGATACCGGTCTGCTCGTATTCAAACGTGGCATCCAGACCGGAGGTACGAGCACGCAACTCAAACTCGCGGGTGGACAAGCGGGACAGCGACTCCAGCGCAACGCCGCCGGCCTTCGGGACGACCCGGTAGAGATTCTTCGGGTCACGAACCTCATCCGGAACACCATTTGCCGAGGTAATAACCAGATCCAGCCCCTTCATCTTCTCGACATTCAGGTACGGATCATTACGGACACGCTCCGCTGACATAGGCGCACCCCACATGTCGAAGGAGCTGTAGCCAGCCGACAGCTGAGCAGCCTCAATTGCCGTGGTCATACCCGGCGCAGTGGTGTGCAGGTAACCGGAGAAGGCAAGAGCCTGACCGAACTGGTCTCGGTGGTTGTATGCCAGCGATAGTGCAGCAGATGCACCCATGGACAGACCTGCAATGGAGTTACCAGTGCGAGAAATGCCGAACTCACGCTCAAGGTAAACCGGCAGTTCCTGAGTCAGGAAAGTCTCCCACATGTTTACAAACGGACCGTGCACACTAACCGACGGACGCTTCCAGTCGGTGTAGAAGCTACCGCCGCCACCACCTGGAATAACCAGGTTGACGTTGGATCCCTCAAAAGTACGTGGGGCGTTACCGTGCTCCACCCAGTCAGAGGCATCAGCCGGGCTACGCAGGCCATCTAGCAGATAGAGAGCCTTGTTACCGCCATTGGCAGAGGCCACAATCTGAACCGGAATATTACGGTCCATGGCCGGCGAATAAACCTGGCACTTCTGGGTGAAGTACTGGTACGAATCCCACTCACAACCCGGGCGCAGCGAGCCTCGGTCACCCGCCGCGCTCGCGGCCGGCGCCATGGTCAATGCAGACGCGGCCACAGCTACTGCGGACGCAACGGCTGCAACCTTTCGACGCCAACCACGGAAAGTAGAGGTGATTTTCACGTGTGCATTCTCCTCACAATGTGCGATTCCCCACGGCCGGTGGGAACTATCAGGCGTGTTTCCGCTTCAGGGAATTACCTTAAGAAACAATAAATCTTCGACAAACTTACCCGCATTCACTGTCGTTTTCCAGCAGAACACGTCGAGACCCCACTTTTCGGCGGGTTCTGGTATCCGCATTTTTACTGCGCAAGCCCCCGCAGCTCGCGCGACTCCCGCGCCCCGCGCCAGGTAATAATCGCGCCAGCCGCCGCGATTAGCACGATGCCCAGCGCCATGGACCAAGTCACTCGGTCACCGGAAAACGCCCAGCCCAGGATTGCACCGATGACCGGGTCCAGTGCAAAGAGCGTGCCGACGACCGCCGCTGAGACAATCCCCGCAGCGATGGTGTCCATCACGTAGGGAATAACAGCGCCAATAAACCCGGAAATAACGATGGTGGCCCACATCGAACCGTCGACAAGCGGTGCAGCGGAAACAGAAAACGGCGCGAGCACGATTGCTGCGACGACCACTGACAGCGCCAAATCTGGCATGCCACCGCCTTCGGTGCTGCCCATTCGGGCGGAGAAGAGCGTGTAAGCGCCGAAGAAGATCGCGCCGATTGCGGCGTAACCAATGCCGATAGGGTCCAGGTCATTGGAGGGCTGGGCAATCAGTGCAACGCCGATGAAAGCGACGATGGCCCACAGGCGGGAACGCCACATTTTCAGTCCCAGGAAAGACACGACGCAGGGGCCGAGGAAGTCGATGGTGACGGCGACACCCTGTGGGAGGCGGGCGATGGCGGCGTACACCATCATGCTCATCATGCCCATGGCGATGCCGTAGACCACGATGTTGATGGCGCGGGCGCGGGTCATTCCGGACAGTTTTGGTCGGAACAGAACCACCATAATGATGGCGGCGGCGGTCATGCGCAGGCCCGATATGCCCGGCGCGCCGACCGTGGAAAGCATGCCAGTGACCAGCACGGCCGCGGCCTGTGTGCCAAGAGAACCGATCAGAACCAGAATTACGGGAGCCACTGGTAGGGTGAGAAACTTGTTCACACGCTGCAGCAATGGCCCCTGCTGGGGAACTTCGGTTTGGGTTTTCTCACGCGACACTCGCGCAATACTAGCGCGGGAGCCGGAAGCGGCAAATTAGTGCCCGCGCTCCTGCTCGATTGCTTCGCCGTCGTTGAAGAACGGCGCAATCTTGTTGTCGAACATCGACAGTGCAGAACCGATTGCCATGTGCATGTCCAGGTACTGGTAGGTGCCCAGACGACCACCGAAGAGAACCTTGTTCTCCTGCGCTTCTGCTGCAGCGAGCTTGCGGTAGGCCTCCAGCATCTCGCGGTCTTCCGGAGTGTTGATCGGGTAGTACACCTCGTCGCCATCGTCGGCGAAGCGGGAGTATTCCTTAACAATTACCGTCTTGTCCTTGACGTAATCGCGCTCCGGGTGGAAGTGGCGGAACTCGTGGATACGGGTGTACGGCACATCCGCGTCGTTGTAGTTCATCACTGGAGTGCCCTGGAAATCGCCGGTGTTGACAACCTCCATCTCGAAGTCCAGCGTGCGCCAACCCAGCTTGCCCTCTGCGTAGTCGAAGTAGCGGTCCAGCGGGCCGGTGTAGACGACTGGGGCGTCCGGGGAGACAGCGCGGAGTTCGTCGCGCACCTCAAACCAGTCGGCATCGACAACGACGTCAATCTTGTCGGAGGTCACCATGTTTTCCAGCCAGGCGGTGTAGCCGTCGACAGGCAGACCTTCGTAGGTGTCGTTGAAGTAGCGGTTATTAAAGGTGTAGCGAACAGGCAGGCGGGTGATGTTGCCGGCCGGCAGGTTCTTCGGGTCGGTCTGCCACTGCTTGGCGGTGTAGTGCTTGACAAATGCCTCGTACAGCGGGCGACCAATCAGGGAGATTGCCTTTTCCTCAAGGTTCTTCGCGTCACGCGGATCCAGACCATCGGTCTGGTCCTTAATCAGCTGGCGCGCCTCGTCCGGGCTGTAGTACTTGCCGAAGAACTGGTTGATCAGCCCCAGCCCCATCGGGAACTGGTACGCGGTGCCCTTGTACATAGCGAACACGCGGTGCTGGTAGTCGGTGAAGTCCGTGAACTGGTTGACGTAGTCCCACACCCTCTTATTAGAGGTATGGAACAGGTGCGCACCGTACTTGTGCACCTCGATGCCAGTCTCCGGCTCTGCCTCCGAGTAGGCGTTGCCGCCGATGTGGTTGCGGCGTTCGACAACGAGCACGCGCTTACCCAGCTCAGTGGCGGTCCGCTCAGCAACGGTCAAACCGAAGAAACCCGAACCGACCACGATGAGGTCGTAGGTGTTGTCCTTGATGTCCTGTAGGGACTTCGGAGCAAATTCATTGGCAGTGGTGTTCTTTTCGCTACTCACGCCTTAAAACCTATTGCATTTCCATCCGGTTTGCGGGTGTACACGCGGGCTTTACGACGTCCATGTGAGCCCAGCCCAACGTTCGCTTGGTCACATTATTTGATAATTTTCCCAAAATTAACGAGGAAACACAGATGTCTCACTAGATTTTTTTAGTCACACTGGTAACATCCTTCTCAGAATTTTCTGTTGCTTTGCAACTTTCCTTCCCTTCGACCCCGGGTAGACCTCGGGTCGATAACCCTGTACCCCATTTTTTTTGGAGCTTTTACCGTGCCAACTCGCCGTCGCATCAATGCCCCGTCGATGGGCCGTCGAACCTTCCTCTATGGACTGGCAGCTACTACTGCCGCAGCTCCGCTAGCAACATGGGGTATTCGCCAGGCCCCTACCCTGGTTGAAAGCCCAGGCGTAGGCCCCATCGCAGCCAAGATCTCGACATCACCGCTGGTTGACGCTGTCACGATGATGATTGACGACGCAGCCGTCGGCACGCATGCCATTACCGATGCCCTGCACCCGCTTCGCGGATTCGTAAAGGACATCACCCGCGACGAACCGTTCTCCCAGTTCGCACTCACCTGGCCGGGCGATGACAATCTGCAGCTGTACGTTCGCGCCGAGCGCGAAGACGGCAGCTTTGGCCCGTGGTTCCACGCTGATTCGCACGGTCCGATGAATAACTCCGGGCAGTCGGGCACCGAGCTGCTGTTCGTTGAGCCCACCCGTCGCGTGCAGGTGTCGACTGTCGGCCTGAACCTCCTCGAAGGCCTGGATCCCCGCAACATCATTGGTATCGACAACCTTGACCCCGCCACTATCGGCGATTCCCTGCAGGACCTCGTCAGCGCTACGGCCGCATTGTCCCTCAACGCTGTCCAGGCAGTTTTCATCGACGGCGTAGAGCAGGTCGGCGAGGTTATTCAGCCAGTTGCGTACGAGTCGTCGATTGCCGGCGCGCCAAATGTAATCAGCCGTGCAGCGTGGGGCGCAGATGAGTCCATCCGCAGCGGTTCGAGCTCCTACAGCACTTTCAAGGGCGCGTGCATCCACCACACCGCGGGTTCCAATAACTACTCAGAGTCCCAGGGACCAGCCATTGTCCGTGGCATTTATGCCTACCACGCAAATACGCTGGGCTGGGGCGATATTGGCTACAACGCGCTGGTCGATAAGTACGGCAACATCTACGAGGGCCGCTACGGCGGCCTGGACAAGAACATCGAGGGCGCACACGCAGGTGGCTTCAACAACGGCACCTTCGGTATCTCGGTGATGGGCAATCACGACCAGCTGGAGATTCCGGATGCGGCCGTCACTGCACTCGGCGAGATGGTCGGCTGGCGCATGAAGGTCGGCGGCGTCGATCCGATGTCCACCGCCGCACTGACCAGCGCCGGCTACTCGAAGGCACGCTACAGCTCCGGCCAGACCGTGAACCTCCCGGCCATCTTCGGTCACCGCGACACCGGCTACACCTCCTGCCCAGGCACCTTCGGCTACCAGCAGATGGATGCCATCCGCGCTGCAGCCAAAGCCAAGTTTGATGGTGCCGGTGGAGCGGATATTGCCGGCCGCTCGACGGATCCGAACAACCAGGACGGAGAGGCCGCCGGCATTCCGCCGATTCCGGGCACCGGTGAGTCGAGCGACAATGGCGGTTCCCTCGGAAACGTGGAAACGCCCACGCCAGGCGAGGTTGTTGGTGAGTTTCTAACTGAATCCCTGCCAACCAACCCTGCCGAAGCTACGCAGGCCTGGTTCGCACCTCAGAACTAAGCCCCCCCCCGCTTATCTAATCCAGGCATAACCACATCACATTTGTGGTGTAACACCAGATTTTCGTAATCACCCAGGAGTTATTACCGTGTTTAGTCGCCGCCGCATCAATCGCCGCGCAGGTGCCAAGCAATCCTTGGTACTCGCTGCCGTGGCGACCCTTGCCCTGACACCCGTTGCCGTTGTCGGCGCAGGTGCCGCTTATGACCTCATTGAGGAAAACGGCGCCGGCCCCATCGACCCCGTTGTCCAGAGCAAGTCGCTTGCAGACAGCGTCTCCGTTCTCGTCGAAGATGCAGCAATCGCAACGCAGTCGCTTGCCGACGAAGCTCATCCCAACCGCGGTGTCGTCAAGGAAATTACCTCCGATACTGAGTTTTCCCAGTTTGCGCTGACGTGGGCCGGTGACCCTGATATCGCCAGCTTCGTCCGCGCCGAGCGAGCAGACGGCTCCTGGTCCGACTGGTTCAGCGTTGACCCGGACTACCCCGCTGAAGGCAATGGCAACGGCCTGAACGGAACGGAGCTCATCTACATCGAGCCAACCAAGCGCGTTCAGGTTTCCACCCACGGACTTAACATCTTCGGTCCGGGTTCCGGCGTGGATCTGAAGGACATCAAGGGCGCTGAGAAGCTGGATTTGTCCAAGCTCAACCTCGACGAGATTAATGCCGAGGACGCGAAGAAGGCCGTGGAGGATGCAAAGGATTCCGCTACGGATGCGGCCAAGGATGTCGCCGAGGCCGTTGACGATGCCACTTCCGACTACCAGCAGACTCCGGATGCAGCTCCTGGGGACGCACTCGATGACCCGACTGCTCCGAGCGCTAACGACGCTGCAAATCTGGACTCGCCGAATCTCCCAGTGAAGTGGACGGACATCGAACCGGTCGCCGATGAACTGCCGATCGACCAGGTCGACGCAGTGCTAATCGACGGCCAGGCTGCTGCATCCGGCATCGACCCAATTGTGGATGCCAAGAATGTCACGGGCATGCCGAAGGTCATTACCCGTGCCGGCTGGGGCGCCAACGAAAACAACCGCTGTAAGGGCGCGGACTACGACAGCAAGCTTGTCGGTGCCACCGTGCACCACACCGCTGGTTCAAACAACTACACCGAGAGCCAGTCCGCTGGTATCGTCCGCGGCATCTACCAGTACCACGCACAGACTCTGGGCTGGTGCGACATCGGATACAACGCTCTTGTCGACAAGTACGGCAACATCTACGAGGGCCGCTACGGTGGGCTGGATAAGAATGTCCAGGGCGCACACGCAGGTGGCTTCAACACCGGTACTTTCGGCATCTCCATGATGGGTAACTACTCTTCGGTTGCTCCCAGCGAGGCCGCACTGAACTCGGTGGGCAATATGATTGGTTGGCGCCTGAAGGTCGCCGGCATTAAGCCGACCGGCCAGATTCAGATGACTTCGGGTGGCACCAGCTACGCCAAGTATGGATACGGTCAGCAGGTCACTCTGCCGACAATCTTCGCGCACCGCGACGTTGGTAACACCACCTGCCCGGGTGATGCTGGCTACGCCCAGATGAGCAAGATCCGCTCGATTGCCGAGAAGAAGTACAACACACTCACCAGCGGAAAGATTGACAATGAGGGCCCTGACGGCTTGATTGACCTCCTCGTTCCGCAGGATGAAAAGGACGATAAGACCGCCGAGGACACAGACTCGCAGTCGAGCGAATCGACCGAGTCGAGCACGTCGACCTCTACTACCTCGACCACTTCGACCACCTCGGCATCCACGGGTACGTCCACGACCTCGTCCTCCGAGAAGTCCTCGAGCGCATCGAGCACCACTTCGTCGACAACGTCGAGCTCCGACTCGACCACCTCGGGTACTTCGGACACCTCGGAGCCAACCGACGCCACGAACACCGGTGACACTGCTTCGGCTGACTCCTCCGCACCGTCGGCAAGCGAGCAGAGCAACTCCTCCTCGCCGAGCGCATCCGACGAGCAGCAGAAGGCACAGGCTCTGGAGACAGTCTCGGGTGCACGTTCGATGCTGGCCTCGGCGCTGGGCATGCTCGGCGCACCGGGGCTCGGACAGACCGCCGATGCGATTCTGGGTGCCGTTGGACGCTCGATTGAAAACGGCCCGTCAATCGCTGACCTGCCGGTACTGATTGACAAGATCATCACTATCAATGAGCAGAACGACCTGGCTGCCGAATGGCGCCAAGTTTCCGAGGAAATGGGCTCCGTTCTCGGTTACGCAATGTCCGGTATCCAGAGCGGTTCTACCGTAGCGAACAATGCTGGCCAGGCCGATGCCCTGCGCTACGTGAAGTTCTCCAACGGCGTAATCACCGACTCCGACACCACCGGCGCGCACGCTATCTGGGGCAAGATTGCTGATGAGTGGGCCCGCCAGGGCTTCGAGGTCGGCAAGCTGGGTGCCCCGACGAAGACCCAGGTGGTCGATGGAAACATCGAGCGCGCTGAGTTCCAGAACGGTTCAATCACCTTCGACCGCACCACCGGCGAAGTCAAGACCGAGCTGAAGTAAACGCTGCAGTAAACCCGAAGCAGACGCTGTCGAGCACTGGTCAGCCAGCTGGCGCGGGGAAAAACCTCGAGGCTAGCTAGAACCAGCGCTCCAGCACACGAGCAACACCGTCATCATCATTGGTGGCGGTGATTTCGTCTGCAATCTCCTTGACGTTGTCAGCCGCATTGCCCATGGCCACACCCGTGCCCGCCCACGACAGCATCTCGATATCGTTCGGCATGTCACCGAAGCAGACCACATCTTTCGCGGTCGCTCCGACCAGTTCAGATACGTATTCAAGCCCGGCGCGCTTAGTCACGCCCGGCGCGGACACCTCCAAAAGCCCGTCCGGCATGGAGTAGGTCACGTGCGCCAGGCTCGCGTCAATTGCGGGGGCGACCAGTTCATATAGCTGGGCACTGTTCACATCTGAGTTTCGCAGTAAGAGTTTCGTCGCGGGTTCTGACAACACGGCCTCTTCAGCAAGCTCACCGTGCTCATCCGATTCCCACGCATGATCATAGGACGGTGCCACCACAAAAAGCTCATCGATGGCGTCATTCGCCGATGTCCCAGCGCGCTCTGCCGCAATGCCGATTCCACCGATGGATCGCGTCGCTTCGCGCGCATGCTTAACGACGTATCGCAGCGTCTCTGGCTTCAGTGTGTTGGCGGCAACTACTTCATCACGGCCGGAGTCGTAAATCACGGCGCCATTGGCGCACACGCACAACGGCTGAACCGGCAGCTGCTCGAGCACTGGCTGCAACCACCGGGCCGGCCTTCCCGTGGCCAGCACCAACGGGGTGCCGCGGCGTAGCATTCGCGTGACGGCCTGTCGCAGGCGGGGAGTTACCCGCTCCCGCGAGTCGATGAACGTCCCGTCAATATCCGAAGCTACGAGTAGTGGATGTAGTCTCTCGGTCACTTCGAACTACTTGCCGTCCTCACTGTTGTCATCTTCACCGTCATCGCAAAACCGGTCGTGCAACAACTGCAGCGTTGTGGCTACTCCCCCATGCTCGACAGTGTCAATTACCCAGTCCGCGTTCTTCAGCAAGGCCCAGTCCGCATCGGCCATAACTACCGGCATGCCGACACGCTGTGTAGCTTCCTCAAAGTTCGAGCGACCGGCGAAAAGAATCGCGGTTTCTTCCTTGCGAGCCTGCTTGCGCAGCGTGCTAACCACCGCATTTGTGACGTCCAGCTTGCTGGCGCCCTCCGGAAGTTCCACGACCTGCAGGTCAACCGATTCCAAAGCCGATAGATTCGGCTTATCTCCCGACTCGTGCAGAACAACGATTGTGGCTCCGACATCACCGAGCTGCTGCAAGGCCTTGATAGTTTCTTCGCTAATTGTGCCCGCGTCGTCGGCAAGCGATGCGGGGTAATCGAAGATAAACGTCTCCGGCTGAGCGGCGATGAGCCTGTTCAAGCGCTGTGGAAGCTTGTCGCGAATCATCATCGACTGGCCGATAAGACGGTAAACGGTCTGCTGCGTCTGTTCAACACCAGAGGCGGAGGCCTTCTCGAGCTGCACGTACGCTTCGCGGAACGTCACACGCATCGAATCCGTGGCAGTACGCACGGACTCCTTGCTCTCCTTGGCGCCGGCGACGACATCATCAGCCATCTGTTCCACAGACTGACGGAACTGCGCCAACAGCGCGGTCGTCTGTTCCCTTCGACGAGCAGACTCCGCGCTCATCGTGTGCGAGGCATCGAGGAACTGCTGCCTGGTCTGATCGCCGAACTCACGCGCACTATCGCCGAATTCACGCGCCGACTCGGCTAGCTTTTCCTTGAATGCGGCCAGGTCACCGCGCAAATGACGGATACGCTGACGCTCTTCTTCGACTTTCAGGTCCTCTGCCTGGGCCTCTTCGAAAGTCGGTGCGCCGCCGCCAAGGCGAGCCGGTACCCAGTAGGCGCCCTTCGGCAGCGGACCTTCTTCAGCTGCGTACTCGTCCCAGAGCTGACGGACACCCTGATCCATGATTTCGTGTAGCTTTTCGGTGGCCTCTGCCGGATCGCCCTCCGGGGTCCACGGCGGCAAAACCGTAATATGAATCGGAGTATTACTGCGACCGAGATGCTTGGGGTGCCCCTTCGTCCACACGCGCTGGGATCCCACAATCAGCACTGGGATGATGGGCTTGCCGGTGCGCTGCGCCATACGCACCGCACCCGACTTCAGATTCTTGACTTCAAAGCTGCGCGAGATAGTCGACTCCGGGAAGATGCCTACCAACTCGTCGTTTTCCAGCTTTGCGCAGGCCTCTTCGAAAGACTTGGAGCCGTCGGTGCGGTCGACCGGAATGTGCTTACAAGCACGCATGATTGGGCCTGCAATCGAATGGTCGAAAACTTCCTTCTTCGCCATAAAACGGACAAAACGACGATGCTTGCGGAATGGAAGACCGACATAGGTGAAGTCCATGTATCCGGTGTGGTTAGTAACGAGAACGGCGCCAGAGTCTTTCGGCACGTTTTCCCAGCCCTTAACGGTGAACTTCAAACCTTGGGCAAAGAAGACGGTGCGCGCCAATCCGATAATCGTTAAGTACACAGGATCCTTGAACATGGCCTTTACTCTACAATCTTTCGCACCCCTTAGCGGGGCGATATGTACTGGTATCTGAGACCCATGAATAAATGTCGTTACAGGCTCATATTCATGTGTAAATGCGAGCGCAGCTCCAGTCATCGCCTCTCAAATACGCCACACGCCCGCCGTGCACCCATTGCCCACCCATCAGCCATCTTTGACACCCCCATTATGGGGGGTTCATTGCCAGCTGACTGTCAGTCTAAAAGCAGTAAATCTCTATTAACATAGCCATCTACCTGCGGAAAATCGGACAACATTACTGGCGCGATTTTCGTGACTTTTTGCCCCATTATTTATATCTACGTAACCGTAGGTTAGCGCTTACAAGTAAGCCAAGTTTTGGTAACCTGAGCCGTGAGCCGAGAAATTCTCTTCGACGAAAAATCAACGCCCCCACCGGGAAGGATTGGAAAATGTCGTCCTCTTCATCTCTCGCCCCATCTGCAGTTCTAAACAAGGAACAGCATGAAAAGACCTGGGAGAAATTCGGTACCGAGCAATACGACGTCGTCATTATCGGCGGCGGTTCTGTAGGCGCTGGCGCTGCGCTCGATGCCGCAACCCGCGGTTTGAAGACTGCGGTCATTGAAACTCGTGACTTCGCAGGCGGTACCTCTAGCCGCTCCTCAAAGATGTTCCACGGCGGTCTGCGCTACCTGCAGATGTTGGACTTCCGCCTGGTAGCTGAATCCCTGCGCGAGCGCGAACTGTCCATGTCGCATCTGGCACCGCACCTGGTTAAGCCACTGCGCTTCGTCTTCCCTCTGACTCACCGCGTATGGGAGCGTCCGTTCA
The DNA here is from genome assembly GCF_001809925.1 of Corynebacterium sp. HMSC064H12. Lineage (NCBI taxonomy): Bacteria > Bacillati > Actinomycetota > Actinomycetes > Mycobacteriales > Corynebacteriaceae > Corynebacterium > Corynebacterium sp. HMSC064H12. The sequence continues at coordinate 41,985 of NZ_KV799345.1, read as the reverse complement.
TGGCATCGGGCTTCTTCCTTTACGACGTCATGGGTGGCGCCAAGCAGGTTCCGATGCAGAAGCACTACTCCCGCAAGGGAACCCTGAAGCAGGCTCCGGGCCTGAAGGAAGATGCCGTGGTCGGCGGCGTTCGCTACTACGACACTCTGGTTGACGATGCCCGTCACACCATGACTGTCCTGCGCACCGCTGCTCACTTCGGCGCTGACGTCCGCACCTCCACCCAGGTTGTCGACTTCGTGAAGGAAGGCGAGCGCATCGTCGGCGCGAAGCTCCTTGACACCGACACTGGCGCGACCACCACTATCCGCGGCAACGTTTTCGTCAACGCCACCGGCATTTGGTCCGATGAGATTGAGAAGCTGGCTGGCGTCACCGGCAAGTTCCGCGTCCACACCTCCAAGGGTGTCCACATTGTTATTCCGAAGTCCGCTCTTGAGGGCTCGGTGGCAATGACCTTCGTGACTGAGAAGTCCGTCCTGTTCGTTATCCCGTGGGGTGAGTACTGGATTATCGGTACCACCGACACCGACTGGACCATGAACCTGGCAAACCCGGCAGCTACCCGCGCTGACATCGACTACATCCTCGATCACGTCAACGCCAAGGTTCGTCGTCCGATTACTTACGACGACATCGTCGGTGTCTACTCGGGTCTGCGTCCACTGGTGGAAGGCGACTCCGACTCCACCACCAACCTCTCCCGTAACCACGCTGTTGCCCACGTTGCTCCGGGCATGGTCTCCGTCGCAGGCGGTAAGTACACCACCTACCGCGTCATCGGCGCCGACACCATTGACGCTGCAGTCCAGGATGTTCCACGCAAGGTACCAGAGTCCGTCACCGCTGATGTCCCGCTGCTCGGTGCCGATGGCTACCACGCACTGAACAACCAGAAGCCAGCGCTGGCCAAGCAGTTCGGTATCACCGAAAAGCAGGTCGAGCACCTGCTCAACCGCTACGGCTCCCTCATCTACGAGGTTCTGGCTCCGGCAGCCGAGGACAAGTCCCTGCTCGAGCCACTGGAGGCCGCTGAGCAGTACATGCGCGCTGAGGTCCTCTACGCAGTGACCCACGAGGGCGCAATGCACCTCGACGATATTCTGGAGCGCCGCCTGCGTGTCTCCATGGAGTACGCACACCGTGGCGTCGACAGTGCCCGGGCCACCGCGGAACTGGTTGCCCCAGCTCTGGGTTGGGACAAGGAGACGATGGAGAAGGAAATCAAGGTCTTCATCGAACGCGTCGAAGCAACCCTGGCAGCTGAGCATGAACTGACCGACAAGGCCGCTAACGAGATTGCTGCTCACGCAGTGGAGACTCGCGCGGATGTCGACGTCAGCCTCGACCGCTAGTTCATTTCCCACCCTCCCCTAGGTGGCCATACGAGTTAGCTCTTGAATGGCCACCAGCGCTGTAGCCACAACGAAATAGCTTCCTTCTCGGGAAAACGGCTTCGCACTTCAAAGGGCTGATGGGGTCGAAATAAAAGTGCCGGCGAAAAATAGTTTCTCGCCGGCATTTCTTATACCTAAAGAATTCTACGTTGCAAGATTCATCGTGACCTTGCCCGGTCACGACTCACAGAGAGTTTCTACATCTCATGGAGACAATCACAGGATCCCAGGCATTCCTCTGGGAGTTTTTCGGAACCGCCATTCTGATTCTGCTCGGTAACGGAGTCTGCGCCTCTATCAACCTCCGGACTACCCGCGCAGCAAATGCTGGTTGGATGGGCATTGCCTTCGGTTGGGGCATGGCTGTTTTCGCTGGCGCATCTATTGCCGACGTATCCGGCGGGCACTTGAACCCAGCGGTAACCGTCGCCCTGGCAGTCAAAGGCAGCCTGGCTTGGAGCCTGGTCCCCTACTATGCCGCAGGCCAGCTGTTGGGCGCATTCGTAGGTGCAATCCTGGCATGGGCCGCGTTTAAGCAGCTGTTCGATGCCAATGGCGTTGACGACAACGGCAATCCGACCAATGCGAATGCCGAAACCGGTGGCAACTTCTTCACCGCGCCGGTTCATCCAAATAACTTCTGGAATGCCGTCACCGAGTTCATCGCGACCTTCGTTCTGCTCGCATTCATCCTGTTCGGCCCAGCCGGCGGCGAGCTTGGCCCGCTGACCTACTTCGGTGTCTCGTTCATCATTGTGTCGATTGGTCTTTCCCTTGGTTCCCCGACTGGATACGCTATCAACCCTGTTCGTGACCTCGGCCCCCGTTTGGCCTACGCTTTCGTGCTCCCGATTAAGGGCAAGGGCGATGCGAACTGGGCATATGCATGGGTCCCGATTGTCGCACCGATGCTGGCAGCTGTGGCTGCAGGCGCTCTTGCCTTTGCCATCGGATAACGGGAATATGAGAGTAATCGCACAATAAAATAGCGCAAGTCCGAAAACTCACATTTACACACAATTTCGCTAGGAGTATCCCCCATGATGCACAGCAAATATGTCCTCGCCATTGACCAGGGAACTACTTCCACCCGCTGCATCATCTTCAACCATGACGCAGAGATCGTCACTGTCGCCCAGATGGAGCACAAGCAGATCTTCCCGGAAGAGGGCTGGGTCGAGCACGATGCCCAGGAAATTTGGACCAACACCCGTCGCGTAGTCAGTGAAGCTCTCGCTGATGGCGACATCTCCTCCCAGGACATTGAGGCAATCGGTATCACCAACCAGCGCGAAACCACTGTCGTCTGGGACAAGAACACTGGTGAACCGGTCTACAACGCCATCGTCTGGCAGGACACCCGCACGAACGCCATCTGTAAGGAGCTCATGGGGGATGAAGGCGCGGACCGCTGGCGTGAGACCACGGGCCTGCGTATCAACTCCTACCCGGCTGGACCAAAGGTACGCTGGATTCTCGACAACGTCGAGGGCGCTCGCGAAAAGGCTGAGGCTGGCGACCTACTCTTCGGCACTATCGACACCTGGCTGCTGTGGAATCTCACCGGCGGCGCAGAGGGCGACAACGGCGAATCTGCAGTTCACGCAACGGACGTCACTAACGCATCCCGTACTCTCCTGATGGACCTCAAGACCCTCGAGTGGGATGAGGACATTTGCCGTGAGATTGGCATTCCAATGTCGATGCTGCCGGACATCCGCCCGTCGGTAGGCGACTTCGGCCGCGTTCGCGCCCGCGATGCGCTGTCCGGCCTGCCCATTACAGGTATTCTCGGCGACCAGCAGGCCGCCATGTTCGGCCAGGGCTGCTTCGGCGAGGGCGACACCAAGAACACCTACGGCACTGGCCTGTTCATGCTGATGAATACCGGCGAGAACCCGAAGTGGTCCGAGCACGGCCTCATCTCCACCGTCTGCTACCAGGTCGAGGGTGAGAAGCCGGTCTACGCTCTCGAAGGCTCTGTCTCCATGGGCGGCGCACTTGTTCAGTGGCTGCGTGACGAGCTGCAAATGATTCCAAATGCCGCTTCCATCGAGAACAAAGCAAAGAGTGTCAAGGACAACGGTGGCGTGTACATCGTGCCGGCATTCTCCGGTCTCTTCGCTCCTCGTTGGCAGCCGGACGCCCGTGGCGTCATCGTCGGCCTGACTCGCTTCGTTAACCGCAACCACATCTCCCGCGCTGTGCTGGAGGCTGCTGCGTACCAGACCCGTGAGGTTCTCGATGCCATGGTCGCAGAATCCGGCACGGACATCACGACGCTGAGCGTTGATGGCGGCATGACCATGAACGAGTTCCTCATGCAGTTCCAGTCCGACATCCTAGATGTCACTGTCACGCGCCCGAACAACATCGAAACCACTGCTCTCGGCGCTGCATATGGTGCAGGTCTGGGCGTTGGCTTCTGGTCGAGCTTGGATGAGGTCAAGGCCCACATCACGATTGACAAGAAGTGGCGTCCGAAGATGGAGGCCGAAGAGCGCGATCGCCTGTTCCACCAGTGGAACCGTGCCGTTGAACGCACCTACGGCTGGGTCGAGGATACCGATGCTGAGGAGGCACCGAAGCCTGAATAAGCCCTCGTAAGAGCCTAAAAATGGCTCCG
>NZ_KV799345.1:0-37862 GCF_001809925.1 Corynebacterium sp. HMSC064H12 | reverse complement strand
GAGCCATTTTTATTATAAATTCAGGGCTTGTTTGTTATAATAAAATTATTATCACTACCATCCACTCCTCGATTGAAAATAGAAAAGAGCAATCATGCGTCGCGCATCGATTTTCACTGCGAGTGTGACCACCGCCCTGACTTTGGCACTGGCCACCCCGGCAGCATCAGCAGCCCCAACGGACTTCATCAAGAACCCGCTGGAGCCAACCCCTGACCCGCAGTCCACTGCAATGGTCGAACTGCCAACTACCCCGGCGCCGACCACTACAGTTGACGGACGCCACGTGACGGTCACCGACGGCTACATGACCTCACAGGATGGCAAGGGCACCCAGATTTACTGGAAGTCCAACACCATTCCGAACGCCAAGGCCACTGTCGTCGTCGTGCATGGCGCTGCAGAGCACCTGGGTCGCTACGAGTGGGTAACCGGCAAGCTTCTGAACGCCGGCTACAACGTCTACCGCCTCGATCACCGCGGTCACGGCCACACGGGTCAGGTTGAAGGCACTCCAGTTGCTCGTGGCCACATCGATGATTTCCACTCGCTTGTCGATGACCTGCACATGCTTGTAGAGAAGGCCAAGGCGGAGAACCCGAGCACGAAGACCTTCCTGCTCGGCCACTCCATGGGCGGCCTTGCCGTGGACTTCCACGGCATCAAGTACCCGGGCAGTGTCGATGGCATTGTCGCCAACGGTGGTGGCGCTCTTTTCAACCCCTACGGTGGCACGGACGAGGGCGAAACCATCACCCCAGAGGCCATGACCGATGTCCAGCGCGAGGCGCAGCCGACGATTTACCAGCGCCTGCCATTCCAGGACATGACCACATTCAACACTCGCATGCTCAAGGAAGTGCCGAACCGCACCGAGATGCGCGTGCCATCACTACCCGGCAGCGACTTGATTCAGCTTGGCAACCCGCTGGGTTCGAAGACCTCTTCTTCGCAGGCAGTGCGTGATGAGTACGAAACTGATCCGTACAACAACTCCAAGCTCTCGCTCGGCATGGCTCAGCAGATGGCTTTTGCCGCCACCTACAACGGCACCAACTCCGTCGACTTTGTTGAGCCGACCCTGGTCATGATGGGCGGCCAGGATGAGATTGTGCCGCCGTTCTTCTCGCGCGACTGGTACAACGGCATCTCGTCCACCGACAAGCAGCTGATCGAGTTCGAAGGCCAGTTCCACGAGACCTTCAACGAGCCGGCACAGCACGAGGCCATTGCGACGGCTATTGCCTGGCTTGATGCGCGTATCTAATTGAACGCTAAATAGGAACCGAACCGCTTCCTAGCAGTTACGAGTTCTCCATAGAGCTAACCCGGTGGAATGAGGGGCGATTGCCTTCTGGCAATTGCCCCTCATTTTCTTTGCCCTGCCCTCTCCGCGCCGTATAAAGCATGCAGTACTTGGCAATACAAACTACTGTGCGTATAGTTGGTATTACAAGGTACTAGGTATGAAAAGTATTCTGCCTGGGCAGATTCCTCCATACCGCCGGAAAGAAAGCACAACGCTATGCCCAAACGTCCACAGACACAACTGAAGAAAGGGGTACTTGAGCTCGCCATTCTCAAGCTGATTTCTCGCGAAGAGCTCTATGGCGCGGCACTCGTCGCAAAGCTCAACGCCTACCCCCACCTCAGCGCGCCCGCGGGAACCGTCTACCCCCTACTCTCGCGGCTGACCACCAACGGCTTGATTAGCAATCGCTGGGAGGAATCCCCCAAAGGGCCGCCGCGCAAGTACTACTCACTGACAGCCAAAGGAAAGCAAACACTCACGCAACTGCATCAGGACTTCATCGACCTATCCGCCGACATGACCGCACTATTTTCCGAGGAGCCCCAATGAACACCTACCTCACTGCCATTGACCACAAACTGCGCGAAATCGGCATATCGCACGCACAACGCAAGGCGATCATCGCCGAGCAGGAGAGTCTTCTGCAAGAGCTTAACGACGTCCACGCGGACCTGACCGAAGAGCTGGGAACGGCGACCGACTACGCAAATTGCGTAGCCGAACAAGTTGGCGAACCAAACACCTTGCGCAGGTACCTCTCCAAACCGCTTCGGGTATTTACCAAAAGCGGTCGCGCTTCCCTGTGGAACATGGACGACCCGCGGATCCTCCAACCTCACCTGTTGGGTTTTGGCTGGTCTATCAACTGGGCCGCAGTAGCGACCAAGCTGGGGATTGTCCGACCGGACGATATTGACGGTGAGGTTATCTCTGAAATTCCAGCTCGCACACTGCAGGCGACCGCTCTTCTCCCCGCGGCCGTGACGGTTGCGCACGGAGTCGCACTGGCTATGTCCTGGAAGCAGTTGCCTGCAGAAGTCCACACCAAATGGAAGCTAAACGGCGAGGCAGTTCAGAAGACAGCACCGAAGGAAACTCTGCTTCTTCCCTTCGTGGTTTCTACGGTCGGAGCTGGATTTTCAGCTGCTTCGCTGCTCAAGGCAGATGACCGCGAAGATACTCTGCGTGTTGCGTCCCTAGGCGCGCTCGCAAGCACAATTGCGCCATCTCAGCTGATCGGCATTCTCACGGAAGAAAACTCCAAGCTCAATCCAGCATTTGTGCGAGCTGGCGTTGCCCTCACTTCGGCCGTGGCTTCGTCTGCCTGCCTCGTCCTGCCCCTCCGAGCTGGGCTGAAGGCTGCGTGGAAGAAAGCTGGAGCAGCTTAAATCACGGTGCAGGATACATCAGCAGGTGAAAGACACATCAGCAAAATTGCTGTAATCCCGAATGTTGTACACAACCTCTACCACCTCGAGTGAGGCTATCCCCCTGGTTCAGTTGTGTTTTCGGTTGTGTTTCTACTCTCAACCTTCCTGGTGTTTTTACCTTCTCAATCCCCCAATTAATTTTTTAGCGCAATTACACGACTCACGTCCGAAAAAAGCCACTTCACGACACAGGCGTCACCTCATGCCAGCTGTGGAGGTGGCATGAGGTGACATAGGTGTCGTGAAGTCGCGGATGAACTGGGGCGGGGCCGCACCTGCTTAACCGGCTCGCTTAACCGGCTCGCTTAACCGGCTCGAGAACTTCCTTGCCCATCATGAACGGGCGCAGCGCCTCCGGAATCACCACAGAACCATCGGCCTGCTGGTGGTTTTCCAGAATGGCGACCAGCCAACGCGTCGTGGCCAGCGTGCCATTTAGGGTGGCGCAGTACTGAGACTTGCCATCGGCATCGCGGTAGCGGGTCTTCAAACGACGAGCCTGGAAAGTCGTGCAGTTCGAAGTCGAGGTCAACTCGCGGTAGGTGTTCTGCGTCGGCACCCATGCCTCGGTATCGAACTTGCGGGCAGCCGATGCACCCAGGTCACCACCAGCAACATCGATGATGCGGTACGGAACATCGACCGCGGCCAGCATCTCGCGCTCCATGTTCAGCAGCTTCTGGTGCTCTGCCTCCGCCTGCTCCGGCGGACAGTAGGAGAACATCTCCAGCTTGTCGAACTGGTGCACGCGCAGGATACCGCGGGTGTCCTTACCGTAAGAGCCCGCTTCACGACGGAAACAGGAAGACCAACCAGCGTAGCGACGCGGCCCCTCCGACAGGTCAATAATCTCGTTGGAGTGGTAGCCGGCCAGAGCGACTTCCGAGGTACCGACCAGGTAGAGGTCATCTTCCTGCAGGTAGTAGATCTCATCGGAGTGCGCACCGAGGAAGCCAGTACCCGACATGGTCTCCGGACGAACCAGCACCGGCGGCACCATCAGCTGGAAGCCATTCTGAGTTGCCTTCTGAGCAGCCAAGTTCATCATGGCCAGCTGCAGCATGGCACCGTAACCGGTCAGGAAGTAGAAGCGGGAGCCGGAGACCTTGACGCCACGCTCCATATCAATAAGACCCAGCGACTCACCGAGGTCCAGGTGGTCCTTGGGCTCAAAATCGAACTGTGGAATCTCGCCGATTTCCTCCAGCACGACAAAGTCATCTTCGCCACCGGCGGGCGCACCCGTAACGATGTTGCCAATCAGGTACTGCAGACGCTCGACCTCAGCCTCGGCTTCCTTCTGCTCCGCTTCGGCTGCCTTCACGGCGTCGGAAAGCTCCTTGGCCTTCTCCAACATGGCCGGACGCTCTTCCTTCGACGCCTGACCAATCTTCTTACCGAAGCCCTTCTGCTCCGAACGCAGCGCGTCGGTGGAGGCAATAACCTCACGGCGCTTAGCGTCAGCTTCCAGCAGCTGATCGACCAATGCCGGGTCCTCACCACGGGTGCGCTGGGACTCGCGGGCTACTTCAGGGTTTTCGCGGAGAAATTTGAGATCAATCACGTCACCTAGAGTACCTGGTTTACGTCGATAAGCAGGTACGCGCGGGTTAGAGCGCCGCCTCCGCTCCTGAAGCGACCAGCAGCGCGCCGAGGACGAGGAAGATCGCGCCGGCGACAGTGTCAATCCACGGCCCTGCCAGCACCATTCGCTTGACGACGGCATCCGTCGACACCACGATTGCGATAAATAGGAAGAAAGTGATTTGGGAGACGATTAGCACCAGCGTACAAAGCACGAGCGTCCCCACAGATGCGCCCGCGGGAATGAACTGTGAAAGCACTGCCGTGAGAAAGAGAACAATCTTCGGGTTCGACATGTTGGTAAAAAAGCCCTGGCGGAACGTCGCCTTCGGCGACCGGAGCGCCTCGCTTCCCAGGGCTGGTGCGGCACCGGCGCGCAGTTCGCGGAGGGTATTGATACCTGCCTTGGCCATACTGATGCCCATGTAAATGAGATAACAGCCACCGACAAGCTGGATTATGCCCATCAGCAAAGGATTGGCGGTGATGACAGCTGCGAACCCAAAAACGGTAAGCGTCATCCAGATAGTGGCGCCAGTACTGATACCTGCAACCGCTGCGATCGCGTGCTTTCGGGATTTGGTGGCAAGGCGCAGGATTAAGAAGACGTCAGGCCCTGGTGAGGCCATACCAATAATGTGGACGCCCAGCAGGCTGAGTAGTGCAGTCCAGGTCAAGACTTGAGTCCTCGGGTAGCGAACAAATACCGGACTATTGTAGTGCTTAAAGCTCTTGAGCAAATTTGGACCGCAAACTCGGGCAGAGCGTCGATGACTGAGCTCCCTGCCACGACATCAACACTCATGGCAGCGTTGTAGCTTTTAGCGTTACCTTGTCCACAGGCTCATTGGCGGTGCACAATGGGGTCACTATGGCTGATGACAATATGAACCAGGATCGCGAGCACGCTGCCGCCACAGACACTGACTCCGGTGCAGGTACTGGCGCAGATGTCAGCGCTGGTGCATCCTCCGCAGCCAGCAACGATGCCAACGCTTCGAATAACTCCCGTGGAAGCTGGGGAATGCGCGCTTTGTCGACGGCAATGCTGGTTGGCGCCGCGGGAATGGCATTCGCGCTGCAAGCGGGAGTCATCGAGCCACCGAGTGGGCCACTTGGGGGCAAGGGTTCGTCGGCAAGCGCGTCATCGTCGACAACGACGACCATCGTCGACAAGGAGACGACGGCGTTCACCAGCGCAACCGCGGGCAACTGTCTGGACTGGAATCTGGCAGAAGATTTGAATGTTTCTGACTTCCGCGTCGTGCCCTGTGAGCAGCCGCACGCTTATGAGGTCGCCAAGAAACTGAATCTCGCCGATTACGAGGAACATCCGGGGCAATACGCCAAAACTGCCAACTACCCGACAGCGGACAATTTGGTGGCTCTGCAAAATGGCGTGTGTCGCAACACTGTGACTGAATACCTGGGCGGCCAGTACGATCCAGACGGTCGATTTATCACGGCGCCGATCATTCCTTCACCTAGCCAGTGGGAAAAGGGTGACCGAACCTTCCTGTGCGGTATCCAGGTCGTCGATGAAGACGGCAACACGGCGCATATGTCCGGTCCTGCGGCCGGGCAGGACCAGTCCCGCGTGTTCGAGGGCGGCCGCTGCGTGACATTGGACGAAAACGGCGCCATCCGCCAGGTGCCGTGCGTGGAAGATCACCTGATGGAGTCGACGGGAGTTGTCAATCTCCGCGACCATTTCGGTGACAACGTCCCCACTGACCAGGAGCAAAATGATGTGCTCGCGGAACAGTGTGTGACTCTCGCGCAGAATTACCTCGGCGGTGACGACCCGCTGTATAACTCCACGCTGCTGCCATTTTGGACATCACTGTCGCAGGAGTCGCTCAATGCCGGCTCGCGCAGTGTGAACTGCTGGTTGATTAAGGACAATGGCCAGGGCGGGTTCTCCACTCTCAACGGCCACGCTAACGAGTCCTTCACTATCGACGGCCAGCCGCCCGTAGCTCCGCCACCGCGCAATCCGCTGCGGGAGGAGCAGGGTGACGCTGGCGCTGGCGCTGGCACAGGTGACGTCGGTGAGGTCGGTGCCGACGGTCCTGGCGCAGGAGCAGGCGCTGCGGATAACGCAGTCGCTCCCGCCGGACAATAGAACAATCGGCCAGTAAAACAAGAGGACATTGCGAGGCAGCACCATAAATGGTTGACGTTAGCCCGGAGCGGTTCGATGCACTTGTCGATGAGGCCATCGACCGCATCCCCACGCAGTTTCTCGACCAGCTCGATCAGGTCATCATCCAGGTCCACCCGTATAACCTCGACGAACCCACACTGCTGGGCCTCTACGAGGGCATACCTCTGACCGCGCGTTCTAACAACCACTGGGGTCCGCCTGACCAAATCAGCGTGTATCGCGACATGCTCTGCCGCATCAGCCGCACCGAAGAGGAGCTGGTGGAGCAGATTCGGGTCACTCTCCTGCATGAAATCGGGCATTATTTCGGCCTCGAAGAGGAGGATCTGGACCGACTCGGCTACGGATAAGTTTGTCCCGCCATGCACGGTCTCGTTCCTCTCGCGATACTGTCCACTCCCCTCTTCTTCCCTGTAGCCTTAATAACCATGAGCGACAACTCGAGCGAGAAGCCAGAAATCAGGGTCGGCGACAGGGAGCGCAACGCTGCCATGGAGCGTCTCGGCAATCATTTCGCTGATGGCTACTTGGATGTCGATGAGTTCTCCAAACGCGCCGAAAGTGCTGCTTCCGCTAAAACTCGGGCAGAACTGCAAACTCTCTTCGCGGACCTGCCCGCTGAGGTCTCCCCCGAGAGTTCACAGGGCACCCCGGCTAATCCGCAACATCAAAGTGTCGATCAAGAGCTGCAAAACCTGATGAAAAAGGGCCGCCAGCTCAACATTGTTGATTCTGCTGCAGGCGTTATCGTATGTGTCACTATCGTTCTGATGTTTTTCACCAATATCGATAACGCGTGGCTCGGCTTCATCGTCGCTGCGGCCGTTGCCCTTATCGGGCGCGCCGCCTTGAACATCAATGATGACGAAGAAGAGCTCCTCAACGAAATCAACGAAGAGGAATCCAAGCGTCGCACGGAACGCCTACGCCTGGCAGCTCAGAAGCGCCGCGAGATTCAGGAGGGCCAGCAGTAACGGTCAGCAGTAACGGTCGCCGTTTCGCTCTCTTCTAGGGCAACTCGCTGTCGCCCCAGCGACGCACATCCCACGTGCCCGGCTCAATGCCGGCACGCTTGCCGACGTCCACAGCGCTCGGAACCAGCTCAATTCGCTCGGTATTGGCAATGCGGTGTCGCAGTGCGTATTCCGGATCCACCCCGGTCAGATACTGCCCAATCAGACGAATAGCCGCGCCGTGGCTGACAATGACGACATCCTTGCTGCCGCCCTCCCCGGACTCCCTGGATTCACCACCTGTCGCCCCTGCCTGCACCAGCAGCTGCTGTAGCGTCGGCAGGTAGCGATTCAGCACGTCAGCACCGGATTCACCGCCGGGAAGGCGGTACTCCAGCTCCCCATTGAGCCACTGGTAGAAGGCACGCATGTACTCCATGTGCGCATCGCGGTCATTGCGCCCCTCGAGGTCGCCGGCCTGAATCTCGTGGAGACCACCCTCATGGCGGATGCGAACGGAAGTCTCTCCCAGGTGGTGCAGATTCGCGACCGCGCCTGCACCAGTTTGGCGTGCACGCAGGGCATGGGATGTGACAATGTCACCGATTCTGTGGACGTCGGGAAGCAAAAGACGTCCCAGACTGCGTGCCTGCCTCACACCGAGGTCGGTGAGCGGTGCGCCCGGCAATGCGGTATCCAGGCGGCGGTTGATGTTGCCGGTGGTCTGCCCGTGGCGGATGAAAATGATGCGCTGGGAATCAACCGGCATGACAGATTCAGGGCGGTCTGGGCGGTCATCGAGGAAAGGCAGCTGTCCAACTGGATTTTCGGGCGCGGCGGGTGTCATGTTTTACCTTCGTCCTTCCTTGAGCGCGTCGACCCATTCAATTGACTGGGAGATATCCGGCGGCGGGGTCATAATGCTGCGGCGACCGCCCTCAGCGACCGGCCAAGATCCCAGATACCGCAGGTCTTCGGCGTATTCGTGCAGTGCCGCGAGAGCCGCCGCAACCTGTGCATCATCAACGTGGCCGTTGCAGTCAATGTAGAAGCGGTAGAGGCCGAAGAGCTCGCGTGTCGGCCGCGACTCGATGCGGGTGAGGTTGACCTGTCGCACTGCGAACTCATTCATGGCGCGCATCAGTGTGCCGGGCTGGTTCGGCAGCGTGAAGGAGACCGAGGTCCGGTCGGCACCGGTGCGCGGCGTCGGCACACCAGGGCGCCCCACCAGTAGGAAACGGGTTCGGGCACCGCGCACGTCGGCGACCTCAGTGGCCAGCGCCTCAAGTCCGAGCAGCTCACCCGCGCGGGCCGGGGCAGCACAAGCGTCGTGGGTACCCTCGGCGACCTGGTGAGCCGCCGCCGCATTGGAGCTGGCCTGATGAACTTCCACGCCCGGAAGGTTGGCATCCACCCACTGTTTGACCTGCGGATACGCCACAGGATGTGTCGTAAAAGTACGCACCTGTTCCGCCGTCGTACCGGGACGGACCAGGATAGAGAAGACCACCCCGACCTCGGTTTCACGGAAAACCTGCAGCTCCGGCCCAGCAGCGAGGGCATCAAAAGTTGGTGTGACGGGACCGTCCACGCTGCTTTCGATAGCCACGCAGGCAAAGTCCGCTTCCCCTCGGCGCACGGCTCCAAGCGCGGCCGCGGGACTATCCACCGGCACCGCATTGACCGCGGATTCCCCTGCCGGATCAATCTCGCCAGCACGCGCCATGTCCCACAGCGCCTGCTCGGTGAATGTGCCCGCAGGACCCAAATAAGTAACCGTCGTCATAAGCTCAGATTAGAGGGCTTCTACACTTATTGCATGACCTTTTCTTCCGAGATGCCCGCCCGCGCCCTCACTGAAGCCGTGCGCAGTGGCGCAATCTCGGTATCGGAGATCGTTTCGGAATTCGCCACGCTTGCCGACGACGCCGCAACCAATCCCGCCCGTTTCGGTATTGCCACGTCCTTGGCCGAGCACGCTGTCGACCGTGCACGCAGCCTCACTGCTCAATCAGAGGCCGCCCGGCGCGCTAGCCACGGCCTCCCGCGTGACCTCCTGGGACTGCCAGTGGCGATTAAGGACCTATTCACCATCGCCGGTGTCAAATGCACGATGGGCTCCGCCAACTTGGCTTTCACCGCCACCGAAACCTCGGAACCCGTGGCGAAACTTCTGGCTCGCGGCGCCATCCTCACGTCGACTACACACACCTCCGAGGTTGGGATGACGGCCTACACCGAGCCGATTGGCTACCCGGCTCCGGAAAACCCCTATTTCGCCGCGCCCAATCAGCTGCCCAATCAGCCGGATACCGCGCCACGCACTCCCGGTGGTTCCTCGGGCGGCAGCGCAGTAGCTGTCGCAACTGGTGTCGTTCCCGCAGCTCTGGGCTCTGACGGCGGCGGTTCCATCCGCGTGCCTGCCGCCTGCTGTGGCCTCGTTGGGTTGAAACCGGCACACGATATTGCGGGTGGAAATCTCTCCACGCCCGCTTTTCTCACTCGCACAGTCGATGACGCAGCGCTACTGGCCGGGGTGCCCTTTTCCGCAACCTCGCATGTTTTCCGACGGTCCCAGCGCCCCCTTCGCATCGGTGTCACTGTCAGCCCGTTTCATGCTGAGGTGGACGTCGATAAGCGCTGGGCAAACGGTGCGTGGGCGGCGGCTGACCGTCTTGCCGACGCCGGGTATGAGGTGGTGGAAGTGCCCAGCCCCTATGACCCGGCAGGTCCGGACGTGTTCGAGATCTTTCGACGGACCATCACGCGAATGGCCACGAAATCACCGCGCGCGGACTACTCCGAGATCGTGCAGTGGATTCGCACCTGTGGCCAGGAGACTTCCGCAGCGGAGGCGGCAGCGACACATCAGCAGCGGATGGCTCTGCCCGGCGCGATTCGATCGCGTTGGGAAGTCGATGCGGTGATTACGCCAACGCTGGCGTTTGATCCGCCACGTATTGGGCATTTCTCTGCGTTGGCGCCGTGGGAGGACTTTGACGAGCAAACCCGGTGGACTCCGTGGTTATCGCTGTGGAATCTGACTGGGTGGGCAAGCGTGTCCGTGCCAATTGCTGTGCCGGGCACAAGCGGCAGCACACCCAACGCGGAGCTCCCCGCCACCAGCGTCAACATCGGTGCGGTGCGCTGCGGTGAGGCAGAGCTACTGGAGATCGCTAGCGTGCTGGAGGCTGCTAACGCCAGCTAACGCACGTACTTCGCTGCCATTGCCGCTGCCTGTCCGGCGTATCCGCCACCAAATAGCACCGCGTGCATGAGCACGGCATAGAGCTGGTGGAGTTCGCAGCTCTCGGCGAAATCCGGCAGGGGATGTACAGATTCGTAGCCACGCAAGATCTCGTCGAAGTGCGTTGCCCCGAATAGCGCCAGCAGTGCCAGATCTTCCTCCCGGGCTCCGCCGTGTGCCGCGGGGTCAATCAGGATCGCGCCGTCTGCATCCCACATGAGGTTTCCCCACCACAGGTCACCGTGGACACGCGCAGCGTCTGGCTCGTTGTCGAAATCTCCAGCCAAGAGTCGGTCAATGAGCTGGTCAAAGATATCTAGCTGACGGTTATTGTAGGAGTTTTCCAACTTTCCAAGCGTGGGCAGCAGACGTCCTTTCGCCCAGTATTCACCGAAGCTCTCCCGTGGAGTCAGGTCCATCTGTAGTGGCTGATCCAGCGGACCGAAGTAGCCGTGCCCCTCCCAGCCATCGGGGCCGGCACCCCAGCCAGCGGCGCCCAGATTGTGGGTAATAGCCAACGATTTTCCAAACTCGTACGCTGCCTGTGGATTCGGCGCCATCGACTCAATTCGACGCAATTTCAGCGCATGCCCGCTCACGCCCAGCACATCCACGACGCGCGCACCACCGTCAGATTCGCCCTCGCGCAGCCAGTCCAGCCCCGCCGCCTCACAGGCGAAGAACCCTCGAGGAACACCATGTCGGCTCTTGACATAAACATCCGACTCGTTGACTGCACGTTCGTAGTTCTGGTTCATTGCGGACATATTTCCAGCATATTCTTCTTCGTTCCCAACCCCTTTCAGCACGTCGCATGCAGGGTAACGCCAGCGCTACCAAGACTTGTATTGCTGTCTCGGTTCTCTTAGTCCGCTGTCGTTGCCTATTCTTTATTGGTATGGAAGGCAACTTCGACGACTCGCGCATTGCCCGCGACCGATACGGTAGGCCGCTTAAAGATCGCTATGGCCGCCCCATCTACCGCCGTGTGGACGAGGCGTCGCCGAAGCATGCCCGCCCCCGTGAGGCCGATTCGCGTGGCGCTTCACGACGCCCCATCCCGCCCCGTTCCGACCGCCCATCTAGGGCAGGGGCAGCCCGCCCAGCGCCTATGCCTCCGCGCAGGTCTAGGCCGCAACCGGAACGTCGGCAGGCGCCACTGAACGAAACGCGCATTGAGTCCCGTCCACCGGTGAACCGGGCCGGTAGCGGACGCGCTGGCAGCGATCCGCGGTTTCCCCCGCCCGGATATAACCCGGATGCGGATTTCCAATCTTCCTCGCACGGCTCGTCACAGGACTACTACAGTGCCCCACAAGCAGCGAGTTCTGGCCGTGGTGGACGCCGTGGCAGTCGTGGCGGCGCCGGCGTCAGGTCTGGGTTCCGCATGCCACGCTTGCGACTGCCACGCTTGCGCTTTAAATCCATCATCCTGCTTCTCGTCATCTTCCTTGTCGTCACAATGGCACTTGTCGACATCCGCCTGACCAGGGTCGATGCGTTCTCCGGTCTGGCAGATCGCCCTGCCAATACGATGTCCTCCAACTGGTTGCTTGTCGGTTCGGACTCTCGTACGGGCTTGTCAGAGGAAGATGCCGCCAAGCTGTCGACGGGCAGTGGTGATTTCGGCCAGCGCACCGACACCATCATGATTGCCCACATTCCGGTGCTCGGTAAGCCGAAGTTGGTCAGTATCCCGCGTGACTCCTTCGTGGATATCCCGGGCAATGACAAGAACAAGATCAATGCGGCATTCGCATTTGGTGGCCCCCAGCTACTCATCGACACTGTAGAGAAAAACACTGGAATTCACATCGACCACTACGCCGAAATTGGCTTTGGCGGTTTCGCCGGTGTCGTCGACGCTGTCGGTGGTATCGAGATGTGCCCTGAAGAAGCCATCGACGATCCGCTGGCAGGCCTGAATATCCAGGCCGGTTGCCAGAAATTCGACGGCGCGGGCGCCCTGGGTTACGTGCGCACGCGTGCTACCGCCCAGGGAGACTTGGACCGCGTAGAGCGGCAGCGTGAATTCATGAGTGCGCTGATGGGACGGCTGAAATCACCTGCGGTATGGCTCAACCCCTACCGCTGGATTCGCCTGGCCAATGCTGGCACTAAGGCCGTGTTCGTCGGCGATGGTGACCATGTCTGGCATCTGACCTGGCTGATGTTGCGCATGCTCTTCGGTTCCGATTCCCTTACCGTGCCTACCTCAGGCGCCATGGATACCGGTTATGCGGGCAATGTGCTGCTCTGGGACGAAGTCGAAGCGCCAGCACTTTTTGCGGAGCTGAGATAGCCAAGAGGGCAGCTAAAACAGCTTCGGATAGCTTTCGAGACAACTAACGCGTGTGACTTAGCATTTTGCTGAGCCACACGCGTTAGTTCTTAAACCAGCTACGCCTAGTTCCGAATGGTCACCTGACGGGACACGATGGTCTCACGGGACTTGCGCTCTTCGGCGGTCAGCGGCTCTTCGCTGGCCAGCGCCTCAGCGATACGCTTGTCGGCCTCTTCCACGGCAGCAATCCAGTGGTCGTGCGGCTTGGTGTTATCCAGGTCCCAGACCGGCACCAGCAGGCCATCGGTGCGGAAGACACCAGCGAACTTAGTGCCCTCTCCCAGCGAAAGGTTGTCCGCAGCGTGCACGCGTGCCAAGGCGTCCAGCAGTGGCTTCTCATCTTCACGGCGCACCCAGCGGATGTGAGCGCGCTCGCCCGGATCAATCCACCACACAGCGCCAGCGACCTTCGCATCCAGGCGGTACGACGGGAGAATCGCGTCGTTAGCCACGGCCAGGTTCTGCTCGATCATCGGGGTGCGTTCAATGCCCTTGGGAATCCACCACTCGAAGTCCTGGTGGACCTCCAGGTTGTCGAGATCCACGGCGGTCAGGACGTCGGTAAGCGGTGCGGCCTCGCCGTCAGTGGCGGAGGAGAGCTGCTGGCCCGGCTCTGCGTCACGGGCCCATGCCAGCGCACGGGAGAGATCCGCAGCGCCGTCATTGGTGCGCGCCTGCGTCTGCAGCGCGACGAAAGCCTCATTGCCCTGGTCAGCGGCACGCGTCAGGGCAGCAACGCCGCCTGGCAGCACGGTGCAGAGCTTGATGTCACGCTCGGCGTCAGCGACCGTGACCGGAATGACCACAGCCGGAGCGAACTCGCGGACAGCCACGATGTCAGCCTCTTCGTCGAAGTCCTTGAACGGACGCGGATTACCCAGCAGCGCTGCACGCTCAGCAGCGCGGGCTGCCAGCTTCGCCTGACGACGGCTCATGCCCTCCGGGGCCTGATTATTCTTCTTACGAGATTTCTTTCCCACAAGGCCACAGAATACCTATTCGCTCTCCGTAATTCGCGACTGCCTGGGCTACTTATAAAAATCGTCGACGAATTCGCTCGCCGTTCCTTCGAAAAGCTGCTTGTCGACGGCCATTGCGCCCGCCTCCCCTTGTTCATCGGTAGCTTCGCTGGGGATGAAGCCCTTGGACCAGAAACCGGGCTGGGTGCGTTCGCGACCGGATCCAACGGGAATGTTGCGATGCACTTCCTCGGGAGCCAACACGTAGCCGAGTAGCCGCGCTGTGAGGGCAGTCGTCACACAAGCTAAAACGGTGATGATTCCGGCCTGGAAGTACGTCCGGGATACGTCGGCAGCGATAAACCACCCCACTGCAAGTGGCCACAAAACGCAGGCCAGATACCAGATAAAGCGACCTGGCCCCATTACGGCAGTGACTCCTGTTTCAGCCAACGCGACCACGGGCCCCGTGATGTTGCGCACTGGCCACATGTGCATCGTGCGCACATCCGTTGCCGTGCGCGACAGTAGTGGGCGGGCATACGTTGCGCGGTCACGCAGCACCTGGAGGGTCTTGTAGACCGAAAAACCCAGCCCAATGAGGGAAACCATTCCACAAAGACCGAAAGCCCATGCTCCAAACTCACCGAGGAGGGAAACCACTAGGTCCTGACCGGGGCTCAGGATGCTCATCCAGACGAAAACGGTAAATGCGGCGAATACTCCGGCGCCGCTCATCGCCCATCGAAAGACGCTGTCCGCGCGCTTGCGAACAATCTCATCGGCCTTCCAGCGCGGCGTCGCACCCGTGATAGTCGAATCCGAGACAGTCGGCTGCCAGTTCTGCTGCGATGGCAGCACCACCTGAGGTGGGGACTGCTGCGGCTGCTGCTTTGGAGACTGCGGCGGCACAGCCCACCCCGCGTTTTCTGCCTGTTCATTAGACATTTTCCGCAGGGCTCCTCTCTCGCGTCTCTCTCGCGCGGCTGGCTTCTTCCGCAGTCTTTTCTCCAACGGCGTTTTTTGGGTGCGCTCCCCTAACCTACCTAAACTAGCCCGGCCACTAACCCAGCCACTAGTCCGACCAGCTGCGAATCTTCCGCAGCATGATGCGGCTCTTACGCTGCGAACGACCCATCTTCCGAGCCAGGTTGTTCAAAATCGCGATGGCCTCGGTGATGTGCGGCCCCTTGTTCAGCATCACGCACTCGGCACGCAGGGCGAAAGCCGCATCGGTAATCTCCGCGCGGGAAGGCAGGCCGGCCTTGGCCATATTCTCCAGCACCTGAGTACCCAGAATGGTCGGCACTCCGGCTGCCTGCGCCAGCGTCAGAATCTGGCCTGGGACCTCACCCATGCGGTCGAAGCCCAGTTCCACAGCCAGGTCACCACGAGCAATCATCAGACCGGACTTGGCGCGCTTCATGCTGGCGATGATGATTCCCGGCAGATTCTGGAATGCCGGAATAGTCTCAATCTTCAGCACAACACCTAGGTCCCGAGCCCGCGATGCCAGATCCTCGCGGCCTGCAGCCTCATGTTCTGCCGCAATCTCATCGAGCACCTTGTAGACGTACTCAGCATCCTCCTGCGTGCGAATAAAGCTCACCGCAGCAATATCCGCGTGCTCCACTACAAAGCGCAGGTGCTCAATGTCTTCGTCGGTAAGCGAATTGAGCGGCAGGTCGGTGTTCGGCAGATTGATGCCTTTATGCGCCGCCAACGGCTGTCCGTTCGGCTTGGTGCGCTGGACACGCAAGCGGGCATCGACGTGGCTATCTTCGCTTGACGACGTCTCGGAGACCTCAACCACCTCAGCGCCGAGTGCACCGTCGTCGAAAAGCACCGGATCGCCCGGCTTCAGAGCCGCCACGGCAGACGGCAGCGAGCAGGAGACTCGTGGAATTTCATCCTCGGTGCGTGGAATGGTGGTGATTTCCTCGCGGCTGGTGAGAATGAACTCATCCCCAGTGTGGAAACGCAGCTTTTGCACGGTCGGTGGCACGCCGCCAGCACGTGTGACCTCGTAGTTGCTGCGCAGGTGTGTGCCCTCGGCGATCCAGGCGTTCTTCTCACCCTCGGCGAGCACCGCCTCGACCTCACCCTCGACGTCGGTGTCGATGCGCACAACGGTGAAGTGACGCTTCGCTGAGCGGGAGTCATGCAGCGTAATGACATCGTCAAGCTGCAGCTGTTCCAACCATCCCTGATCTGCTTCCAGCGGCAGAGCAGGACGCCCCGGCAAATCGTTCGGAGCTGGCTTGGGGTGCCCATCCAGACGTGGAGTCAGCCAAATCTTGGACTTGGAGATGACTGTGCCGGCGTCGTCACGCACAACGCGGGCGCGACCCACGCGCGGTCCCGGTTCGATATCGCCTGTGCGCAGCTTCGGGCCAGCCAGATCCATGGACACGAAGATGCGGCGACCGGCCTTCTCAGCTGCAGCATTGACGTTGTCAATCATGCGGCTCCACTGCTCAGGGCCGTCGTGGGCGCAGTTGATGCGAGCGAGATCCATGCCGGCAGCAGCGAAGCTCTCCACCAACTCTGCGTCGTCGGCGGCCTCGGCGGGCAGGGTCACCATAATGTGCGAAGTGACATCCGCGCGCTCCTGACCGAACAGCTCGGTGGCGTTGTTATCCAGGGCAATATCCGCGCGCTCATCGTCGGCAATAATGCGGGCGACATCGACATCTGAGGTGCGCCCCGCCAGCGCCAACAGCGCGTTGAGGGCCAACTCAAGGCGCCCCCGGGTGAAAGTCTCCACCGTGGTCAGACTGGTCACGCCGAGGTCGTGCAAGCTGTTCTGCAGCTCACGGATGTCAATTGTGCGCAGGTGTGCGTAGTGCAGTAGGTTTTCCGCGTGCCGACGGCGCTCTTCCGGCACCTCTGCGAGCAGTGCAGATGCCTCCACCGAGACGTCGTCCAACTCTGTAATCAAATCGGTGACCTTGCTGATGAGGTCATCCAGACGCGGTACGGCCGCGCCGCTTTCAGTGTTGTCAGTTGCTGTGTCTTGAGGGCTCTGCGCTGCCATAGAGAAGGCACTCCTGTGTTGAAGACGAAGCGTTGGCCAGAGTCGGCCACGCGGGCCAATAGAAGGTGGGCATTCTCATTCTCAAATGAGACGGCCGAAAGCGCATGTCGAGAAGACATGCGCTTTCGCTACCAGCAGTTACTTCCAGAATGGATCCTGCACATCTCGGAGCGTCTGAACGGACTTGTCCAACTGCTTCTTTTCGTATTCGTCCAACTCAAGCTCGATAACGCGGCGAATTCCTCGGCGGTTCACAATGGCTGGTGTTCCGATGAACACGTCCTCATGGCCATATTCACCTTGCAAGTATGCGGAGACCGGCAGAGCCACCTCTTGGTTTTGGAAAATGGCGCGCGTGATGCGGGCCAAACCCATACCGATTCCGTAGGAAGTGGAGCCCTTGGCATCGATAATCTCGTAGGCGGCATCACGGGTTCGGATGAAGATGTCCTCCAGCTCGTCGTGAAGCGTGGGGTCAGCGGCGAGACGCTTGGACAGACCGACGCCTGCAACGTTGGCGCTGGACAATACCGGCAGCTCGGAGTCGCCGTGTTCACCGATGATGTATGCGTGCACGCTCATCGGGGAAACATCGTAGTATTCACCCAGCATGTAGCGGAAACGTGCGGTGTCCAGGATGGTGCCGGAGCCGAAGACACGGTTGTGCGGCAGCCCGGAGTACTTCCACGCAGCGTATGTGAGTACGTCGACGGGGTTGGAAGCAATCAGTAGGAGCCCATCAAAACCGCTGTCCATAACGGAATCGACGATGGACTTCATGATTTTCATGTTCTTGTCCACCAGCTGCAGGCGAGTCTCGCCCGGCTTTTGTGCCGCACCTGCACAGATAACCACCAGCGCGGCATCGTCACAGTCGGCGTACGTGCCCTGGGTGACTTTGGTGCGCGACGACGCCCACACCACGCCATGGTTTAAGTCCATGACGTTGCCCATCGTCTTCTTCTCGTCGATGTCAATGATTGCCAAGTGGTCGACAGTGCCCTGGTTGACCAGCGAGTACGCGTATGCCACGCCGACGTCGCCAGCGCCGATCAGCACGACCTTATTTCCTGTGGATAGCTTCATAGCCCTCGGATCCTTCTCAACCGATTCGGAAAAAGTTGCGACACCCCACAGGCTACGCTTTGTGCGGAAAACTGGCGCGGGATGAATAACCCCCGTGGAAAAAATTTTGTCATGATGGGAGTCATGGGATTCCTGCGTCGCGCATTTACTTCGATTGCGCCCTCGATTGCGTCTACGGGCGACACACCTGTAGCTCAGCCAATCGAAACCGCCAGGGCAGTGCGAGCTGCACGAGCAGCGCGAACAGGAATTACAGGAGTCGCTGGCACAGCTGGCATGGCCAAAGCGCTGGGCGCAGTCGGCACCGGCAGCCTGATGGCCGCGAAAGTCTTTCGCGAACGCCTCCTAGGTACCGGCCCTGGCACTATCCGCAGCGCACTGCGGGCCGGCATCCCCTCCAACCCCGGTCTAATTGGTGCAGAAATTGCGTCATGGGCTGCCTTTAGCCCCTCGCTGATGCCGCGCACTCGGACCGCCACCGTTACTGTGACCTTCCTGGCACAGCTGGCGGGCCATGTCACCGGGGTGGCCATCGGCTATGGCTACAACACGACGATGCGGCGTCTGGCCAGCACTTCGCTCAGCCGCTTTGCGCTGGCACCTCGTCACGAACGCGCACTGGCCGTGACCTGGCACGTGGCCACCACGGCCACCACCGCGGCGCTGTGGCTGCGCTCCATTTCCCAGCAGCGCGAAATTGGTCGCCTGGTGGGCAAGGATGAGCAGGAATCCGCACGCAGCCAGTTCGCCTCCACAATGATTGCCAGTGGTCTCTACCTGACCACTCGGGGGCTCTCCGCGCTGGCCAACCGCGGCTATGACCTGCTGCGGGACAACCTCCGCCCCTGGCTTCCCCGCGGTCTCGCCCCGGTTCTCAGTGGTGCCATCGTCGGTGGTGCCGTGGCCGCCAGCATTGACCGACTGCTTATCCGTCGGACTTTGGAGTCCATCACCAAGAAGTCCCGCTACCTGAATACCCTGGTCGTTCCAGGTCGCATGCAGCCGTGGGAGCCGGAACGTTCCGGAAGCCCATGGTCTCTGGAGCCGTGGTACGCACTCGGTGCCGAGGGGCGCGTCTTCGTCGCCGAAGGCCCCCGTGCCCGAGATTTGGCAGTGGTTACTGGCAAGCCGCTCTCCGAACTGCAGGAACCCATCCGCATTTATGCGGGCAAGGTGCAAGGCCGTTCTCTGCGGGAACAGGCGGAGCTCATCATCCGCGAGATGCACCGCACCGGCGCGTTCCGGCGCGATCACCTGGTTGTCTTCACCACCACCGGCACAGGTTGGGTGCCACCGTGGTCGGCACAGGCTGCAGAGTTCTTGACCCTTGGCAACTGCGCCACTGTCGCTCTGCAGTACTCTGACCTCCCCTCCCCAGTGGCATGGCTAACGGACCACGAAACCCCAATCGCGGCTGGCCACACCCTTATCCATCGGGTGTTGCAGGAAGTCGACAAGATGCCGGAGAACGACCGGCCAAAGGTCTACGTCGCCGGTGAATCCCTCGGCGGGTTTGGCGGTCTCGGCGCATTCGAGAATTCCGCTGACATGCTCGCACGCGTCGACGGTGCTGTCTGGACGGGCGCACCACAGTTCTCCGCGATGTGGAAAGAGCTGACGCACCGTCGGACAAAGGGGTCTCCGGAAATCGCTCCAGTCATCGACGAGGGGCGAAACATCCGCTTCGCTACGCGCCCCGACGAGCTGTACCACTCCTTCTATGGCACCAAGTTCGGGCCGTGGGAATTCCCGCGCGTCGCATTCCTGCAGCATGCCTCTGACCCCATCGTTTGGTGGGATTACCCACTGGCCTGGCGCCGCCCCGACTGGCTTGCAGAGCGCGTCGGCCGCGATGTTCTCCCCTCCATGCGCTGGCATCCGTTCGTCACCTTCTGGCAGGTGCTTATCGACGGCCTCGCCTCCGTCACCGTCCCCGGTGGTCACGGCCACCGGTACGAGGAAGAAATGTTGCCAACGTGGGCTTCCATCCTCGACATTCCGCTTGACGACGACCTGGGTGGCGCAGCCGGAATGCGCTTCAAGCGCGTGAGTAAGTGGATTCGCCGCACTCAGCCGCCGCGTTCATAAACTTGTGACAGATATCCCTGAACAGCATTTTTTATGAATTTCGCATTAATTGTATTGCTTAAATGGTTGCGCATCCACTCATCTTGAGTACCATCGACGGCACAACCTAAAAACGTGTTGAGGAGGAATTTTCCTAATGACTAAGTACGAACTTCCTGAGCTGGATTACGCTTACGACGCTCTGGAGCCGCACATCTCCGGCGAGATTATGGAGCTGCACCACAGCAAGCACCACGCTAATTACGTCAACGGCGCCAACGCTGCTCTGGAGAAGCTCGCTGCTGCTCGCGAGTCCGGCGACTTCGCAGCTGTTACCGGCCTGTCCAAGGACCTGGCCTTTAACCTGGGTGGCCACACCAACCACTCCCTGTTCTGGAAGCTGCTGTCCCCGAACGGTGGCGGCCAGCCGACCGGTGAGCTGGCTGAGGCTATCGAGCGCGACTTCGGCTCTTTCGAGAAGTTCCAGGCTCACTTCAACGCTGCTGCTCTGGGCCTGCAGGGCTCCGGCTGGGCTGTTCTGGGTTACGACACCATTGCAGAGCGCCTGGTTATTGAGCAGATGACGGATCAGCAGGGCAACCTGTCCATCAACCTGAAGCCGGTTCTGCTGCTGGATATGTGGGAGCACGCTTTCTACCTGCAGTACAAGAACGTCAAGGCTGACTACGTCAAGGCTGTCTGGAACGTCTTCAACTGGGATTACGCTGCAGAGCTGTTCGCAGCTGCCAAGTAATTTCAGCTAACAGCGCGCGGCTTTTTACGCGTCCCTGCCGCGCGCTAAAGATGGCTTACCGGCTCGCTGACGGGGCTTACCCTCAGCGGGTCGGTTTTTTGTGTCTTGTTTGAGACCACTTTTGGTATTTCCCGGGCGGCACACGTAGCCGTCGTTTAGCGTTAGTGCCCATGAACACCAGCAACAATGTCAACGTCACCTATGAACACCTCGCCGTAGCTGATTCAGAGGCGGCGAAAATCGCTGTCGTCAGTTTGGACCGCGGAGACAAACTCAACGGTCTAACACTTGAGATGCTGACCGAGCTGTCCGCCGTCGCCCGGAAACTGGCAGCTGACCGTGATCTGCGTGGCGTAATCCTACGTGGCGAGGGCAAATCGTTTTGCGCTGGACTCGATTTCGCCTCGGCATTTAAGAAGCCCTCACGCATCCTGCGCTCATTCGTCCCCGATATCCACGGCACAAACCTGTTCCAGCGCGCCTGCTGGGACTGGCGAGGCCTGCCGGTGCCGGTCATTGCGGCGGTGCATGGGCACTGCTACGGCGGTGGTCTACAGATTGCACTAGGTGCTGATTTCCGCATTACTACGAGCGATGCCAAGTGGTCAATCCTCGAAGCGAAGTGGGGACTGATTCCGGATATGTCCGGTATGCGAACCATCCTCGATGAGGTCAGCGCCGATACTGCACGTTGGCTGACCATGTCTGGCGAAGAACTCAACGGCAAGGAAGCAACTGAGATCGGTCTGGCGACGTGGGCCGTGGACACGGAGGACGCTGCACTCAAGCTGTCCAAGGAGAAGTTGGCACAGCTGGCGACACGCTCGCCGGATCAGCTGGCGGCGACGAAGCGGCTTTTCCGCGATGTGCACCGCTCTCCTCGCGCAACATTCCGTGCCGAGCGCACACAGCAGCTGCTGCTGTTAGCCCGCAAGAACACGGCCATTATTCGCAATGCTGCGATGAAGAAGGTCTCACCTAAGTTCGCCCGGCGCGGCACGTGGGCGCGTGGTTAGCGCGCTAAGGAACCGGCAGGTCATCCCCATGCGGCAGGTCCGCGGCCGCGCGCTGTGAATCCAGCCAGTCGCGGACGTGGGCTACCGATCGGCAGTCATCGCCGTTGTAGCGCAGTAGCATGGCGCGAGCCTCGGCTTGCGTGAGTTTTTCAAAGGACTGTTCCGCGACAAAGTCGAGGTCAGTGGCCGTCGCAATGCGATACAGATCCAGCGATGCCTCGCCGTCAACATCGGCGTCGCGCCAGTGGAAGCCCGACCACGGGGCCACGACTTTCAGCCCCATGCCGACGGTGGAGAGGATCTGGCGACGGGCAACCTTCAGCATGTCCACCCAGTCCTCCGAGGCAATGAACTTGTCCACTTCTTCGCGGGTCGGCACCCGCACAATCTTTGTCGGACCAGCTGCCTCGAAACCGGAACCAGCCACATCACCTGTGGCCAAATCCGCCGAATCTGCGGGCACCACATATTCCTGGCCGCCGAACCGGGTAGCGCTCTGACGTAGCCAATAGTTCTCGCCCTCTGCCGCCCAGCAATAGGCGCGGAAGGTCTTGCCTTGTTCATGCGCCGCATTTCGACGCCGCATCAGGTAATCCCAGAAAATCGCAAAATTCCTGGCCTCCGCCGTGCCGCCGAGCCCCTCTGGCCCCGGTGGCTCCCAGGTGATGAAGCCACGGTAGTCCTCCCCGGGCACCCAGGTTCCCCACAGGTAGGCGCCATCGTTGGGATACGCCTCCATATCGATGTCCATCTCGACATCGCCACGCGGGGCCGATGTCTTGGCGGCTACCCGGAGCGCGTCGACGTCGGCAAGCCGCGCCCTCGCCATCCACACCTGCTCCTTGCTGACGTGCGGAGTGTTGGTACTCGCCTGCGCCAATGCCGTGACCGTGTCGATGCCCACGCTGCGCAACCGCATGGACTTATCCCCAGGTAGAAGGAGGGAAATGTCGTCACTTGCGGTCAGCTCATCGAAGCAACGGTCGTGGTGATGGCAGGTTCGGCACTCCCGGATGCGCCGCGGCGCCAGCGGCCAGGTGCCCGGCGTAAATCGTGACGGTCGCCCCTGAGTGGCAGCGACGGCATCACGCGCGTCGCGCAACGCCATCCGGTACGAGGCCACGCGCGAACCCTCATCAGCAATGACGATATGCCGTGTATCCAGATTCATTCCGGTGGCACTAATCGCCCCCACCAGGCCACAGGACACGCCCAGCCGGTGCAGCATCGCCGCCGCCTGCCCCAGCTTCACAGCATCAGGTCCGTAATGCCGTAGCTTCCACTCGTCCGTGACAACCATCGCCTGACGCAGGGTCCGCCCCATCACGCCAGCACGCCCGAGCCGGTCAACGCCCAGCAGTCGTACCTGCATCGCCGCCGCACGCGCCGCATTGCTTGACGACGGCTTACGCCGCCGGCCCTGTTTGCGCGCAGAGAGCAGGTGCCGTGTGACAACCAGGACCGGCATGTACGTCGGTGAGGTCGTCTGTGGTGAATCATCGACCTTGACCAACAGATCGGGGTGGCAAATCTCGTCGATTCCCGAGTACACCCCGCCGGGAATCGGGCGCTCATGCATGAGCACGCCACCGGCGATGACGCTTTCTCCACGGGCGATGGCCTCAAGGGTATCCAGGTGAGCGTCCGGCCCCGAGGCCACTGTGTACAGGTCGGGGATGGACGCGATGGACGTCGGCAAGCGGTGCTCTTGGTGAGAAGCAGGTTCGACTAGCCGCCCCTCGCGCAGGTCGAGGCTCAGCCGGTAGCGGCAGCCGATGAGGTCGCTCGCGTGGAGAAGCGGGCGCGAAACGGATGAATCAGTCACAATGAGAATTAGCGTATCGCCACTCGGTAGGAAGTTTCACGTTAAGCTTGGATAGCAAGAATCGTGATGCAGCCACTGCATCTGGCAAGCGCACTCCGGCGCGGTGGGGTTTAAGGGTTTTCCGCCCCGCTTTTCCGGAGGGACTATCTGCGAGCAACTAGGCGAAGGAAAAAATGAGCTTCTTGGGTGACATCCGTGAGCGTCGGCGCGAAACCGCCAAGCAGGTGAAGGCTGCCAAGGCGAAGGCTAAGGAAGAGGCTCGCCACGCAGCTCGACTTAATCGCAAGGCACACAAGGCTGAGGTCAAGGCCGCTAAGCGCGACCAGAAGCACCAGCACAAGCTGGAGCTGAAGGAGGCCGCTGGCCGCGTTCGTTCTGAGGAAAAGCTCGGTAAGAAGGAACTCAAGCTGGAAAACCGTGCTCTGAAGCGCGCGGAGAAGATCCGCAAGGCGAGTGCCAAGGACGAGAAGAAGGCGCTGGCCGCCAAGCAGCGCCACCAGACCAAGATGGCCGAGAAGATCCTGCAACAGCAGCGCAGCCAGGGCTTCAACAAGGACAAGGCAAAGTCGTGGATCGGTGGCGCACGCCTGCTGGTACCGGTGCTGGTTCCGCTGGCCTACCGCGCCATCACTGCCATTCAGCGCCGTGAACACTCTTCGGCCGCGCAGAAGTTCGGTGTTTCCGCTAATGATGCCGCTCGTTACCAGGGGCACGGTGCGCCGCTGCTGGCCCGCATTGAGGCCACTCGTGGTTCACTGACAGAGCTGCGTAAGTCGGGCCCCAAGGGTACCGATGGTTTTATCAAGGACGCCAACTCGCGTCTGGATGTCATGACTGACGCCATTAACACTGCCGAGAAGATGACCCCGGAGCAGCGTCGTCGCGCACACCACTCCATTACCGCAGAGCTGGATTCTCTGGATCGCCAGATCATTTCGGAGCTGGGCGCGTAAACCTGGCCGCTTCGGGTTAAGGCCACTCGCCGAGATTCGTCGAACTAAGCGCGACTGTTGTTGAGCAGCAATAGTCGCGCTTTCGCTCTTAGTACCCCCGTATCGGGCTATTTTCTCCCTCCGATGGCGCTACGGACTGAGAACTACTGTAATGAGGGCTATGCCATCTTCAGATAAATCTCAGACTGCAGCCTCGGATCTGAACGGTGCGGTCTCGTACAGCGACGCAACAGCCCAAAAGCCATTCACCCCTACTCGTCGTGCCGTACTGCGTGCCGGCGCTACCGGTGCTGCTGCTGGCGCCATCGGCCTGGCGACCGCTACTAGTGCGGGGGCCAATCCTGAGTCGCAGTCCCCAGCTAATGCTGGCGGTTCTGGTGGTTTTCAGGTCTTCCAACACGGTGTGGCCTCTGGCGATCCACTGCCGGACTCCGTTCTTATCTGGACTCGTGTGACATCGCACCCAGGCGACACCGCAGGTGCAAACCAGGGCCGCCCTGTTGCACTGAAGTGGGAAGTCGCTTCTGATGAGGGCTTCGGCAACATCGTTGCCTCTGGTGCCCTGAACACCGACCCGGATGCTGACAACACCGTCAAGATCGATGTCAAGGGTCTCTCCGCTGATTCCTACTACTTCTACCGCTTTACCGTCACCGCTGGTAATCACGCGGGCCAGGTTTCCCCGATTGGCCAGACTCGCACTGCGCCGCCGGTGAACTCCTCGCCAGATCACCTGGGCATCGCGCTGACCTCCTGCGCTAACTGGGAAAGTGGCTTCTTCTCCGCTTACCGCGATATGGCGGAAAATGACCGCATCGACATCATTATGTGTGTCGGTGACTACATCTACGAGTACGAGGCCGGTGGCTACTCCGGCAAGGGCCCGGTTCGTGACCACAAGCCGGCTCACGAGATTATTTCTCTCGCTGACTACCGCCTGCGCTACGCCACCTACCGCACCGATGCGGACCTGCAGGAAGCTCACCGCGCAAAGCCGTGGATTGTGACCTGGGATGACCACGAGGTCGCCAACGATGATTGGCACAGTGGCGCTGAGAACCACGACCCGGAGACCGAAGGCGACTACGTTGCCCGCCGCGACGCCGCTATCCAGGCTTACCTGGAGTGGCTGCCGGTTCGCGCTGTCCCCTTCTCCCAGGGCGGCAAGCTCTACCGCAGCTTCCGTTTCGGCGATCTCGCCGACCTGACCATGCTGGACCTGCGCACCTACCGTGACCAGCAGCTGAAGTTCATCCGCGCTGGCCAAACCGATGATGAGAGTCGCTCCATGCTCGGCTCTGAGCAGTTCAATTACCTGCTCGGCCAGTGGCGTTCCTCGAGCGCAAAGTGGCGTGTCGTGGGCAACTCCGTCATGTTCACTCCAGTGCTGGTTCCGCCGCTGGATCCGGAGGCCACTCGCGCTGTCACTGAGCTGCTGAGCTTGCCTCAGGACGGCCTGCCGTACAACTTGGATCAGTGGGATGGCTACGCTGCTGAGCGTCGTAAGCTGATCGACATCATGGGTAAGGAGGGCTACGACAACGTTGTCTTCCTCACCGGCGATATTCACTCCTCCTGGAACTGCAACGTACCGAAGGTCCCGGGCCAGTACCCGAGTGCCGGTATTGCCGCCATTGAGATTGTCTGTACTTCCGTCAGCGCCCCGAACATCGATGACATTGTGAAGCTGCCTCAGGACAACCCGATTTCCTTGGCTGCTACCGCTGGACTCAAGGCTGCGAACCCGTACGTCAACTACCTCGAGTTCGACCGCCACGGCTACACCGCTGTCTACTTCGGCCGCGAGGACGTTACCTCTGAGTACCGCCTCGTCGAGGTCAAGGAGGAACCGAACCAGCCACTTTTCGTCGCCGCTACCTACCGAGGCAAGCCTGGTGAGGGCATGACCCAGGCTTAAGCGCCTTCTCATCCTTTCGCTTTCCGACGACCACTGAGAGCGCACCCCGCATTGCGCTCTCAGTAGCGTAGTTGCTGTTCACGACGGCCCTGCACAACATGCAGGGCCGTCTTTTTATTACCCCAAGTTCTTGTGCACAATTAATCGAATTATTAACAAACCATGTATTCGATATAAGTTGCACAATCTAACTCAATTATCGTCAATAGACATTAAATTTCTTTGCACTTATACTGTGGGGGAAAGAAAACAGGGCTTGATATTAATTTGAAATTTCACCGTATTGGAGTTTCACCGTAAGCCTTCTTCATTATTACAAGTTCAGCACCAAGATTAGGCAGGGATTCTATGGCACGCCGCGAACTAATTCAGTACATCGACGACCTCGATGGGACTCCACTTGATTCCGCAGACCACCAAGTCGTTCGTTTCTCTTTCCGCGGTAAGAACTACATTCTCGACCTCTCTCAGGAAAATGCAGAGAAGTTCGAGCAGGTATTAGAACCGTATATTGCGAAAGCTTCCATTGATCACAGCACGGTTGTAGCTCCGCGTAAGCGCTCTTCCGCTAATCCCAATGCCGCTGAGGCCCGTGATCGCAATCGCAAGATTCGCCAGTGGGCACGAGAGAATGGCATGGATGTTGCAGACCGTGGTGCGCTGCCAAAGCACATTATTGAAAAGTACGAGAGCGCTAACTAGTTCTCACCCAGGTCCATTTGCCTTCCACTGGGTTTCACCCAGGTTTACTATCTTTAAAACAGGGTCCCGCCACAGCGGGGCCCTGTTTTAAAGTTGGGGCAGGTAATTCGAGTCGCTAGGATAGCGGCTGGAATTGGCACACCGGCCTCATCCGGTTGTCTTACTTTTCTTATCCTTGACATGGAGGAGTCGGCCCGTGGTCATTTTGGAACCATTTGTTTGGCTGGTCTCGTTTGTCCTTAAGGCGTGGCACCTTTTACTGGCCTCAGTATTTCACCTGCCGTCTTCTCTGTCCTGGACGCTTTCTCTCTTCCTGCTGGTGTTTACGGTGCGTGGCGCTTTAGCGTTTCTCGCGTTCCAGCAATTTATCTCGGCGCGCAAGACAGCCAACCTACGGCCGCAGCTTTTTATGCTCAAGGAGCGCTACCGCAGGAGCATCGAGCCGAACTCGCCACAATACGTAAACTTTGCCAGCAAGGAAATGCGCAAAGCAGAGGGAATTAAGACCTCCGTAATGCTGGCGCCCCTCTTCGTCCAGATTCCCGTGATTATGGGCCTTGTTCGCATGCTGAGGCACATGCTGCGGGCGTCTGAGGGGCCTGGGCTGCCTGCGTCTCATAATGTCGGATTCATCTCTAAGGATGAGATCTCCGACTTTCTGAGCGCGACATTCTTGGGACAGCCTCTACCCGCATATCTGCGCATGGACCCGGCGCAACTGCAAATCCTCGGGGGCAATCATGATTCGCTGTTAACTTTCTGCATTATCGGCATCGTGGCAGCGGCCTTTTTCACCGGTTTTAACTTGGTCATTTCCTACCGCCGGTTGCAGCGCACTCTCGACTATTCCAATAGCGTCAGTGTATTCCTCAGCAAGTTCATGCGCGTAATGCTTATCTACGCACCGCTGATGATCCTCTTCGCGGGGTTCTTTGGCCCAACACCTGTGGCTCTAATTGTCTACTGGGTCACCAATAACTTCTGGACACTGACCCAAAATATCATTCTCACCCGCTATGTGGAAAAGACCTACCCGCTCACAGACGATTTCCGAACTCTTCAAAACCACCAAAAGGGTGAATACGAATCGGAGCGGGAGGAAAAGAAGAAGTTAAAGCAGGCCAAGCGTCACTTTTATATCAAATCCGCATTCGCTCCGTGGAAGATAAAGCAGTTTAAGAGCGAATATGCCGCTATTGAGAAGGAATCGCGGGACCGTCGTAAAGCAAAGCAGGACGAAGAATATGCCCAGGCTTTGAAAATTGCGAAGGTTCGCTACATGGTGACCCAGATGAGGCCTGGCGCTCAGGACAATTTGCCGTCCCTGACGCAGGATATGAAGATTTCCTCGGGTATAGTTCCGCCGCTTCCCGGCCTGGCTAAAGTGCGGGCAGACATGAAACGACAAGCCGAGAAAGCACAAAAGGCGCAGAAGCGGCCGAAACCAATTCTGATTGCAAAGAACCTGGGAATGCTGCTCGGCCAGAATACGAAGAATATGGTTAAGAAAGCCACCGGCTCAAAGGAGTCGGACTGGAAACGCTTCCGGGATTAGCCCGTGAGCAAAAGGCGAGAACTAGGGCGCGTTAAAAAAGGGAATTAGGTATTTACGTGACCAAGTCACGGGCCAGGTCGCGCGCCATCTGCAGCGGGTTCAGATCCTTGGACATCTTGGCACCCGCGAGGCCGCCGTCGAGGTAGAGCAACAGCATATTTGCGTGAGCAGACGGCATACTAGATTCATTTTCAGTCAGCAGCGTGTGTAGCTGTTGCCAAACCCAGGAACGGTGATCGGCTGCGGCCTGACGGATGTCCTGCTCCGACTCCGTTTCCGGCCGCGGATATTCACTAGCCGCATTCTGGAAGTGTGAACCACGGAAGTCGATTGCCGGCTGCTCCGCAATACACTGATCAAAGAACGCGAGAATCTTCTCCGCCGGGGTATCCAAAGAGGCCACTCGCTGCTCCCAAGCCTCCCGCCATTTGGCGTCGAGGTCTTGCAGATATGCAATGACTAGCTTGTCCTTGGATCCAAACAACGAATACAGGCTGGCTTTGGCCACATCAGCTTCCCGCAGGATGCGGTCAATGCCGACAACGCGGATACCCTCTGTTGTAAACAGAGTTGTCGCTGATGCCAGGAGGCGCTCCCGCGGACTGGGGCGGTTACGACGGCGAGAGGAAGCGCGGCCGCCTTTTGCGCCCTTGCCCGTTGTCGCTTCTGCCACGGCAGTACCTCTCGTCCTTCCAAAGTCACACCCCGTTCTAACAGCTGCTTACTCGCAAACACCGGCATTAGCGCCATTGCTTTCAGAGCACTGAACAGGGCGTTCATAGTCTGTGATATTCCATTGTAGGCGTATCTGCGACTGTGATTTTGTAAAAGAACAAACTAGTCAGTCTTTCAGCCTCTAGTCCTACTTTAGCGTGCGATGATTGCCGCCCCCAACAGATGTCGCGACAATCGCAGAACGCCAACGTCACGACAACCGCACAACAAAAAAAGGGCATCTCAATGTTGATGAGATGCCCCGCGCTCTAGCTCACTATCCAGTAGATAGCAGCGTTACGACGCTTCGTGCATAGTCGCGCTGTTTTGCTTGGCTTACTTGCGCTTTTGAACCAGGCCGACAATCCACAACAGGATCACGGCGCCGAGCAGACAGGTGAGGAAGCTGAAGAACTTTCCGCCACCGGCGACATCAACGCCGAACAGGGTGAGCAGCCAACCGCCCAAGAAACCACCGACGATACCAACGACGATATTCAGGACGACGCCCATCTGTTCATCGGTGTTCATGATCTTAGAGCCGATCCAGCCGGCAAGACCACCGATGATAATCCAGCTGATGAAGCCCATCGTGGGACTAAAGGAGGCAGCAAGAAGAATCTCGTTCATGATAGATATTCCTTTCCCGAAATCGTTCTGACTCAACTATAAGTCTTTCCGAAAACTCTTGCATACACTGCAAGCACTATCAGGCCATTTCGGCCACTGAGAAACTAGCGAGATAACAGTCGGATAGCCACAGGAAAACTCTTATAAAATCTGCACTTTCTGCATGAAAACAGGGTTTATGCAGACGAGAGGCCTCATTTGGATAAACCGAAGCCGGCCCCGACGCCTGTCGGAAACCGGCTAGGTTCTACTTATAAATATTCGGTAACGGTTTCTGCACTCGGCGCTAAAAGCGCCTCGACGACCGCCGCCGGCGTCTTTTCTCAGCCCCCTCGAAGGGCGCTTTAGGCGTCAGTCTCCGGGCGGACGACCATCATCGGGCAAGCAGCCGCCTGCAGGAGTGCACGCGAAGTGGAGCCGAGCAGCATGCCCTTGAAACCTCCGCGGCCGTGGCTGCCGACGACCAGCAGCTGCGAGCCTTCCGAGGCATCAGCCAGAGCACGAACCGGGCGGTCGCGGGTAACAACCTTCTTGATGGCCACTTCCGGGTACTTCTTAGCGTACTTCTCCAGACGGTGGCCGAGCAGAGCCTTCTGCTCCTCTTCCACAACCTGCCACTGGCTCTGAGCTGCAGAAAGGCCAGCCAGGGAAGCCTGTACCTGCATGTCCATCCAGGTGTGAACCGCAATCAGTTCGGCACCACGAGCATCGGCCTCACGGAATGCGTACTCCGTTGCCTTTTCGGAAATATCGGAGCCATCGACACCGACAACGACAGGACCGTACTTGGTCTCATCGGTTACCAGGTTGTCCTCGCGGACAACAACAACCGGGCACGATGCGTGGGAAACAACAGCGGCGGAAACCGAACCCATGACCATGCCAGAGAGCCCACCCAGACCGCGAGAGCCCATAACCACCATGGTTGCCTGCTCAGACAGGTCGAGCAGCATGTCAATCGGACTGCCCTCTTCAATCTGGTGGCTGACATCTACCGACGGTGCGAAGTCGAGGGCAATCTTCTTGGCCTCGTTAATCTTCTCCAGGGTCTCGGCCTCAAGATCGTCGTAAAGCTCCTGCGGCGGAACCATGCCCTCTGCGTAGAGGAACTGCGGCATGGAGTAGCTGCTGACCAGACGGAGCGGCTCACCGCGCTTCACTGCGGTGTTAGCGGCCCACTTGACGGCGGTCTTGGATGCCTCCGAGCCATCGACCGCGCACACAATGATGTTCTGCCTTGGCATTGATTGCCTCCTTATTATGCGATCCATAAAAATTGGCTCTCCGCGGCCCGACCGCAACGCAGCTACACCTATCGCACCTGCTTGGACGCCATTTTAATGGACAAGCTTTGCTATTTAGTCAACTCTTCCGAGCCAACCCTTTTATTACTTTCACCTCCACCCTACCCCCATTATGTTGCGACCGACAGGGCAGAATGTTGTCCACCTACGCCATTAGGGGCGGTACCAACACAGCCCTGCGCCAGCAGCTCCGCTTGCCCGCCGGGTGAATCCGGGGCACCTGTTAAAGTCAGCCGTATGCGTCGCATGCCACTGCCCATTCGCGATGGGCTCAACCCCTCCCGCATCGCCGCTCCCGGGCGTCGTGGCGATGCCCCCACCCGTGCGTGGGATCTGCTCGCAGGCGCTATCGCAGGTCAAACCCACCGCCACCCAGACGATGATGAAACGGCTGTGGCCAAGCGTTTTGCAGATGGGCTCGTCGTTCGCGCCAACTCAGTGCCCTACAGTCCAGATGACATGGTGAAGCCCGGCGCGGAAATGTGGTTTTACCGCACCCCGGCACCGGAGCGCACAATCGCGGGGCCGATGCCGATTGTCTTTCAAGATGACAACCTTGTGGTCGTCGACAAGCCGTCGTTTTTGGCAACGATGCCGCGCGGCCGACATATTACGGAAACTGCTGTGGTTCGCCTGCGGCGGGAGCTGGGTAATCCGGAGTTGGTTCCCGCGCATCGCCTCGACAGGCTGACGTCGGGGTTGCTCATCTTTACCGCCCGGCGCGAGGTTCGCGGCGCCTACCAGGGGCTTTTCGCATCGGGGGAAGTCACTAAGCGCTACCACGCACTGACGTCGCCTACACCCATCGCTGGCGCGGCCAGCGAAGCCCTGCCCGAGACCCCACTGGAATTGCGCACACGACAGCACAAAATTGCTGGCCAGATGCAGGCTTATACTCTCGAGGGCGAGCCAAACGCCCACACCATCATCGAGCGCATTTCGCTTGTCGACGTGCCTTCGGACGCCGACGGCCTCGCTGCCGACAGTGGTCGCGTTGCGCTGTGGCAATTGAAGCCCATCACCGGACGCACTCATCAGCTGCGGCTGCACTTGAGTGAACTGGGCTTTCCCATCCTGGGTGACCAGTACTACCCGGAGATTCTGCCGCTGGAGGCCGAGAATGCCTCGGAGCCCCTGCACCTGGTCTGTGTAGAAATGAGTTTCGCTGACCCCGTGACTGGTGAACAACGAACGTTCCATTCCCGCCGCAGCGTTTTCAATCCGCTTTCGCTGCCGGATATTAATTCGCCGTTGATCAAATCTAATTAGAAGAGAGCCCCTCCCCCATGTCTGCCAAGCATGCAAAACGCCCCACCAAATCATCCGCTGAGTCTTCTTTGAAGCATTCCGCCCCACCAGCGGCGGCCTACGCTGAGGGGCTCACCAAGAAGTACGGTGTCGGCAATGCCGCTGTTACTGCACTGGACCATGTCGATATCTCTTTTGCCGCTGGTGAGTTCACCGCGATCATGGGGCCGTCCGGGTCGGGTAAGTCGACATTGATGCACTGCATGGCCGGCTTGGACTCCGCGACGTCGGGAAGCGCGTACATCGGCACGACGGAACTGTCGAAGCTGTCGGACAAGGAGATTACGGCGCTGCGGCGTGACCGCCTGGGCTTTGTGTTCCAGTCCTTCAACTTGGTGCCGACGTTGACAGCGGCGGAGAACATCACCCTGCCTATCAATATCGCTGGTCGTAAGGTGGATAAGCAGTGGTTCGAGGAAATCACCACGCGCCTCGGGCTTAAAGAACGGCTTACGCACCGCCCCTCGGAACTGTCCGGTGGCCAGCAGCAGCGTGTCGCCTGTGCGCGTGCCATTGTCAGCCGGCCGGAGATCATCTTTGGAGATGAGCCGACGGGCAACTTGGACTCGAACTCATCCCGTGAGGTGTTGACGATTCTCCGCGATGCGGTTGATGACATCGGCCAGACCGTTGTCATTGTGACGCATGATGCCACCGCCGCATCCTACGCAGACCGTGTTGTGTTCCTCGCGGATGGCCGTGTGGTTGACGAGCTTCGCAACCCCACGCCCGCCGATATTTTGGCGCGCATGGCAGATATTGAGAATCTTTAGGAAGGCAGGTCATCTCTCCCCATGGCATCATCGTCTTCCACGCTAAGCCGCGTCGCCTGGCGTAATATCACCTCGCACAAGTTGCGCCTCGTGCTCACAATTATTTCGGTCGTGCTGGGCACAGCCTTCATCACCGGCGCATTTGTGTTCACATCATCGCTGGACAAGGCCTTTAAGGGCGCAATGAGTACCGCTTATGACGGTGTCGACGTGGTGGTGACGGCCCCAGCTGACAATCCCGGTGCTCTCACCGAAGAAACCGCGCAGAAAATCGAAAGCTTCCCCGGGGTCCGAGCCCTCAACATTGGCGATCCCAACAACAGCATTACGGCCACGGGAGCCGACGGCAAGCCGATTCAAACCAATGGTTCGCCATCGATGGGTCTTCCCTACTATCCAGCGGCCGAAGCGGTGGGCAACAAGGTCACGGTTACCGAGGGGCACGCGCCGGAAACACCAGGTGAGGTGGTCGTCAACTCCACCACCGCCGAACTCGGCAACCTCCACGTCGGCACTGAAATCAAAGTAGCCACCCGCCTCGATCGGGCGACGGTGAAGGTTGTCGGCATCGCTGATACCTCCATCGACGAAACCGGCTACCTCGCGGTCTTTTTCACCCAGAATCAGTGGCGCAAGCTCTACGGCGCGGACAGCCATATGGACATGTTCACCCTCGCCGCCGATTCCACCACTGACGCTGCCACGCTTACCCGTGATGTCGCAGAAGCATTCCCCGAGCTCAAGGTAGAGGCAGGCTCTAAGCTCGCCGAGGAGGCCTCCGAACGTGTCTCCTCTGCCTTAAGCTTTGTCAACTACTTCCTCATCGCTTTCGGGCTCATCGGGCTGCTGGTCGGGATCTTCATCATTTCCAATACTTTCACCATGCTGGTCACTCAGCGCATGAAGGAGTTCGCTCTCCTCCGCGCCCTCGGTGCTTCACGACGACAGCTCACTGCGTCCGTCCTCTTGGAGGCATTCATTGTTGGCCTCATCGGTTCCGCACTAGGTGTCATCACGGGATTTGGGCTGAGCCAGGGGCTATTCATGCTTCTCGATGCCATGAGTATCTCCATGCCCGGCGATGGCCTGACATTCGAACCGGTGGCAGTCATCGTTCCTCTCCTTGTCGGCGTGGCCATCACCATGATCGCCGCCTGGACGCCGGCCGCCCGCGCTGGCGCGGTCCCTCCTGTAGAAGCCATGCGCTCTGGGGATCAAACAACCAGCAATAGCCTCAGTGCTAGGACGTGGACCGGTACTGTGCTGGCGTCCGCCGCTATCGCCATCATTGCCTGGGCATTGCAGTGGAACGACGCAGAAACCAAGATTCGTGCCATCTTCGTTGGTGTCGGTGCAGTGATGGCCGTAGCCTCCGTCTGGCTTGTCGGCCCCGCGCTGTCCATGCCTCTGATCGGAGGACTGGGGCGCGTCGTAGGTGCGCCTTTTGGAACCGTCGGCAAGCTTGCGGCAACGAACTCTCACCGCAATCCGCGCAGAACGGGAACCACATCGTTTGCACTGACGCTCGGGCTTGCGCTGGTGACTGTGATTGGCATGTTCGGTGTGTCCATGAAGGAGGCGGTCAATGAGTGGTCAGAGACCAATCTGACGGCTGACTTCGTGCTCTCGCCACCTCTGACCGCGCATTCGGCCCTGCCACTTGGGGTCGAGGATGCGGTGAAGGATATCGATGGTGTCGACGACACCGCAACCTTGTCGATTGGCGCGCTACTGGTAATCCCACCTGAGGAAGCCGCCACGATGATAGCTTCCGACGGCGAACAAACTGAAGTCGGACCGGAATCTAGTAATGCGTCGGTTTTCAACTCCAACGTCGGCAAATGGTACGGCACTCGCGCCATCCAGGGCTCCCTGGATCTGGCCAAGCCGGATGCGGGAATTGTCATCAGCGAATCAACAGCGAAAAAGAATAGTTGGAACGTTGGCACTGAACTCGCAGTTGTTTCCAAAGGCGGCATAACACGGCTCCCCGTCACCGGCATTTTTGCTGACACAAGTGATCCCGGCCAGTCGATTATGGTCTCCGACGAAGCCGCCCATAAATATGTCAAAAGCAGCCACCTGTTGCCTTTCCAGACCTACGTCGATATTTCTGATTCCATCGCGGCAGACAGCGGCTCCATGGATGAAATGAAGCAAAAGCTTAGCGACGCCGTTGCGGACTACCTCGTAGTACAAGTGATGACTGCTAAGGAGTTTGCGGGCCTGGCTAATGCCTCTATCGATGTCATGCTGGGAATCGTGTACGCACTGCTGGCACTGGCGGTCATCATTTCGATTCTGGGAATTATCAATACTGTCGCGCTCTCAGTTGTCGAGCGCCGCCAGGAGATTGGCATGCTTCGAGCCGTCGGCCTGCAGCGCTCGGGGATTCGCCGGATGATTCGCCTGGAATCTGTGGAAATCTCCATTTTCGGCGCGGTTGTGGGTATTGTCCTCGGCTTGTTCCTTGGCTGGTCACTGCTGACCGTGCTGAAGGATGAGGGCCTGAATACTATTGCGGTACCGTGGCTGCAGGTTGTTCTCATGCTGCTTGGGTCTGCGCTTGTAGGCGTTATTGCTGCTCTCGGACCTGGTCAGAAGGCCGCGAAGACACCACCTCTGGCCGCTATCGCAGACGAATAGCCGCCGCTATATGAAAGCGCCCCGTGCAGATATAGTTTCTGCACGGGGTTTTATTTCGCCTTATTACCTAGGCCGAATCAGCTATCCGACTCACGCATTTCCGCTGGAAATTTATACGGCTGCGTTGGCCTTGCGAACCTCGCGTTCTCGATTCTTCAGCGCCTTATTGAGAAGCATAAAGAACCACACAAAGCCAACCGTCAGGATAATGTGGCCGAGTCCTGCAATTCCCGAGTACATCGCACCCCAGGCCTCCGGGCCTGAAACAACGTGCACGATACCGTTAGCCACCATCATGCCAATCGTCCAAACAATGCCGACATTCTGAACGATGAACCAGCGATCAAAGCCCTTGACAGCTGAAATATTGAATTGCCCATCCAATGCCAGCGCAACCAAGAAGAAAATCATGCCAAGAACAAGGAAATGCGTGTGCAGCGTATTGAGCTGCGTTTTATCCCCAAAATCCATCGCACGGGTAAATTCACGATAGAAAACGCCAGAAAACAGACCAAGACCGAGATACACCGAAGCAGCTGTGAATAACTTACGCATACTTCGTAGCCTACTCAGATAACACTGGCTTCTAAACAGACTAAACCCAGGGGGTTAAACGAAAGTTTGATTCCGCGAATCTAGACGGCCTCAAACTAACCGCGCGAATCGAGCCACCACACGTTTCGGCACAGTTTTGGATAGGGCCATCACTAGGCCATATAGGCCGGGCGCTACCTCCGCCCGACCCCTCTCCGCTCCACGTAACGTGCGCTCCACTAGATAATTGAGATTCTGCTCCGGCATGAGACGCAACTTCACCGACTTCGCCTGCTTCACGACGTCCCGTAGCGCCTTGGTCTTAACCTTTCCCGGGTAGCAAATAGTTACAGTTACACCATTAGGTTTCAATTCCTCTCTAAGGCAGATACCCCAGTGCCGAATAAACGCTTTCGATGCTGTGTACACCGCCAGCCCTGGAGTTGGTGCTACAGCTGAGATCGATGAAACGAAAATGATGTGGCCGTTCTTTTCGAATAAATCGTTTAGCGAGTAAACCGCTGCGACCGTACCGCGAATATTCGTCTGTATCATTTGATCAGCCTGCGAAAAATCCTGGGTTTTAACATCGCCATAATTCGCATACGCGGCATTGAGGATTAAATAAACTATCGTCGCGTGATGGCGGTCAACATGATTCCGGAGTTTATCGCCAAAATCATCATCGGACTGATCTAGACAAAGATATCGAAGACGAGGACCTTGCCTCTGCGAGAACTCAGCGTCCTCACCGGAAGAATCATCGTTGTAGCTACGAGAAACACACCAAATTTCATCTAGGTCTGGACGTAGCTGCCCAAGTTTATCGGCAAAGACGGCGCCTATGCCCCGAGATGCTCCAGTCACGATTCCCACTCGCATGAATTCCAAGATACAGCCGACTGAGTCGAGCAATTAAAACGGCGACGACGAAGCGTGCCACATAGGAATGAGCAAACGAACAAAAAATGTCGCATTAAAACGCTAGTTAATGTTGTTTACTCGTGGGCACAAAAGTGGGCCGCAGCACCCAACCCCACACAA
>NZ_KV799344.1:0-4363 GCF_001809925.1 Corynebacterium sp. HMSC064H12 | reverse complement strand
CAGACGCACAGAAGCGCTAATCACCAGCGCAAACGCTAAGCCCTCGCTACCAAGGCGGGGGCTTTTTCATACCACCGCATCACCCAGATTTTTTGCCCGTCCCGCATCCGTCCCGCACCACACCATCCACCAGCTCGCCAGCAGCAGCACGCACCAGCTCTACATCGTCCGGCCAAAAGTGCGTGTACACGCTCAGCGTCACATCCGCGCTCGCATGTCCCAGCATTGTCTGCACCGCCTTCACGTTCTGCCCAGACCGAATAAGCGCCGTGGCATACAGGTGGCGTAGCGCATGAAAGTTAAAACCGCACAGCACCTTCATCGAGTGACTGATGGACTGTGAGGTGACCATCAGCCCGGTTGGCGTACGGAACACCGGCTCATCATCACCATCAGGATGCGCTAGCAGGTGAGCGGCCATGCGGCGGGCAACAGTAGCGGAAAACGGTATCGTCCGCCTCGATGATTCCGTTTTCAACGGCGCGAAATGTGGTGCCATCACCCCGCCAGAACGCGGCCGTGTCTGCTGCACCACGTGCAGCAGCTTGTTGCCCATGTCGATGTTGGCGCGGGTAAGGCCACCAACCTCACCGGCACGCATACCTGTACCGAGCGCGAGGATCATCATCGTCGCCAGTGTTTCCCGTCCGGTCTTATCTGCCAGTTTTATAGCGGCGCGCACATCATCCAGTGTGGGG
Source organism: Corynebacterium sp. HMSC064H12 (assembly GCF_001809925.1). Classification (NCBI taxonomy): domain Bacteria; kingdom Bacillati; phylum Actinomycetota; class Actinomycetes; order Mycobacteriales; family Corynebacteriaceae; genus Corynebacterium; species Corynebacterium sp. HMSC064H12. The sequence continues at coordinate 3,665 of NZ_KV799344.1, read as the reverse complement.
AGGTCGGCTACGGTGACAACAACTTTCCGGGGTGGCTTTTTCACCTTTGATACGGGGTTATTGCGGATGAGTCCGTCTTCAACGGCCATTGTGAAGCACCCGGACAGCTGCGCAGCCCACGACGAAACAGTGTTCTGGGACAGTGCCTTGTTTTCCAGCCAGGGTCTGCCGTTGGTGAGGTGCCCCAGCCACGTTCTGACGTGCGCGGGGCGGATGGAGTCGATGGGCATGTCGGCCATGTCGCCGAGGTTGGCGTGAATGGTTTTTCGAACTTCTCTGGTGCCAGGGGATTGAGCGGTGGTCTTGTACGTTTTCCAGTATTCGGTCAGTGGTATTTGGCCGTCGGTGGGGTTTATCCAGTCGCCTGCGCGTAGTTCGCGTTCGCGGTCGTTGAGCCAGGCTTTGGCTTCGCGGTGGAGGTCGAACGTTTTTGAGTGCTCTTTGCCTGCGGGGTCACGGTAGCGTGCCACCCAACGTGTTTTCCCGTTGCGGACGCGTTTTTGAACAGCCATTGATATAATCCTTTTGTCGCTGGTTGGTTGAGCCACCCCCCCCGGTTCCCACGGCGGCGTTTTGTGGGGGCGCTCCCTAATGTGGTGTTGGGTCGAGCGCCCCCATCTTTTATTAGTCAGTGTCGCTGGTAGACAAGCTTGTTACCGTCGCCGGTAACGTCGTCGCGTCAAAATCACAGCGGAACTTCTGTGGCCACGGAATTAACCGACCTGTAACGACTTCGATTTCGAACTCCATGTACCCGGTTGTTTCGCCCTGCTCGATGTAAGCGCTGTGCCTGCCCTCCCAGCCAACCGCGCGGTTCATGGACTCGTTGTTCCGTTCCAAGAGCTCGGTGTAACAGGCTTGTTTCCCGGCTTCGAAAAGCTGCTCTCGGGTCGGTTCGTCGTTGGTTCCCGGAATCGCGAAGATGATGCCGATGAATGCGGCAATGGCGACTATGGCGGTTACTGGGATGACGAACCAAAGGCGCTTATAGAACGGTTTCTTGGTGGTCGGCTGTGTAGTGCGGTCTTCGAATGTCATTGTTTTTGTCTTTCGTACATGTCCCGCCAGACGGCGAGTAGGTGAGTGGTGGTACGGTGGGGCTGAATCCGGTGACAAGTCCTCCAGGGGAGGACTTCCTGCCCCGATAGGCGGGATAGCCGGTTTCGTCATGTCTATGGCATGCCGGGGCGCTCTCTAATGTCGTGCTGGGTCGAGTGCCCCCTTGTTTTTCTACCTGCGCTTACTAAACGGCGGTTCCAACTTCGACCTGGTCACAAAGTGGTGAACTACGAACGCCGCCTCGATGGCGAACAAGACCAGCCCGAAACCGAAAAAGCTAAAAAGTAAGAACGCAAAGTTAAATAGGAAAATGAGAAGCCACCACAGCATCATTGAGCCTCGACCAGGCTTCTCTAGACCTGACGCATCCTCACGGAAATGCTCGAGCACGCGATACGCCTGCCCAACAGTTAGATAGTCCATTCGTGGCGCGCGGTTACTCGGGAAGTGGTGCCCAATCTTCCCGCGCACGAATCCTCGCTGGAACGGGGTCGCGCGTTTTGATCCATCCGGCGCGAGTAGCACTTCCCAGTTCGCGGACTCCGCGGGAACTTCCGATGCTGCTGCCACGCGCTGCGTGGTTTCCAAATCTGGTGTGGTTGTGCCGTAGGTGCGCATTAGAAAATCGTCGTATTCTGCCTGCGCGATGAAGAGTTCTTCCGTGTCCAGTCGAACCGATGCGTAGAAATCGTCCCAATCGTGGCATGTCCAAACACGCGCTGGAACGTCTGCTGGCCCGTCGATGGTGTTGGCCAGCTCGTCGGCGTGCTCGATGTATCCGAGCGGGTGCTCGTCGTGGGTCACGTTGATTCTGTTGCCGTCGACAGTGAGTGTCGCGATGATTTCGAAAGCCTCTCCTGGGGTTGCGAAGTTGGATTCCGCGAGTGACTTCAGGTAGTCGAAATTCTTGGATTCGCCTTCAATGTCGGTGTCGAAGCGCGCTTCCTCTTCGCGGTTCATGACCGTGTCCTTTCGTAGGTGTTTCGCCATACGGCAAGTAGGTGGGTGGTTACGCCAAGCTCACGGGCGATGGCTCCGTCGTGAGCGCCGTAGAGCGCTTCCGCTGCGGCGTAGTCGGTGTGAGAGATGAGCATGTTCGCTGCCGTCATGTCGGCGGCGCGTTCCATGCGCTGGTCAAAATGGGCAATGCCGGTTGGTACGTCTCCTGTGAGCGCGTGCCCGAGTTCGTGCGCCAACGTGCAACGGTAGTTCGCGGCACGTAGGTCACTGCGAAGGCTGATAGTCCTCGTGTGGTGGTGGTACCAGCCTTTGGGGCCACGGTCGTGGGTGGTGATGGTGACCCCTAGTTGGTCGGCTAGTTGGTGTAGGTCATCAGTCGTCAAACTCCGTGTTCTCCTCCTCGTGGTAGTCACTGTCGTCGGCTACTGCGTCATGAGGAATATCAGACCGAGCGGATTGTTTGTTCGAACGATGATCGTCGAGGCTGGCGACTGGTGCTTCGGTGCCGTCGTAGTCGATGGCTTCGCCGGTGGGGTCGCCGAAGAGATTTAGGGCTTCCGGGTCGGAACGACGGAGGATTTCGTCGAGAATCTGCTGATTACTCATGCGCCCGGCCGAAACCTGCACGCTGATTTCCTTAACTGCCTGTAGTGATACGAAGCCCAGGTCAAGCAGTGACTTGATTTCATTAACCCCGTAGGCGCGGGATATGGCAATGGCATATTCAGCGGTTGTTTCGCCTTTTTTCTGGTGCCGTAGGAATGTCGCTTTCGATACGCCAGCACGGTCTGCTGCTTGGCTTGCGGTGGGGGAATCGGGAAGGCTTTTGAGCCAATCTTGAAGCGTCATAGGTTCATTATGAACCATATCCAAAAACCTGTCAAGCCCTGCATAAACAAACAGTTTGGATATTCGGGGTTGACAATGAACCCGACAAGGTTCATAATGAAATCACCGGTGCAAGGAAGCGACCGGGAAGAGCTTAAAACAGCTGGACAGGAAACCATGCAGAAACAAAACAACGTATCGCGAGCACTTGAGGAACTCGCCGACCGAACCCGATACCACGGCGAAGACCCAAAACGAGGATTCAAAGACCTCACTAAAGAACACCAGGAGGCTATCGCAGCCGCAGCCAACAGCCTCCTGGTGGACGATCTAACTTCGCTCAATGCGACCAATGCGTCGCTCTAGTGAATAGATGGCCTCAAGGGTTTCTGCCTGCAAGTGAACTAGGCGATTCAGGTGGTTCTCGATATCGCCTACATGCATCAAGTTGTGCAAATAACCATTAATGTCATCGAGCTTCTGTTCAACTTCAGAACTCACATTTGTCACCTCCTAACTGGGGAAGTGTCCCCGTAGGAAAGCTTAGTAAAGAAAGTGAAGCCCACTATGGAAACAATGTCGGCACCACGCTTTCGGGTGCGCCCGGGGGTGCTGGATCACATTATGCGCACCCGCCGACTGCAGACAGAAGAGCAGTTGGCGGCAGCTCTAGGCACCACTGTTGACCGGTTGCCGGACCTTCGTTCTGGGGCGCCGATTACAGCCAGGATGGCGCTACATATCGCCGCCCTGCAGGGGGACAGTGATTTCGTTGCCGGGTACTGCGGGTTAAGTAAAGAAAAGTGTGTCCGCATGCC
>NZ_KV799343.1:0-23471 GCF_001809925.1 Corynebacterium sp. HMSC064H12 | reverse complement strand
AGATCTGGTTGGTGCCCTCGTAGATCTGGGTGATCTTGGCGTCACGCATCATGCGCTCAACCGGGAAGTCACGGGTGAAGCCGTAACCGCCGAGCAGCTGCACGGCATCGGTGGTGACCTGCATAGCAACGTCAGAGGCGAAGGTCTTGGCGTTTGCGGCCATCAGACCCAGGCGAGCGCCGCCCTCAGCAGTGCCGCGCTCAGCGTTAGCGGCTGCGGTGTAGACCATGAGACGAGCAGCGTCAATCTTCATACGCATGTCAGCCAGCATGAACTGGGTGTTCTGGAAAGCAGCAATCGGCTTGCCGAACTGCTGGCGCTCCTGCACGTAACCAACGGCGTAGTCGTATGCACCCTGCGCGATGCCCAGTGCCTGTGCACCAATAGTCGGGCGAGTGTGGTCCAGGGTCTCCAGGGCAGTCTTGAAACCGGTGCCCTCTTCGCCGATGATGCGGTCAGCCGGGATGCGGCAGTTTTCGAAGTACAGCTCCGCGGTCGGGGAACCCTTGATACCCAGCTTGTGCTCCAGGCCACCGACGCGGAAACCCTCGTCGTCCTTGTGGACCATGAATGCAGAGATGCCGTTGGCACCCTTCTCCGGGTCGGTGACAGCCATGACGGTGTACCAGGTGGAGCGGCCACCGTTAGTGATGAAGCACTTGGAGCCGTTGAGGACCCACTCATCGCCCTCACGGACCGCGCGGGTCTTCATGGAACCGGCATCCGAACCGGCCTCACGCTCAGTCAGTGCGTAGGAAGCCATTTCACCGTTGGCGATGTCCGGCAGGACCTTGCTCTTCAGCTCGTCGGAGCCCTTGAGGATCAAGCCCATGGTGCCCAGCTTGTTCACAGCCGGGATAAGAGAAGCCGAGCCACAGACACGAGCAACTTCCTCAATGACAATGCAGGCCGCAACCGAGTCCGCACCCTGACCACCGAACTGCTCCGGCACGTGGACGGCGTTGAATCCAGCCTCGTTGAGAGCCTTCAGGGCCTCCTCCGGGAAACGCTCGTTCTCATCGACGTCCGCTGCGTACGGAGCAATCTGCTTCTCCGCCAGATCACGGATAACGGCGCGGAGCTCCTGGTGCTCCTCTGGCAGCTGGAACAGGTCGAATCCTGGGGTCAAAGCCATGTGGGTGTTCCTCCCGATTTAATGATTCCGATGTCGTGTTCGATATCGCGCTCTACGCATTTCTACGCAGCACTATCACCGCACGACGTATTTATCTTCGTTCGATACTAGTGGCTAACGCTTCGCCCTACCCGCGAAATTCGTAAAATTCTCGCGTTGCCGCTCGGCGCCCACAGAATAAACTGCGCGAGGAATTCCCGCAGCAGCGATGTCGCCCAGTACCTCAACGGCGTATAGGCGCCGACGACACACCAGGGTTCCAGCCCCCGTTCGCGCATGAGCTTCGCTACCCGTGGCGCATGAAAATCACTGGTCACAACAACCGTTCCAGCGCTCAACGCACCGTCCATGCCGCGCATCAATTCGCACGCATAGTCAATGTTTTCCGACGTATTCGTCGATTGGTCCTCGGGGATCAACTCGATGTCGCCGCGCTTTACGACGTCCCCAGCGTTCGCCTCCAACCACTCCACCATGGCGTCCGCTTCGGAGCAGGTGGCATCTGTCACCGCTTCACTGCCGACCCCACCGGAGCAGATGATTCGCTCGGTACGCTCATCACACGCTGAGACTGCTCGCTGTAATCTTCTGGCCAGCAGGGCCGAGGGCCGATTGTTCTTCAATCCGCATCCCAGTACAACCACGGTGTGTGGCGGCAGAGTTGGTTTTTGGGCTGCACATCGAAGGCGAACGGCCTCGAAAACGATCGCTGCGGCTCCTGGTACTGCGAGGCCGGCGAGCAGGGGCGTCGTCAAGCGATGCGATGCGCGAGCGTAGTAGGCGCGGCAGCTGGCCAGTGTCCACGCGGCACCTACTGTGGGAAGAACCCACCGCGGAGGTCTGCGATTGGGCAGGCGTGGTGGGCGTAGCTCCGAATTAGCGGCGACGCGTAGTCCGCCGACGAGGAGCATGGAACCGAAGCCTGCACCGAGGCACGCGAGTGTTTTTCTCATCAGAGCTTCCACGTTAACTGTTCTGGGACGTTGATGGTCCAGTCGACGAGCTGTTGCGGATTGTGCTTCGCCATATGCTGGGATTCCTGCTCGGCCCACATGTCCCAGTGTTCCTCGAAGTGGTCGTCGCGAGCCATGGCACGGGCAAATCGAGTCTGTGTGTCCAGCTCTACCCAGACTCCCCAGGCGTTGCCGTCGCCGATGGCGCGGGCAGCGGCAAGGTTAGCTTCAGTGACAGCGCCGCAGCCTTCGACGATGAGCGAGGAGTCCGGTGGCGTGGGGACCCACTCGGCGAATTCACTGGCGTACCAGTCCCACCGGCGATACCCGCGCTCATCGGCCGGTAGAGCGGGGTTCAAAATGGTCTCCGCAACTGCGGCCGATGCTTTCTGCAGACCGGACCAGCCCGGATATACATCCTCCAAGTGGATAACTGGCCAACCGAGGATACTGTGCAACTTTGCCGAAAAGGTGGTTTTGCCACTGCCGGAACGGCCATCGATAAGCAGAATCATCGTGATCGAAACGCCTTTGCTACGCCACACCCAGGAAGCGGAACTCCCCGGCCCACACGGAAATACCGATTGCTGCGACGGCGATGGCAAGGCAGGCGGCCATGGTGACATAGTCACGCGCGGCCAATGTCGAGGTGTGCCACCACGTACGCTTAATCGGTGCACCAAAGCCGCGGGCTTCCATGGCTGTAGCCAGTTTGGTGCCGCGGCGCAGCGCGAACACCAGCAGAGCGAACACCTGGGAAATAATGCGGCGGATTGCGCCGTGGTCACCCAAACCGCGTGCGCGACGGGCTCGGGTCAGCGCCTGCCAATCGCTGATGAATAGGCCGACGAGTCGCAGACTCGCCACCGTTGCCAGCACAAAGCGGCTGGGCAGCTTGAGAATCTGCGCCAGCCCATTGCCCAGATCGGTGGGGTCGATATTGGCTGTCAGCACGATAACTGGAGTACCGATAGCCAGCACACGCAACATAATCGCGATGGCCAGGGAAATGGAATTATCCGTCACATGCGCAAGCAGAAAGGAGAAATACTCTTTGCCCTCCGGGTTGCCGTAGAGCGCCATCGAGATTCCTGAGATGGGCGCGGCGATAAGAAGTGGCAGGCTGCGTCCTAGAAAACGACGAAAACCCAAACCCGACAGCGGCACCAAGAAAAGCGTGCAGACAAGCGCGACCACTGCGGAGACCCAGTCGATGGAAATCAGCAGCGGTGTGGTGAGCAAGAACAGGCCCAGTACTCTCGCCACCGGGTTGACCGTCGCGAGGAAAGGCTGCTTACTCGAAGTGGCGCTCTGCGTACCTTCAGCCGTACCGGCGGAACCGACTTCAGTCACGATGTCCCTCCTGCTTCACCCTGGCCGCGCGAACCTTTACTGCTGCTCGGACCGGCCTGCTCCCCCGAACCACGCTGTCCCGGTGCCGCACGGCCTGACCGCTCCGGATGAAACGCATCCATGTCGACGACGTAGTCCCCCATCGCTTGGACCACCAACGGATCGTGGGTAATCGAAATAACAGTTCGGCCGTCGTCTGCAAGTTGGCGAAGCAAAGTGAGCAGCTCGGTGAATGTCCGGCGGTCTTGGCCGAAGGTCGGTTCGTCGAGAAGCACAATATCCGGCGCTGTCGCCAGCATGGTCGCCACCGACAGACGTCGCTTCTCACCGCCGGAAAGCGAAAATGGGTTCGCCTTGGTCAGCGCCGTCAACCGGAGCCGCTCGAGCAATTCCTCGATGCGCTGATCGGCGTTAACACCGACGAGCTTGGGGCCGAGCTGCAACTCTTCCAGCACGGTGCCGGTGACAAATTGGTGTTCAGGATCCTGGAACACCGTGCCGATACGAGTAGCCAACTTCTTCGACGGCCACTTCCACGGCGCGCTACCGCTGCCTGCCACTTGGACCGTCCCCGCCATCGGCTCAAGCAGACCGCCGAGCGTCAGCGCTAACGTGGACTTGCCGCTGCCATTGTGACCAACAATGCAGGTGGAAGCTTGAGATGGGATTGAAATTGATACACCGCGAGCAATCGGTTCAACAGTTTCGCCACCGCTGAACCAAGACTTCTTCGCGCCATAGCCGATGGCCAACTCGCGGGTTTCAATCGCGATGTCACCGCTAGGGTGCCCGTCCTGGTCGCAGGCAACGGAACGCGCGTCCGGCAGCGCGGGCGGTGCATCCGGAATCCACACCCCAGCATCCGTCAGAGCCTGCCCGTGGTCTTCCAAGACTCGATGAGGCGCACCATCGGCAATCACACCTTCGCGGCCCAGCACGATGATGCGGTCGACCACATCGACCCACGCATCCACCCGATGCTCGACCACGATCAGCGCCGCACCGGTTCTCTCCGCCGCGGTAATCGCCGCATCGCGTAGTACCGGCACACCGGCCGGATCGATGTTGGCCGTCGGCTCGTCCAAGCAAATGACCCGTGCGCCCATCGCCAGCACACCCGCCAATGCGAGGCGCTGTTTCTGTCCCCCGGAAAGCCGGTGCGTGGGATGGTCCAGCGGCAAATCCAGTCCCACCACATCCAGGCTGGCGCGTACTCGGTTGCCGATCTCAGCCGGGGCAACGCCAAGGTTTTCCGCACCAAAGGCAACATCGTCGCCAACGCGGGCACTAATCGTCTGCGAGTCAGGGTCTTGCAGCACTAAGCCCACCGCGCCCCTTGCGGAAGCGGGAGTACAACCTTCAATCAGGAGCTCTCCGGTGGCTTCGCCATCGGAGTCGTCGCCAAGCACGCCAGCAATAGCGGCAAGCAGCGTCGACTTCCCCACCCCCGACGCGCCGAGCAACAGCACCTTTTCACCACGCTCGACGTCCAGCGTGATGTCATTCAGTACCGCAGCTTTGCGCCCCGCGTGCCGATATCCGAACCCCCGCGCGCTCACCGCAGGGACATTTCCGCTTGACGACGGCCCCCGCGTCAACTCCTCATCTGTCATCGATTTTTCCTAGACGTCGCCGTGCCGCTCTCGCCCGATGGCAAACCGATCCAGCGCTCCAGTTGCCGCCAGTGCCTTAGCCAGGAAGTAAGCCAGCAGACCGGCGAGGACGGCACCAGACAGCGCCGTGGAGATCAGGTAGATGACGTTGAATTCGAAAGTCTTGGCCAGGTTGCCGGTGAAAAGTTCAAAGGTCCACGCGCCGACACCTGCCATGAGACCGGAGATAACCACGGTGGCCAGGTTGTAGCTCTTGTACGCCAGAACAAGGAACACCAGCTCCGCGCCGAGCCCCTGCGCCAAACCTGAGTACAGGGTGGAGATACCCCACTGGTTACCGATTAGTGCTGAAACTGTCGCTGCGATTACCTCGACGAAGATAGCGGCACCCGGCTTGCGAATGATGTACGCGCCGAGCGGCCCACCGAGGAACCACATACCCGCGACCAAACCGCCAAGGCCAGGAGTAAGCGCGTTGACTGCTTCATAGCCCGCACCGCCGATGATGTTCCAGATAACAAAGATCAGGCCAACGGCCACGCCGATAACAGCTGCAATGATGATGTCAATATTGCGCCACGAGAAGTTAGCGCGTGTTGCACTCGCCGATTGCGTCATCTCACTTGCTCCCATTTTTCTTTAACTCGAGCGATATTGCTCAAAAGATTTTGATGTATTCATTAGCGGCATATGGGGCCTGTGCCGACACGCCCTAAGCACTAACTTTTGCCTACCCTACCGCGCCCAGCAGATGGCCTAGATAACATAAGGAACCATGACTAAAGCCGAGCGGTCATCTACTGGAGATACCCCAACTGCCCAAACCCCTCATCCGCCGACAGTCGGCGATGAGGGGACAGCCGCGGATTCCGCAGTGAAAACTGTCGAGTTCCGTGGTGCTGACAACACCGCTGAGCAGGAAAGTTCTCGCCCATACTACATGCCCACATTGACGTGGGGCGAGAGACTTGACCTGTCTGCGAAGCAGTGGTGGCCACTCATCGGAGTTGTTATTGCGATACAGCTTGTCGCTCGCATTCTGGTTCTGACTAGCCATGGTTTTTACTGGGATGACTTCATCATCGTTGGCCACCTTTACGACACCCCGCTGCTGAGCAAGGACTACCTGCTTCAGGACCACGACGGGCACCTTGCACCACTGGCCTTCCTGGTGCAAGGCCTCTATCACCTCATTGCGCCGTGGAACTGGTGGCTGCCGGCTATCACCATGGCCGTGATGTCGGTAGCGCTGACATACGCCACCACTAAGCTCTTTGAGCTTCTCACTGGCCGCACGCTGGTGTCGCTCTTCCTCATCACGGTCGTCGCCTGGACTCCGCTGATGCTTCCGGGAGACACCTGGTGGTCGGCTGCGGCCAATTCCCAGCCGTTCCACCTGGCATTCGTGGTTTTCATGATTGTCGCTATTCGCACCACTATGCGTCGTTCTTTCGGCCCCCGCCCGTGGGAAGCCGCTGGTCTGTTTGTACTGCTGGCAGTGGCGCTGGGATTCTTTGAGAAGTCCCTGGCTATCGCGCCGATTTCGATGCTGGTTGTCATCACTTTGGCTTACATGGAGCGCAGCAATATCCTGCAGGTTCTCCGTCGCGGCCTAGTCATCTGGATCCCATCGATGCTGCTGACCGGCGCCTGGGCACTGTGGTACTACTTCGGCCCCGCCGAAACTACCGGCTTCATTTCTGACAAGCTACAGCCCGAACTGTTCTTCAACGGCCTCGGCCAGATTTTTGCCGGCATCATCGGCGGGCCAACAAGCTGGGAACGTTGGGCTCCGGGACAGCCGTTTGCCTCCGCTTCGTCTCAGCTGATTACTCTCGGCGGCATTATTCTGTTGATTCTGTCTGCCACCCTCATTGGCCGCGACTACCGTGGCTGGGCTCCGTGGACGCTATCGGTGGCGTACATGTTCACCACCTTGTTCGCCATCACCCTGTTCCGCTCGGGAGAGAACACCTCTGGCGTGCTGGCGCACACTCTGCACTACTACTCTGATGTCGCGCTCGTGATCGCTATCTGTGTCGCGGTCTCCCTGGCGGGACTCCCGCCAAAGGACGAGGCGCCGGCTCTGCTACCGACTCGTACGCACATTCTGATTTGGTCGCTGGGTGTCGCACTGGCTGTCACCTCCTCGATTTCCGTGGTTACTTACCGCAATGCCTGGTCTGATGACATCGCAATGGAGTGGATTGGCAACACCAAGGCGTCGCTGTCCGCGCTGCGCGAGGAGGCCGACGCCGCTGGCCCCGACAAGGCAATCGACTACAACCTCATTGACCAGCCCGTCCCCTTCGAGATTCTCGTGCCCGTCGCCGCTCCGATGAACATGTACTCGCGGGTCTTTGATGCAGTCTCCGATCGCCCTCCGTTTGAGCGCGTCACCGGTCACCCGCGCATGTTCAATACCGACGGTTCGCTTATCGACGCCAAGGTCTCCGAGATCACCCGGGTCACCGATGGCCCTGTCGAGCAGTGTGGCCATCGCATCACAGTTGGTGAGGACGGCACTGCGTCGGAGGACATCAAGCTTGAGAACATCATCAAGCTCGGCGACTGGGTGCTCGAGTTCCCGGCCACCGCCTCTGAGGACATGGATGTGCGCCTGTCGCTACCCAATCCTTTCGAGACTGAAGAGCAAACCCGCGCTGGTTCCACGGTCGTGAAGATGAACAACGATCTGCGGCCGCGCTATGCGTACCTCAACGGTGGCGGAAATACTCTCCGTGTCGATGTGGAGAAAGCGACTCCGGGGGCAACGCTATGCATCGGCGCGGGGGCGATTGGCCCCTTGGTTCCCGCAAGCCGTTAAGAATCCTCTAAGATATTGCTTTAAGATAATGTGAGAAAAGTTCATTAGCCCTTGTAGCTATTGTTTTTCCGACAGAGGAGCCACATCCATGCGTAACCGCATCGCCGGCGCTATCGCCGCATCCGCCATTGCCGCAGCAGCCCTGGTCGCTTGCTCTCCCCCGAACGAGGTTGACTCGGACGTCAAGGTCGGCGACCAGGCCAACCCGTCGGAGACCTTCGAGCAGAAGGCCACCACCCCGGCACCCTCCGACGAGATGACTCCTGCTGAGACCGCAGAGATGTAACTGCAGATTCACTAATTGAAACTGCGAAAACCGGGGTAGTTAGCAAACAGAAACGCAGTCGCTACTCCTTGTGCCCACTCATCGATGGGGCACGAAAGAATTACCGCCCGGCCATGGTGTCCGGGCGGTTTTGGTTCTCTGGGGGCAGCCTAGAGCCACGATGAGAGCTTAGGAAAACTCAAATTCCACGTGGTCACCATCACGGATTACCGCACTCGTTGCGCCATTTTCCAGGTTCAGCTCGACAATGAGCGAGGGCATCTCGCCGGAAGCTCCAGCCTCACCCGAGGCCCCGGCAGCATCGTCCACGAGCGCCGCATCGGTCGCGATCACGCGGTAGCGAAGGAAACCATTGCGCAATTCATCAGTCTCCACGCGAGCGGAGTGCAGCCATGGGAAGCGGCGGCGCAACGCAACGAGCTGCTGATAGGAGCGGTAGAGAGCCTCGCCGAGCGTAGAGAGTTCCTCCGGGCTATCCGGGAACACTGGACGGACCTGGTCGTCACCGCCGATGCGTTCCTCTTTGAGACCGGTATAGCCCTGTTCGTCACCGTAGTAGACCAGTGGCACACCGGCCACGGTAAACAGCACCGCTGCCGCCAGCACGGCCTTGTCGGCCCCTACCTGTGTCGCAATGCGTGAAACATCGTGGTTTCCCACAAACGTCACCGGCACAAAAGACTCCGCGAAGGTGTTATGGCGCTTCAGAGTCCAGTCCAACTCGAAGAAGTTTTCCTCCTTCAGCGCCGACCAGGTCGCTTTCCACAGCTCGTATTCCGTCACCGAGTCCATGCCGGACACCGACACAATCTCCGCATAGTCGCCGTGGATGACCTCCCCGTAGATAAAAGCATGCGGGTGCTCAGCACGCACTCGCGGCAAAACCTTGTGCCAGAACTGTGGATCCACTGCGTAGGCCGCATCCAGGCGCCAGCCATCAATCCCCCGCGCCAGCCAGTAATTCATGACGTTCACGACAAAATCAACAGTCGCGTCACTGGTGTGATCGAATTCGACCAAACTCTCATGTCCCTCAAACACCGGCGCGGTCATGTCGCCATCTGAGTGCGTAAACGCAAAGAGCTGCGCTTCTTCAGAGTCAGGGTTTTCCTTCGCGGTCTTCAGCGCGGGCGCCTCTGCCCCGATGTGGTTGAAGACACCGTCGAAAAGCACTTTGATGCCGCGCTCATGGGCAGCTTCGATGACGGCCTTCATGTCCTCTTCGGTGCCCAGGCGCGAGTCGATGCGGTAGTAGTCCTCGGTATCGTAGCCGTGGCTAGTCGACTCGAATACTGGCGCCAGCTGCAGGACGTTGAGCCCGAGCTCCTGGACGTACGGAAGCCAGTCAATCAGTTTGCGAATTCGATTGACCGGCGCGGCGCCTCGATCCTTCTCACGGATGGGCGCTCCCACAAACCCCAGTGGATAGACGTGCCATCCAATCGCCCACTTCGTCCACTCAGGTGCGGCGCCAGCGAGCGTCTTATCAGGGGCGTTGGGGGTAGTGGACATTGTCCTATGCATCCTCTCTAGGTGCCTGAGGCTGATTGGAATTATCTGGTGCCGTCGCAGCCTCAGGGGTCGGTGAGGTCTCCCCCGCCGATTCGCTTGACGACGCCCGCGCCTGGCCCGCATGCGACTTCGGCGTGCCAAGGCCTGCATTCCGCGGCCGTGGAGGCACGGAACCTGCTGCGGGCATGGTCGGAGATGCGACAGGGCGCTCCGGCGGTTGGCTCTTCGACGGGTTCAGTGCATCCAGCGCGATTTGAATTTCCGTGCGCATGCCGCTGACCATGGCTCTCTCCACAATTTTAAACTTGGAGTTGTGAAGAAAGAAGGGATTACCCGCTTCCGGGCCACCGGTGCCGAGGAACATGTAACAACCCGGCGCTTCACGGGAAAAATACGAGAAATCATCCGAAGGAGCCCACGGATCGGCAGCGAACACCTTGGACTTGCCAACCGCCTTCGTCGCCGCATGCCACGCACGATTGACCGCAATGTCGGCGTTGACCACCATCGGGTACGGAATCTGCCAGTCGAAAGTCGCCTGTGCACCGTGAGCCTGGCAGACGCCGTTGACGACGGCCTCGATACGCTGGCAGACAATCTCCCAGTCGGCCTCATCCACCGAGCGGATGGACACTTCCAGGTTGGCCGTATCCGGAATCACGTTGCCGGCCTCACCTGAATGCAGTGAGCCGACATTGACAATGTTCATGTGCTTCGGATCCACATCGCGGGAGACAATCGTGTTCAGCATGAGAGTCGCCTCGCTGGCGATGAGCACCGGGTCAATCGACAGCTGCGGGTTCGAGGAGTGTCCGCCACGGCCACGAATCGCGATGGAGACGATGCCCGACATAGTTGTCACTCGCCCAGCGCAAATCCCCACATGCCCCACCGGATGCGGCGCGACGTGGAAGGCATAGACCTCATCTAAGTCATCGGCGGCGCCCTTGTCGACCAGCTCACGAGCACCGCCCGGCAGCATTTCTTCGGCGTGCTGGAAGATGCACAGCACCTTGCCGTGCAGTTGATCGCGCATTCCAGAGAGCACCTTCGCCGTGCCCAGCAGCATCGCCGTGTGAACATCATGCCCACAGGCGTGCATCACACCTGGCGTGCGCGAGGCGTACGGCAGTCCCGTTTCCTCCTGAATCGGCAGGGCGTCAATATCCGCGCGGTAGCCAATCACACGGCCAGTGCTGGGGTCGCCCGCTGTTCCCTCGATGACGCCAATTACGGACGTCGGGGTCAACCGGTACGTCGGGATGTCCCACTGATTGAGCAAATCCTCAATCATGTCCGAGGTCCTGTACTCCCGGAAGCTCAGCTCCGGATTCTGGTGCAGTTGGCGACGCCATGCCACCGCCTCTTCGATAGGTACTTCAAGGCGGTGCGACGGCAGGGTGTCGTTAGCATCAGTCATGGTTCATAGCATGACAGAAAATAGGCTCCACGACGAGCAGCTACGGAAATTCCCTCACCCATTTTCGCTTCACGACGGCCACAGCGCCCCAACATCTCCACTGCTAGAGACGACTTCAGCGCTGCCAGCGAGCTGCTAGTGTCCGGCACCCCAGAAATCCACGGTGAGTTCGGCCAACCACCATGGATCAATCGTGCCGCACATCTCACGCGCCGAGTGCATGGAGACCATCGCAGCTCCGATATCGATGGTGTCGATACCCAGTCGCGTTGCAGTGATCGGGCCGATAGTGGAGCCGCATGGCTTGTGGTTCGCAGATACAAAATACTGCACCGGCACTTCCTGGCCAATGCGCTTGGAGGTTTCCGCTGCGATTCGGACAACCTCGGCCTGACCAACCGCCGTGGTGGCGTAGCGCTGGTTGGCATTGATCTTTACCACTGGGCCAGCATTGAGCTCCGGCTGGTGCCCCGGCTCGTGTTCGCCTGCATAGTTCGGGTGCACACCGTGTGCGCCGTCGGCCGAGAGACAGATGGAACCGCGGTAGAGCTGCTGGGTGCGTTCCAGGTCAGCGCCTGTAGCCGCTGCGATGCGGGACAGAACGTCGGCAAGCAGTGGACCTGCAGCGCCCGTAGTGGAGGCGGACCCGACTTCCTCGTGGTCGAAAGCGACCATGACGGGGATGGTGGTTGACGTGCTCCAGTTTTGGCGGAGCAAGGTCTCGAAGGCAACCAGGGAGGAGTGGACGCTGAGCAGGTTGTCGAGTCGACCTGAAGCCAGGAACTCATCGTGAGCACCGAAGGTGCGCGGCTGCTGGGTGTCGAAGGAAATGAGGTCCCAGGCGACGATGTCGTCGATAGACAGGCCCGCAGCATTGGCGATGACCTGGTACACATCGGTGCCGAAAGTATCCAGTCCGATGATTGGTGCAGTGTGATTCTGCTTGTGGAGCTTCAACCCCTCTTCGTTAACCGCACGATTGAGGTGGATAGCCAACTGCGGAATACGCGCAACCGGGCCAGTGCGAGCAAGGTGCTCATTGCCGCTTTTATCAATTACCCGACCGGCGAACTCAATTTCGCGGTCGGTCCAGCTTCCCAACAACGCGCCGCCGTAGACTTCAACGGCGACCTGCGTATAGCCTGCGGCGGAGGTGCGCGCGTTGGGCTTCACACGAAAACCGGGCGAATCCGTGTGGGAACCCACAATACGGAAACCGGTGAAATCGGCAGCCGGCGTCTCCGGGACGATCCAAGCAACGGCAGCGCCATCGCGACGCAGGACGTAGGCACCGGGTTTACTTGGCCACTGTTCGTGCTCATCGATGACCGTGGCACCGGCTGCACTCAGACGGTCAACGACCTGTTGTGCCGCATGAAATGAGCTTGGCGACGCAGCCACAAAATCAATTAAATCCTCAACGTGACTGAGCGCTGCCGCCGGAACTCTGCGCGATGCCGCTTCCGAGGTATCCGCCGAATCCGGGGACTCAGGGGTGGGTGCCGAAGAAATAGCCATAACCAAACTCCTACTTCACATTTGATTCCGGATTTCATTGTATTGGAGCCCACAACTGACCGTGACCGAGCATTGAGCCGGTCCACAGTGTGATGCAGCTTTCATGTTGGGAACGGTATCCACTTAGTCACTTTTGCCCGTTTTAACTCGATATCGGGCATATTCAGACATATAGTGGCAACCGCATCAAAGAAAACCATTTGAATACAGAACCTCTCAAACCGGAGTCCCGACCGGATTCCGACCACAGAAAGGGTTTATACCGTGAGCCTTGAAAACCTGTTCCCCCGCTCTTTCACTACCAAGCGCGCCTTTTTCTCTCAGCCGCTGCGCGAGGCTCTTACCCGCGACACCAGCAGTGACGCTAACGCAGTCCACTTCGGCCACCAGGTTAAGAGCGCCCGAAACGAGATCTACAGCGACATGTCCGCCCGTGACATCGTCTCTATGCTGAGCCGCTAAATCTAGCGCTTCCTCAAGTCGAATAAGACCATTGGCTCTGGCTGAGGAAATTTCAACGTCTCCGCGGCAGCTAATTCACTGCCAAAACCAGCTCCAACCTCGCCTGCATCACCATCGCCGTACCGATGTACCGCAAATGCGTGGCAGCCACCAACAACTAGCATCAATGCCAGCGTCAAGAGCATCGCAGTAATCCCCGAGTACACAAATCCGCCGGTATACGGCGTAGCAGCAATCGGGTTTGTCACAGGAAACGTCAGCAGGACCACTAGCAACGCAATACCGATATACGGCCACTGTCTGGTCAATCGGGTCCGCGCCATGGCGGCCAAACCGAACACAGACGTGACCAGCATCAACATGTAGTGGGTCCAAAGAATCGATGAGAATGTAGCTGCAATAAGCCACGCGCCCGTGATCAGAAATTCAAACCGGTAGACCGGGTTCAACCACGCAACTGCCGTGACCATCAACACCACGCCAAGCGCAATACACAGCGGAATCGTTTTCACGTGACTCGGGTAATCACGAACCACTGTTACTAATAAATCAGGTTTGCCCAGGTCTGTGGCTAAAGTCGACGCCAACGACTGATTCGCACCGCCGACCAAGACCGATGAACCAATGTCGCCGATTCGATCAATCCAATCCGAAATTACCGACATATCAACGCGGATAAACATCCAGACCGCCAGTACCGCCGTGGTGGCCAGCGACCAGAGGGCTGCGCGCCGTCGATAAGCGAAAAAGAGCATCACAGCGATGAGCGCATACGGAGTCAATTTAATGGATGCGACGATGCCGAGCACGATGCCCGCGAGCCAAGGACGAGTGCGCGAGGCAGCAAGACCATAGGCGACACCCGCGACGATCAGCGGTGTCGTCTGACCGATCCAGAACGAATTAATAGTGGTCGGCAGAGCGAATACGCATGCGGTAACCAGCGCTGCGATACCCCAGGGCATGGTGGACCGAAACCACAGGTGGTAGGAAGCTACGACGAGGACCACGACGGCCATTCCGGAGAGAAACAGCAACCAAGCAACCGAGGTTTCAAAGCTCATGACGTGGGATATCACTCCCAGAGCCTTTGCGAACAAAGGGTTTTGCACAAAGGGATGCGTAAATGGCGCAGACACTTCCTGCGCCAGGCGTGGCCAGACCTCTCCACTCATGGCAGTGAAATCGATTGGATCGGCGTCATAAAGATGGGACTCAAGTCCCCTGTCCATAAGTAGCCCGCCTACCCAGAGCGAAGCCCAATCGTCCGGCTGAGTACGACCATTCCAGGCCAACAGCGAGGCAAGACCACCGAGCTGCGAGACCAGAATAAGAGGCCAGCTCATCACAGGCGATTGCGCCAGCGCGGGGGTCTGACTGGGTTTGCGAGCCCGCATTTTTCGCGAGACCTGTGACCGAGACTTCGCAGCAGCACGTTGCGACTCCGCAGCCTGTGACGATGCGCCATCCTGTGACACAGGTCCTTCTGCCTGACTATGCCGTCCCACGTTCCTCCTCATCGCTGGTAAGCGCCTCTATCTAATGTAGTGATTCCAATACGGCAGTGGTTACACCCCGCAAGAACCCACAAGGTATGACGGCTTACTTTGAACAAAGTGCCAGGAGGACGACAGTTGGCGGCCGTGATGGCCGGAGGACTATCGAATCTGTGAAATAGTGCCGATGGTCGTAATCAGCTGATCTCCATCGCTGTCGACCACGGCGGCTATGGGCATGCGCTCCATCTCATCCGGGCCGACATCGTAGCCCTGCGAGACCTCTGCCGTAATAATCTTTCCGGTCGGGCCTTCCTCAATGCGCGGATTACGAACGACCACATGAACCAGACTGAACTTCGCGGTGATGTGAACTTCTCCGCGGTAGCTCTCCCCTTCGACATCACTGTTGTCATTGTCGCGGGTGAATGAGACGACACCGGCCTCAGGCTCTAGGGCACCGTTCTTGGCAGTGACGCCACCACCCAGTGCGCCGAATACCTTCTCCAGCGCAGATACAGAAATTACTAAATCCTCGCTGGAGGGAGCCGGGGCATTCTTGCCCGGAGCATCCGAATAATTCAACGGGATGTAGATTTCCTCGGCCTCATTAATGGAGCCGGCTGCCGGGTAAACATAAATGCCCCAGTTTTCACCAGCTGGGGTCTCTGGCGGGTCAACAACAATGCGAGCCTCAAAGCTGCCGTCATCTGTCATCGGAGTGGCTTGACGAGCGATAGAACGTCGCATGTCGACGCCCTGGTTCGGTATCGCCTCGAGAGTTCCAGCCGGCGTGACCCAGGCAATGTTGTCGTGCGGATGTTTCCGCGACGAGGACGGAGCACCTTCACTTGGCTTCCAGGAGTCTGGGAACGCACTGTAGAGAACGTAAACGCCATTGGGCACACCCGGAGGAATTGGAAGCGGGTAACCACCACGGTTGGCCGACGGATTAAAACCACTGCCGCGAACAATGAGAACATCGCCGCGATGAACTGTGGCGCCTTCAGCTGGTGTGCCGTCCTCAAAAGTGACAGAAACTTCCGGGGATTCGACATACTGCGGATCCTGCGGCTGGAAGTTCTCCGCTGGATTAATCACATTGGGAAAGTTGTCTGGCACGATTGGCTTCGCAGTTTCAGCCATTGCTGGGGACACAAACGCTGAAAGGACCATGGCGCCGGACAGCGAAACCGCAGTAACACCTCTGCGCGCACTCTGCCTCACCGGTCGACGCTTGCCTTCTCCAACGGGCGATGATTCGGAGCCGGACGAAAGGCGAGTTTCGTGAGCCCCCGCAAGATGGCGGTGGGAATGATCGAAAGTCAAGAACTTCAGACTGTGCATACAAGCAATGTACACCTGCATATTAGGCTCACCTAACGCATTTATTAAGGCGCGCCTTATCCACCCCCGTTTGAGTCTCAACGCTGGGATTGGAAGAAATAGCTGAGAGCAAAAGAAAGCCGCGGCCAAGCCCAATAGAGCTCGACCGCGGCTTGCTTCAGCAGCTTTGAGGCAACCAATTACTCCGCGGTAATCGGCAGGTAGACGCGACCACCCTGATCAGCGAACTCCTGGGACTTCTCAGCCATGCCGGCCTCGATAGCTTCAACGGAGTCCAGACCGTGTTCCTTCGCGTAGTCCTGCACATCCTTGGAAATACGCATGGAGCAGAACTTCGGACCACACATGGAACAGAAATGCGCGGTCTTTGCCGGCTCTGCAGGCAGGGTCTCGTCGTGGTAGTCCAGCGCAGTGTCCGGATCCAAGGCCAGCGCGAACTGGTCATGCCAACGGAACTCGAAGCGGGCCTTCGACAGCGCGTCGTCACGCTCCTGAGCACGCGGCAGCCCCTTTGCCAGGTCAGCGGCGTGCGCGGAAATCTTGTAAGTAATCACGCCGACCTTGACGTCGTCGCGGTTCGGCAGACCCAGGTGCTCCTTCGGCGTGACGTAGCAAAGCATGGCGGTGCCAGCCTGCGCAATGATTGCCGCGCCGATAGCCGACGTGATGTGGTCATAGCCCGGCGCGATGTCGGTTGCCAGCGGGCCGAGGGTGTAGAACGGAGCTTCCTCACACCACTCCTCTTCCCAGTTCACGTTGTCAGCGATCTTGTGCATCGGAACGTGGCCTGGGCCTTCGATCATCACCTGGCAGCCGCGGGACTTAGCGATCCTGGTCAGCTCGCCGAGGGTCCGCAGCTCAGCCAGCTGGGCCTCATCGTTAGCGTCGGCAATGGAGCCCGGACGTAGGCCGTCACCGAGGGAGAACGTGACATCGTACTGTGCCAGAATGTCGCACAGCTCAGCGAAGCGCGTGTAGAGGAAGCTCTCCTGGTGATGCGCGAGGCACCATGCGGCCATAATCGAACCACCGCGGGAGACAATGCCGGTAACGCGGTTGGCGGCCAGTGGCACGTAGCGCAGCAGCACACCCGCGTGAACGGTCATGTAGTCCACGCCCTGTTCGCACTGCTCAATGATGGTTTCGCGGTAGATTTCCCAGGTCAGCTTGGCCGGGTCACCCTTGACCTTCTCTAGCGCCTGGTAAATCGGCACCGTACCAACCGGCACCGGGGAGTTACGCAGAATCCACTCGCGGGTTTCGTGAATGTCCTTACCGGTGGACAGATCCATGATGGTGTCCGCGCCCCAACGAGTCGCCCAGACCATCTTCTCCACCTCTTCGGAGATGGACGAGGTCACAGCCGAGTTACCAATGTTGGCGTTGATTTTGGTGGCAAAGCGCTTGCCAATAATCATCGGCTCGGTCTCCGGGTGCTTGTGGTTGGCCGGAATCACGGCACGCCCCGCAGCAACCTCTTCGCGAACAACTTCCGGATCCACATTTTCACGAGCGGCAATGAATGCCATCTCCGGGGTGACAATTCCCGCTCGGGCCCATGCCAGCTGCGTCTTGACCTTCGGGGCCTCCTCAGAACCTGCAACCGCCGGCACTGCCGGAGCCTTCGGCCAAGAGTCACGAGTCTTAGCCAACCCCTCCTTCAGGTTCAGTTCCGGGTTTTCCTCGGTGTAAATACCCGAGGTGTCGTACGCATCGAAGTGAGTGCCGTCCGTCAGGTTGATTCGACGGACTGGAATGCGCAGGTTCGCCTCACCGAAATCGTTGCTGAACGCAACCTCGTCGTAATGCTTGTTGCTGCGGTAAATCGGGCCAGTTGTAACCTCGCCCTCTTTCGGCGGAGCGGATACAGATACACGTGCGGCCATGAAGCAACACATCCCTTTCCTACGCTGGTATTACCCAGATTCAGGTTCGTCCGGTCGACGCTCGATCCCTAGCGTCCTCTCAGTGCCGGAATTTCGGTTGGCACTCCCGTGGTTTTGTAATGCGCCTCATAGTCTAACCAATCGTTCGGATTACTTCGGTCATTACACCCACGATTGCCACAAATGCTTAACGACGGCGCGGAGAACGCACCCCAAAGATGCAGGTTGTGGCTGTGCAGCGGCGTTGTTTTGCGTGGCGATCGCGTTGTCCACACCCCTAAAAAGTTATCCACAGTCGCTCTATTTTTTCGGCTTCTCAGCAAGCGCACTTGTAATCGCAGTGTTATATCTTTCTCACACAAATTCTTTGGGGAGGGAAAATTGAAAAAGGCGACTACTGCCGCCCTACTATCAGCACTTCTATGGGGAATAACGGGGACTAGTTGCGCATCGACCGAGGCATCCGGCAAGGACGTTCAGCCTGCCGGCGACAATGCGACAACCATCACTACTGACTCGGGCGTGACGTTACCCGCGGGTGTGCTTCCACCCAACAATCCGCCGGAGCCCGGTGATGCTCCACTTGGTCCCGATGGGCACTACAACTACGACGCACCCGAATTCGTCCTGACCAATCCGTGTGACGACCCTGAGATTATGGGGCGCCTCGACAGGCTGGGGTTCCGGGAGCAGTCTGAGGTTTCTCAACGTGTAAAGGGAACAAGGCAACTCGGGTGCATCATAGGTTCCAAAAGCTCAGCATTGTCTGAGGTTTTCGGAATTTGGAGAGCTTCGATCGCCCATTCCAACCTCGCCAGTTACGGTGGGCTTCCAATTGACCGACAAAACGGAGTCCACAACGGGGTTACATACACAATGACAACCCCAATTGGTCTCTCATACTGTATTGCGTCCGTTGAAACTGAACGTGGATCGTTGGGGTTTGCAGTCGATATCACTGGCCAAGATGATTCCGATTTGACCGAAGAACTATGTAAACCCGTGGACAATCTGCTTACGAAGTATTTGGGGGACCTGTAATGATTAATGCTTTCATCCCATCTATTGACAACGCCATTTCACAACTAAGTAAATCTTCTGTTTCGGCGGGTTTGTCATCAGCTGCCTACCCAACGTTGGGCGGTTATTCACAGGTACCGTCCTTGCAGCTGGTTGCGAATGAGCATTCTCTCGCAATAACAGGCAGTCCTGGTAGCGCCAGTTCCATCCATTTGGCGATGGGCAAACAGCTCACGTGGGCGCAAACGAATCTCGCTGACTTCCGTCGCGTGATCACTGAGCACGAATCCACCATGAATCGGATTCTTCGAAGCATTAACCCGTTCAATGGTGACGGCGCTTCCCTTGCTGAAGTAGCGCGAACAAGTGGTGTATTTCAGCGTCGGCCGATGTTTGAAGCTGGAAGTCTCACTTTCGCGCCAGTCACTCTTTCTGCGGAACTTGGTCTCGATGCGAAGTCCCTACTATCCATGTTTTCCTCGACAAATGACGGTGCCGTAGCCGAGGCAATCGCCTACTGGAACAACTTCGCCGACACTATGACCACGTTGGCCAGCAATCTAACCTCCATCTCATCCGGCTTGGTGTCGAGCAACAGCGGTGCCGTCTTCTCTGCTGCTGACTCAACAATGAAAGGTCTGGCCGCACGCGCTACCAGCATCGCCACCGCATCTGAGGTCATGGCCGGGCACCTTGCCGTATTGCCATCTGTGAAGGCGATGGCCGTCAATGCACTATCAGCGATCGAAGCCGAATCCAAGGCACTCCCAAACCCTGGCGCGCAAAAGGCTTTTGAACAGGCCGAGGTAGCAGCCTTTCTCTCTGGTCCGTATACCGCACAGCTACAGACAGCTATTCCCCGAATTCCTAACCTAGTTTCTGCCGATGCGGGAAGTGGTGTGACTGCCGAGGTGTCCGTTGGGGCCACAGTCGCCGGGCGTTCTGGAACTAGCCAGTTCAGCCTTTCGCCTGCAGGGATGACTGGAAGCATGCAGGCCGCCAGCACACCAGTTGGTGCCACCTCAACTGTTCCGGATTCTCCAACACCACAATCCACATCCGCGAGCCCTTCCGCTCCTTCGCACGTGCAACCGAGCACTTCGACTTTGTCGAACCCCACAAATCCGTCTGCTGCCCCTGTGCACCCTGCATCACCTAGCAGCCCAACGAGCTCCACAATCTCGCCAACATCCCCGACCGGTACATCAACCATGGCTCAACCGAGCACGGCGAATCCAGCCATGATCACCCCTTCGGGAGCGAGCGCCCCACTTCAACGCACGTCACCGCAAGGAGTCTCGCCTTACGGAGTTCACGGCAACCGGCCGGCTGGCCCTCTCGGCGCAGGACGCACTGCGGGGCTCACACCAGCGGGCAATATCCCGGCACTGCCGCCTTCTGGAAACGCAAGCCCCCGTCCACCGGCCTCGGGACTTCCGACTTCGAGCCCTGGTCGTATGCCAGCGCCAACAGCGGGGCGCGGGATGGGAACCGGCTTGGGTCCCGGGGTTGCTGGTTCTGCCTTGCCAAACGCCTCGAATAGCCCTGCACAGCGCGGAAGTGGATTGATGAATTCCCTAATCAGCGCGCGCAACCGTACTGCTACCGGAGCTACGGGTGCTGCTGGCGGAACCGCGGGCGCCGCTGCTGGAAACCGTAGCGCAGGGGCTTTCGCGGCCACCACAGCGGGCAATCGTGGCGGACTGCTCCAAAAGGGCTCCGCACCGTCGGCACGCAAACTGACAAATGTAGCCACCATCAGGGATAACGATGCCGGCGCTTTCGAGCAGAACGAATACCAGAAGGAGCTTTTCGGGGATGCGCCAATTACTATCCCGGCGGTGATTGGTCACAACGTCCGATCGTAAAGCTCCGACCGTAAGCCTCCGAGCATAAAGTCAGCGCGCAAAAGCTGATCTTTACCCGCTCGGGCGCCACGGGGGATCAGGCTGGCAATCGACGACGTCATCACGATCTTCGCGCCCGGCTCCAACAGTGGCACGAACGCACGGCAGCCGCAGACCGCCCCGAGCAGGTTGATGTCGAGCGCGCGGTGCCACGTGTCCATGGTGACGTTCTCGATCGCCCCGCCGACCGCGATGCCCGCGTTGAGCACGAGCACGTCCACCGCGCCTATCGCCGCGGCCGCCGCCTCCCGGTCCGCGTCGGAGGTGACGTCCAGCTCGCGGTAGGTGCACGCATCGCCGAGCTTGACGACGTCCTCGTTCGCCGAGTCATGCAGATCGGTCGCGATGACCGAATCGCCGCGTGCGACGAAGCGCTTGGCCAGTTCGAGGCCGAAGCCGGAAGCGGCGCCGGTGATGAGCACGCGCCGCAGGCCGCGTGGTTCGGGGGAACGGCCGAAGGGGCCCTCGCCGGATGCGGCGGCGAGGCCGGTCCGGGCCGGCGAAATCGCTCCGCCCGTGCGGCGGTCAACCCCGTGTACGGATCTACGTGAGCATCGACAGCAGGAACACGGAGTCCTCGTCTGCGTCGACCCGGTGTGGGACCATGGTGGGCAGGTGTGCGACGGTCCCCGGCGTGAGGACCTCGGTGCGGTCGCCTACGGTGAAGCGCACCTGGCCCTCGATGCATTGCACCATAATCGGGTGTGCAGCGCGGTGATCGGGCAAGGCCTGGCCGGAGCGGAAACGCATGGCGATGATGTTTACCCCGTCGGCCGTCTGCAGACGTTTCACCGCCGGGCCGTCGCCGTCCTTGGCGGGCGGAGCGGCGGCGACGACGTCATGAAGGCTCAGAGCCTCCGGATCGGCGGTCAATTCAGCTTGCTGGTCGTCGTCGAGGAACTCAATCTCGGGCCCGCGTCGGACGGCGGGCGATGCTTCGCGCCCGCTTTCGGAAGCGTTGGAAACGGCACCCGTCGCATCGGCGGCGTCGGCGGAATCGGCGGTGTCGCGCAGACGGGCCACGATGCCTATCGAGGCGAGGGCGTCGTCGTTCTCGACGAAAACGCTGCGCATGCCGAGAACGCGCTTACGCGCCGCGGGGTGCTTGATCATGTTGCCTGCGATGCGGGCAACTCCGGAGATCCCTTCGTCTTCGATCATCTGGGAGGGCTTGAGCAGGCCCATCTCCGCAATGCGGACGTGCTCGACCTCGAATCCGTGTTCTTCGAGGAGGTTTCGCCACTCCGCGACGGTAAGTGGTCGGGCGTTGACCCGGATGGCCTTGGACATCGCGATGCGAATCTCATCTTTCGTCGCCGCATCCAGGTCGTCGGGGGTCAACGCCAGTTCGTGGATCGCGTAGCGGCCGCCGGGAACGAGAATCCGACGAACCTCGTCGAGAATCGCCGCCTTGCCCTTGTCGCCTTGCATGGTGAGCATCGCCTCGCCCACGACGGCGTCCGCCGAGTCATCGCCGAGCCCCGTCGCTTGGGCCTTGCCTTCGGTGACCCGGCCCCTGTGGCCAACGACCTTGCCGGTCGTCTTGGCGGCGTCGGGGTCCTCGTCGATGCCGACGTAATCCCCCGGTGCGCGATTCAAGATTTCCGTCGCCGTAATCCCCAGTCCCGGTGCGAGTTCGACGACGCGGGCGTCGGTGAGGCGAGCCCGGTCGAGAATCCACTCCGTCATCTTCCGGCCACCGGGTCGAAGGACCTTTTTGCCCAGTCGGGCCAGTAGCCAGTGGCCCTGGAGTTGTTCGAAATCTCTGTCGCGTGCATTCATGGTGCGTCTCACTCGTCGTGTGGCCGGGCCGACGGTGTCGGCGGCTGCGCCGACCCGTTAACCCGCATGTAAAATACTGCTTTAGCAATTAACTTAGCCTTACCTGGCATATTTGTCGAGGGGTTGGCCCGAAACGCCGAACCGGGCCGTTGCAACGTAGATGTCCGACGACCCGGTCGATCCGAAAAAGGCGAGGTACCTGTCCTTCGGCGTCTGGTCTATACCGTCATCCGGTGTCGTTTGGTGGGCTCAGTCGATGCTGCGGTCCATGGTCCAAGCCAGCACCTCGGCATCGTTGATGGCGGTCATGGGCAGCGAGTCGACCTCGTCCGAATCCGCTGAATTCGATCCGTCGGCCGTGATGCGGGCAACGTCGCCGTCGTAAAGCGTCTCGTCGCCGAAGGATGCCGAGCCGCAGGCGACGAAGAAGTGGGTGAACCGCGACAACGGCACGTCGATGGTGCGGCCTGCGGGAACCCGGCCGATGCGCAACGTCGCGCCGGTGGTGCCGATGGTCAGCGGCGCGAGGCCCGGTGTGCCCGACGCGACCGGGACCAGCGTGCCGTCGGTGAGAGCATCGTTGAGGTCGACCTCGTCGTGGGAGGGAGCGGCACCGAGATCGTCGGGCGGCAACCAGGCCTGGACGACCCGCAACTTCTTGCCGTCGAGGTAACCGGAGGCATTGAGCTCGGAGTGGCGGATCCCGCGCCCGGCGCTGATTCGCTGCGCCATGCCGGGGTCCCTATGTGGATTGTCAACAGTCAGGCGGGACTTTCACGTACATCGTATGGGGGTGTAGCCGTGACTGATCGCCGGTCCGCATCGCGCGGGCCGGCGGTGATCAGCGCAGCGGCCTACGCAGCCGTGGCGATGTTTCTAGCAGGGATTTCTCGGAAGAACTCACGCCGAGTCAACAGGGCATAGATGACGTTGCAGTGGCTCCGGGCAAGCCAC
>NZ_KV799342.1:30100-96382 GCF_001809925.1 Corynebacterium sp. HMSC064H12 | reverse complement strand
CGCGCCCCGTGAGGGGGCACCATCACGGTAACGGATCGAACGGCGTCCGTGAATTCGCACCTCAACAACGCCTGCAACTTAGACACTTTTTCACCGGCTCCTTGGGCGGGATTGGCTTACTTTTCTTGAAGTTTTAGACCTAAATCGGCACTCTTCAGAAGTTGTAACTAAACCGAACGTTCGTTACAGTTACTGGAATGACAGGTACCGACCACGCCGCTTCCACGAGGGCTAATCCGCCCACTTCAGTCACCCACAGGTGGATCTTCCTCGCTATCATCAGCGCCGGCCTACTACTCATCGGCATAGATAACTCGGTGCTCTACACTGCTCTGCCGGTTCTGCGCGAGCAGCTCCACACAACCGAGTTAGAGGGCCTGTGGATCATCAACGCCTACCCACTGGTAATCTCCGCACTCCTCCTCGGCACAGGCACCCTGGGCGACCGCATCGGTCACCGCAAGATGTTTCTTGTGGGCCTGACAATTTTTGGCTTCTCATCCCTGGCCGCGGCCTTTGCGCCGCACGCCTGGGCGCTGGTCATCGCCCGCGGCTGTCTAGGACTGGGCGCCGCGACCATGATGCCGGCGACCCTCGCACTGCTACGTGAGACCTTCCGCCACCCTCGTGAACTTGCCACAGCTATTGGCATTTGGTCTGCCACGGCAACACTGGGTGCCGCCGCTGGCCCCGTCGTTGGCGGTTTCCTATTGGAGCACTTCTGGTGGGGCTCAATCTTCCTTATCAACATCCCTGTAGTAATTTTCGCAATCATTGGCACGCTGATTTTTGCTCCGCCGAATCAGCCCAACCCAGCCAAGCGCTGGGATTTCCTCACCAGCCTCTACGCGATGCTGTCCATGCTGGGCCTGGTTTCGCTCATTAAGGAACTCGCTGGTCATCGCTCCTCCACCGTCATCGTCGCAGCTATCGCCTGCGGGCTAGTGGGCGCGGTACTGTTTCAGCGTCGTCAGGCACGTCTCACTGAACCCCTCATCGACTTCTCCGTCTTCCGTTCGCGGATGTTTTCCGGTGGCGTGCTGGCAGCCGCGCTTGCCATGTTTGTCCTGGCAGGCGCCGAATTGATGACGACGCAGCGCTTCCAGATTTCCGTCGGATACACACCACTCGACGCGGGCTTGCTAGTTGCCACCGCGGCACTGGCGTCCTTGCCAGTTGGTGTCATCGGCGGCATGGTGCTGCATCGAGTGGGTTTCCGCACACTCATCACCGGCGGATTCCTCCTCAACGCCATCGGCCTGGCAGGCATGTACTACG
Organism: Corynebacterium sp. HMSC064H12; assembly: GCF_001809925.1. Lineage (NCBI taxonomy): Bacteria > Bacillati > Actinomycetota > Actinomycetes > Mycobacteriales > Corynebacteriaceae > Corynebacterium > Corynebacterium sp. HMSC064H12. Next base: position 95,104 of record NZ_KV799342.1, on the reverse strand, counting down.
GTGTTTCCTCGGGCAATTTCCCGCTCATGATCGCAGGATTGATACTGCTCGGCGCGGGCGCAGGTTCTGTGATGTCGGTGTCGTCGACCGCGATTATCGGCTCAGCCCCGAGGTCAAAGGCCGGTATGGCGGCGGCGATGGAATCCGTGTCCTACGAATTTGGCACACTGATCACCGTCGCAATCACAGGCAGCCTCCTACCCATGTTCTACGCCTTGTTCACGCCTGTCGACGCCAGCATCTCACTCACCGATGCACTTCACACGCCAGCGCTTAACGACGGCGCCCGCGCCGGCCTCGACAGTTCCTACCTGGCCATTTTGATTATCCTGGCTGTCGTTGCTGTCATTGCAGCGATTGCGACTGCGGTGGCATTCCGCGGCAACCCGAAGGAGACTGAATATGCGCACGAGTAAGCGCACTGCCATTCTCGACACAATCGTTGAGATTATCGAGACAAATGGCTTTTCCGAGGTCACCTACGAAAATGTCGCAACTCAATGCGGAATGAGTAAATCAGGGTTGATTTACCACTTCCCCTCCCGCGAAGACATGATTCGCAGCGTCCATGAGCACATGGCGCAGTTATGGGAAGAGGAGCTTATCGAAGCCGCGGGTGGGCCCGCAGAGGAGGTATCCCCCGCCAACCGCCTACGCGCAAACCTCCAGGTCTCGCTGGATACAGCAACGAGGGCCGAGCTACTCATGTCCATCGACTCTGCCGCCGACCCGGAGCTGCGCGAGATCTGGACGCGCCTTTTGCGCCGGTGGAATCCGCCGGTAGAACAGATTGCCACCGATGAGGAAGCCTGCATGGCCTACGTTGTCCAAATGATTTCCGATGGACTCTGGGCCAACGACTACCTCAACGGCAATCAGCTCACGAAAGCACAGCGTAAGGCAATCGCCGAGGCCGCGGCAAAGCTGATTCCAGAGTCGATGGAGTAGCCAGCTCTAAACGCCCTTGCGCTGAACGTCCTTGAGCTCGGAGTCAGTAGCCAGGCCGTAGTTAGCACCCTCATAGACGGCCTTTGCTCGACTCGTTCCGCCGAGCACATACTCACTAAAAGACAGCACCAGCGAGCCAAGCACATTCTTGGACGGATCATCCAGGTAGGTACCGTGGTAGGAACCGGTGACTACCGCTTCCCAGGCGGGCCCTTCAGCGTCGCGGTAGCCACGTCGATCCGCATCAAAAGGAACGATGTCCTCGTGCTCCGCAATGGCCACCAGGCTTGGAATCTCCGGCGGTGTGGAGATTAGTCCAGCGTCGGAAGGCCCTGGGGTGATGGCGACCAGACCACGGGTGACCATATCGATACCCGCAGCCTGGAAGGCTTTATCCATCCTGTTGTTCAGGAAGATTGCGGAGCCACCACCCGCAGAGTGCCCGACCAACATCGTGCGGGAGAAATCGATCTTGCCTGCAAGTGGTGTGGACTCATCCCCATTGGCCGCTGCGGCAACTGAAGCTGCCAGCACCATCTGTGGCGCGAACCAGTTGGTGAAGTTGTAGCCAAGAGCCACGACGTATCCGTGGCTTGCATAGAGTCGCGCTTGCGCGTCGTACATACCCGGCTCAGTACCAATGCCAGGGCTGAGAACCATCAGTGGCGCAGACTCCATCGAGTCAATATCCGCCGGGTAGATAAGCTGCGCGCCAACTGGGGAGGCGTTGGCCGATTCAGGCAGTACGTCATAGCAGCCGGTGGTGCCGTGGAGACCGTGGAGGTCCCGCAGTACGCGGTTATAGATGGTGTAGACGACACCATCACATGGCATTGCTTCGCGGGTTGCGGCAACTGGATGGGAGCCCATCGCTCCGAACTCCTTGCGCAGCTGCCCCGCCTCTGGGGCGAACGGCTCGGTGATATGGCCACTTTCGCCACCGGAAATGACACGGTTCACGCCACCCATGACATCCACCAGACCACCGCCAATTTTGTCCACGGTTTCCGAGTTCTGGTAGTCAATAGTGCTTTCGCGTGCAGTGATATCCGGCAGCTGACCAATGCGCGGTGCCGCCTGCGCTGGCACCTGTCCGCCGAGAACTACACCAGCTGCGAGCGAGAGAGCAGCCACCTTCGAGAACGTACGCCCCTGCCCTCGGCGGGATGCCGACACGGCCTTTCCGGCGGCACTTAGTGAACCAATCATCGTTTTTCCTTAACTCTTGCCAAAAGCCTTGGAATACGAATCTACCTAATGCGTAAAGACGTACGTAAAGACAGAATCATCCTCCCCCATACTTCACCCCTCAAACAATCATTCAGGGCGCTACAAATGTTCACTCTCGCCCACAATTAGCACTATTACCCCCATTTCCTACCCCCTTTCTAAGAGTGCGCAAACTCAGAAAAACCCACCTCACCACCGTTACCCACATATTTTTATTACCTTTTTCCACAAACGCCTCCGCTGCCTCCCCACCAGCGCATACCTTATTGACACCAAGGAGAAAGTGGCCACGCCCACACTCACTGTTAACCGACAACCGAGTGTGCATGGCCCTTAATAAAACCCCCGAACAGAAAAGAACTCCCACAATGAGAATCGGCATCCCTTTAGAACCCGATCCCCAGCAAACAATTGTGGCTGCGACCCCGGAGACCGTCGGCAAACTCGTCAAGCTTGGCTACGAGGTCGCCGTGCAGGCTGACGCCGGCCTGGCTGCTAAGTTCACCGACGCGGACTACGAATCCGCCGGTGCCACCATTGTCGACGAGTCTGTCTGGCACAGCGATATCGTCGTAACGCTCGACACTCCGCCGGAGCAGTTCCGTGCACTGCTTAACGACGGTGCCATGCTGATCAGCCGACTTGCGCCAGGCCGAAACGAAGAACTGGTCGAAGAGCTCGCGCAACGCAACATCACCGCCCTTGCTATGGATGCAGTTCCCCGCATTTCCAGGGCACAGTCGATGGACGTACTGTCGTCGATGGCCAACATCGGCGGCTACCGCGCAGTAGTCGAAGCGGCTTCTGCATATGGTCGCCTTTTCACTGGTCAGGTGACTGCCGCAGGCAAGATGCCGCCAGCTACCGTTTACGTCATCGGCGCTGGTGTCGGCGGACTTGCGGCGATCGGTACGGCCAACTCTATGGGCGCGGTTGTTAAGGCAACAGACCTGCGCCCTGAAGCCGGTGAACAGGTCGAATCGATGGGTGCAGAGTTCATCCCGATTCCGGCCGCCACCGAGAAGTCCGAAGATGGCTACGCCAAGGAAATGACCAATGATCAGGCTGCCGCTGCCGCGAAGCTCTACTCCGAGCAGTCCGCGCAGGCTGACATTGTCATTACCACCGCGAATATCCCTGGCCGTCGCTCTCCACTGCTGCTGACTGCTGCCGATGTTGCAGCTATGAAGCCAGGCAGCGTCATCGTCGACATGGCTGCCGCCGGTGGCGGCAACTGCGAGATGACCGTTCCAGGCAAGACCATTGTCACTGACAACGGTGTGACCATCATCGGTTACACCGACCTTGCAGGACGTCTGCCCGCGCAGGCATCGTCGCTGTACGGACAGAACATTTTCAACCTGTTCAAGCTGATCACGCCGGAAAAGGATGGCTCTCCAGTTCTCAATCTCGAGGACGAGATTATCCGTGGCATCACGGTGACAAAGGCTCGCCCACAGAATGGCGCCGGCGCTGCCGGAGCTGAGATTCTCTGGCCACCACCGCCAATCAAGGTCGCTGTCACCCCTGCTGCCCCACTGCAGGAGCAGCAGGCTCACCAGGCCGCATTAGAAGAGAATGCGCCGGAGAAGGTTTCCTTCATGGGATCTGGCCTGGGCTCGAAGATTGCTCTGGGCCTGACGGCACTGCTGGCAATTGTGGTTATGCTCAGCGCACCGCACAGCGTGAGCGCCAACTTCATGGTTCTCACCTTGGCTATCGTGCTTGGCTTCTACGTAATCTCCGCGGTCACGCCGCGCCTACACACACCGCTGATGTCTGAGACCAACGCGATTTCCGGCATTGTTCTGGTGGGTGCGATTCTCCAGGTGGGAAGCTCCAACCTGCTGGTTTCCGGTCTCGCGTTCGCGGCCATCGTGGTTAGCTCCATCAATATCTTCGGCGGTTTCGCCGTCACCGACCGCATGCTTGGCATGTTTGTGAAAGAGGAGGCATAAAGTCTAATGGCTAGCATTGATACTGCTTCGCTTCTGGACTGGACCTACCGCCTGTCCAACGTCGGCTACATTGTCGCCGCCGTCCTGTTCCTCGCTGCCCTCTCGGGCCTGTCCAAGCCGGAGACCGCTCGCCGCGGTAACTCCTTCGGTATCGCCGGTATGGCTGTAGCCGTCGTCATTGCCATCTTCCAGGCACTCGTGACCGCAGACACCAAGCCGGATACTCACTTCTCGCCGCTGATTACCCTGATTCTCATCGTTGTCGCTATCGGCATCGGTGGTGTCATCAGTATCAGTCGCGCACGCCGCGTTGCCATGACTGGCATGCCGCAGCTGATTGCACTGTTCAATGGTCTGGTCGGACTCGGCGCTATCTTCATCGGCTTCAACTCCTACATCTTCGCCGAAGATGTAGCCCCCGATGCCCTGAAGTTCCACTTCGGTGAGGTCTACATTGGCGTCTTCATCGGCGCTGTGACCTTCACTGGCTCCATCGTCGCTGGCCTGAAGCTGTCTGAGAAGATCAAGGGCTCGCCGCTTCTGCTGCCGGGCCGCAACGCTCTGAACATTGCCATTCTGGTGGTCACTCTGGTTCTCCTGGCTGTCTTCATCGCAACCGGCACCGAGGGCGGCGCCATCGCATGGGCATGCATGGTTGCAGTGACTGCTTTGGGCCTGTTTTTGGGCTGGCACTTGGTCATCGCCATCGGTGGCGGCGACATGCCGGTTGTCGTGTCCATCATGAACTCGTATTCCGGTTGGGCCGCCGCTTTCACCGGTCTCATGCTTGGCAACCCGCTGCTCATCATCACTGGTGCGCTGGTTGGTTCCTCCGGCGCCTACCTGTCGTACATCATGTGTGAGGCCATGAACCGCTCCTTTGCCAACGTTATTCTGGGTGGCTTTGGCTCCGAGGCTTCGTCGGGAAGCGCCGTGGAAGGCTCCCACACCGAGGTCAGCCACGAGGACACCTCCGAGATTCTGCGTGACGCAGACAAGATCCTCATCGCTCCGGGCTACGGTATGGCTGTGGCACAGGCTCAGTACGCTGTTGCTGACCTAGTCCGTAACCTGCGTGAGGCCGGCAAGGAAGTGGTCTTCGGTATCCACCCAGTCGCTGGCCGCCTGCCGGGTCACATGAACGTGCTGCTGGCTGAGGCCAAGGTTCCCTACGACATCGTGCTGGAGCTGGACGAGGTCAACGATGACTTCGCTGATGTGGATGTCACCCTGGTCATCGGTGCAAATGACACCGTCAACCCGATGGCAGAGCAGCCGGGCTCCCCGATTGCGGGTATGCCGGTGCTGAAGGTGTGGGAATCTGAGCGCGTGATTGTTCTCAAGCGTTCGATGGGTTCGGGTTACTCGGGCGTGCAGAACCCGTTGTTCTTCAACGAAAACACCGACATGCTTATCGGCGATGCGAAGGCCAGCGTCGACTCTCTGAACCGCATCCTGGCGAGTTCGAAGGTCAACGCTTAAAACTTCAGGCAAGCAACGCCGTACAAATCGGAGCCTAGGCGATTAATTCCTAGGCTTCGCCACGGGCTGCATCACGAACCATCGTGATGTGCTCAATGCCGGCTTCTATGAAGGTCTCCCCGATCTCATGGAAGCCGGCTTTTGCGTACACAGCCTTCGCCTGCGTCTGGGCATGCAGAATCAGCCCCGTATCTGGGTGGTCAGCGATGACCTGCTGCAGCAGTTTCGAGGACAACCCCCTACCCCGGCTCGCAGCATCGACGACAACTCGGCCGATGGTGCGCGGGTAGCTCGTCGAGAACTCATCGAGCGTGTCAATTACACGCAAGTACGCAATAATCTTGCGGGAGTCATTGTCGTCGCGGATGAAATAGTGCTCTGCGGTATCTTCCAGGTCGCGCCAATCCATTTCCGGCTCTGTACAGGACTGCTCAAGATAGAACACATCGGTGCGCAGTGCCGAGATGGCATAAACATCCGTCGCGCTGAGTTGAGAAAAGGAGGCGTGTTCAATCATGGTGGCTGATTTTACTGCGAAGAACGGTGTGACGCTCATAGCTGGCAAACGTAGTGGCGCACCATCGCGCAGAATGAAGCCGCAGACCTATACCGCCCGCACCCGGCGGAATTGTACCTTCGCGCCGGGCACCAATTGCCCGGCCCTCGACAATGACGGCTCCGTCAACACACCAATGACCGGATATCCACCCGTCGCCGGATGATCAGGACCGAAAATAATCGGCTGCCCCGATGCGGGCACTTGTATCGCACCGGGAACCATTCCCTCGCTTGCCAACTCATGGGTGACCTGGCGCTCAAGAGTAGTCCCATTCAGCCGAAGTCCGACGCGGTTGGCCTCTTGCGTCACGGTCCATGTCTCGTGAAAGAAATCACTGACGCTTTCCCGCGTAAACCAGTCCGCCCGAGGGCCAGGAACAACATCTAAGCGCGCAGCCTCGCTCGACCAATGAGGCGCGGGATAAATTGCGATTGACGACCCCGTCGAATACTCCGGGTCGCCGACCTGCAAGACCTGACCGGCCTGCAAAGGCGCTGGGCCGAGCTTGCCGAGCGTATCGTATGACCGCGAGCCCAGCACTTCCGCGACATCGATGCCCCCTCGAATCGCGACGTACCCGCGAAGACCTGCATCGAAGGTACCAAGCCGCACAATTGCCTTCGCCCCGACCACAATTCGACTATTCATCGAGGTCTTGATGACCTTGCCATCCTGCTCGACAGTCACCTCACCGTGGGCTCCTGCGAAGGATATGATTGCTCCCTCCGCTACTTGGAACTCCAACCCGCCGACGACGCACTCAAGCACCGCCAGGCTTTCTTCGTTGACAACCATCCGGTTAGCAGCTGCCGCGGACTCGTGGTCGAACGCACCGGAAGTACTCACGCCCAGGCTGCCTTGCCCTGCACGGCCCAAATCCTGAATCGTCGTCAATATGCCGGGTCGAATAATCTCGATAGAATTCTTCATCTCTTCCGCCCCCTTTTTCTACGCCGCACTCACCGTAGAAGTCGCTTCAAATTGCACCTCAACCCCGGGCTCAAGCAGCGCCGGATTAGGCCGATTCAAGTCCCACATCTCCACATCTGTATGTCCCAAGAGCTGCCAGCCACCGGGCGAATCGATGGGATATACACCTGCGAATTGGCCCGCAAGTCCGACGGAGCCCTTGGGAACTCGAGTGCGCGGCGTCGTAAGGCGGGGAATATCAAGCGGCTCTGGCCACCCCTGACCGCTCCCGCGCACCATGTAATAAAAGCCCGGCGCGAATCCACCGAACGCGGCCGTCCAAGGGCGTTCGCAGTGCCAATCAATTAACGCTTGGGGGCTCATCCCAAGGCTTTGTGCCAAGGACTCAAGGTCCGCGCCGTCATAGTGAACGGGAATCGTCATTGTTTTTCGCTTGTCGACGGTCTGCCTCTGCGCATTGTTGCCCCGCAGCGCGGTTTCTACTGCGCCGAGGTAACGACGAGCCGGTCCGCGAAAGCGAAGAAGGAGCGTTTGGGCTGCAGGTACCCTGTCAACGAGTCCCTCGATCTCGGCCGCAGCAGAGTGTGCACGAAGTACCTTCGCCAACGGATTGGCCGATGATGAATAGTCGATAAGCAGCGCATTTGTTCCCATAGGGCGAATCTCGGCCATGGCGGTGCTGATCCTTTCTTTCTTGCGGGGTTGAAAAACTGCGGTTGATAAGACCGGTGTGCGAGTCCGCGCTATACGTGGGCAGCGACGGTGACTCCGGCGTCGACGAGCCCTTGGCGAATCATACGGGAGAGTTCGACCGCACCAGGGGTGTCTCCGTGCAAACAAATAGAGTCAGCCTGCACGGTCAACGGTGAACCGTCGTAGGCGACGATTGGTTCCCCGCTAGCCATTGCAATGACGCGTTTGACGACGGCATCGGGTTCTACAATGACCGACCCCTCGAGTACTCGGGACACCAGAGTTCCATCGGAGTTGTAAGCGCGATCTGCAAAAGCTTCCCTAATCACAGGGAGGTCCGCGTCGAGGCTGAGCCGTTCGATGACCGACCCCGGCTGCGCCATAATGGCAAGCTCATCTCCGCAGGTGGAGCGAGCGAGCAGGAGCGCCTCCACCACTGCAGCGGCCTGATTTTCATCCACTGCGATGCGGTTGTAGAGGGCACCGTGGGGCTTGACGTAGGAAACTTCGGTACCCACCGCCCGTGCACATGCCGAAAGTGCACCAATCTGGTAGACGGTTTCGGCTCGCAATTCTCGATGTGAGTAATCCATGCGTCGTCGTCCGAATCCGGCGAGATCGCGGTAGGCGACGTGCGCGCCGATGCGAATTCCGCGCACGGCAGCTGCCTCACAGGTCTCCATCATGACGCTAGCGTCACCCGCGTGATACCCGCAGGCAATATTGGCACTGGTCGCAATGTTCAGCAGAGCGATATCATCACCCATCTTCCACGAGCCGAACGCTTCCCCAAGGTCAGAGTTGAGATCGATAGTGGCGCCCATAAACGTCACCGCTCCTTCCAAGTAATAATGCTGGTCTTTGTACCGTTGTTATGTTGGTTCTCATCTGAGCTGTGCGAGAAACCGGGGGGGGGATTAGCCGAGCATTTCAAACACACCGCCGAATGAGCGCCACGCCAAGAACCAGGCGACTGCGACACCCAAGATTCCGATAGCCGCCAACCACTTCGGGTACTTGTAACCATTCATGAGATCCGCACGGAACAGCGCGATGTAAATCAGCACAGTAACGCCAATTGGAAGAACCAAACCATTGAAGGCTCCGGCGAAAACCAACAGCGTCGCTGGAGCCGTACCGATGACACCGAAGAGCAGCGTGGAGATTGCAATTAGGACAATGGTGATCGTGTTTTGAGTCTTGGCTCCAGCACCCGAGGAACGAGTCAGAAATGTTGCTGAGGTGTAGCTGGCACCCACAATCGACGAGATTCCCGCAGCCCACAGGACAACGCCAAAGAAGCGCATACCCCAATCTCCTGCCGCAGCTTGGAATGCCTCTGCAGCGGGGTTTCCATCCGTATTGAGGACCACGCCACCCGCAACCACTCCCAAGACAGCTAGGAAAAGGAGGAAACGCATGATGGCTGTGACGATGATGCTCGTAACAGATGAGCGAGTGGTCTGTGCGAGGTTCTCTACACCGCCGGCGCCAGCATCAAGCATGCGGTGAGCGCCAGCGTAAGTAATGTACCCGCCAACAGTGCCACCGACGAGCGTGATGATTGCCAACAAGTCAATCGTGTCGGGCATGACCGTGTTCTTCAGTGCTTCCCCTACTGGCGGGTTAGAACTGAACGCCACAATTCCAGTGACCAGAATCATCACGACACCGAGCACAACGAGTGCCTTGTCCAGCGCCATACCCGCCCGACGGGAGAGGAAGAAGCCAATGGCGAGGATTGCAGTAACAATGCCGCCAATCTTTGCGTCCACGCCCAACATCGCGTTCGCACCAAGTCCAGCACCGCCGACGTTGCCAATATTGAAGACCACACCACCGATGACAATGAGAATTGACATTAACCAGCCCAGCCCCGGAAGCACGGCGTTGCCGAGCTCCTGCGCGCGGCGTCCAGAGACAGCAATCACTCGCCACACGTTGAGCTGAATCGCGATATCAAGAAGCACCGAGATCACAATGGCAAAGGCGAAAGCCGCGCCAAGCTTGGCCGTAAAGGTTGCGGTCTGGGTGAGGAAGCCCGGCCCGATAGCACTGGTCGCCATCAGGAATACGGCGCCGAGGAGTGCCGTTCGCCGCGCCTTATGGGCAGATGTTGAAGCGTCCATAGCGTAAGGCCTTTCCCTACAAGTCTGACGATTCCCACGTTGAAGGATTCCCACGTTGAAGATCGCCTGCACAGAGATTGTTGAACAATGTCTCGTATGTTAATTGGTGATGGCCGCCACACAAAAGTGCTTTAGTAGTCTGTATTACATGACTACCCCCGGAAGCATCCTCGACGATCAGCCCCACACGTCCTCTGGGGAAAAACAACAAGACGTTTCAGTAGCGGATGTCACCGCAACTGTCCTGCGCCGAGAGATTCTCGCCGGAAAGCACTACAGTGGCGAGCAGCTCCGTGAAACCCAACTTGCTGCGCGACTGCAGGTCAGTCGCAACACCATCCGACAGGTCTACCGCAAGCTGGAATCTGAGGGGCTACTTACTCACATCCCTCATCACGGCGTGTTTATCGCTTCCTTCGACAAACAACGCATCCGCGAACTGTATGCCTTTCGCCATGTCGTCGAATGCGGAACACTGCGATCGCTAAGCAAGAGCCAGGCAAAGCTCCTCGGCGAAGAGATTCTTTCTATTTGTGGTTCACAGTCATCATTGAACCTTCCCGAACGGAATAATGCCTTTCACCTCGCCATCGTCAGAGCTTCCGGGTCCCCCGACCTGTTAGCCACCGCCGAATCAATTCAGGCCCAACTCCGTCTTTGCTTCCTCTCCTACCCCCAAAGCATCGAACTCCATGCCCGATACGCCGATCGCCACATCAGTATCGCCAAAGTTCTCATCGAGGACACCCCAAACCACGCCGCCGACCTCCTCAGCGCCTACCTCAATGAGTCGTTCAGTGCCGTCACCGCTGCCCTCCCGCTTGCCGACCGTTGATAATTAGCTGCTAGGACTAAAGTGATGGACATGGCAGCAAATTCAGGCAACGCATACGCAATGACCATTCCGGAGTTCGGCCCCGCTGACATTTTCACCAGGACACTTATCGATCATGCTCAGCCCGGTCCCGGCGAAATCCTGGTCAAAACCACAGCCATCGGCGCGAATCCGCTGGATTACAAGATGCGCGATGGCTCTTCCGGTCTGTGCGCAAAGTTCACCCCTCCCGCCGTCCTCGGACGCGAAGCCGCTGGCGAAGTCGTTGCCGTCGGCGAAGGTGTGGACAACTTCCACCCCGGCGACCGAGTCTTCGGCATGCGCGGCTTCGATGACTTCCGCGGCACCTACGCAACGCACAACGTCTTCCCCGCCGACGGTGTGGTTCGAACACCCGATTCGCTTGACGACGTAACCGCTGCGGGCCTTGCCCTAGTGGGAATCACGGCGACCGTGGCTGTCGATCAGCTAGCGAAGGTAAAAAGCGGTGACACCGTACTCATTCATGGTGCCGGCGGCGGCGTTGGCCAGCTGATGACGCAGCTGGCAGTTGCCCGTGGCGCAACTGTGTTGGCCAGTGCGTCGTCACGCCATCATGAAAAACTAGTGGGCTTTGGCGCGCAGCATCTTGATTACACAGCGGAAGATGTATTCGAGGTTGTGCGTCGACGGTTCCCCGAGGGCGTAGATGTTGTGCTCGATGGCGTGTACTTCGACACCTTCCTGCCCTCGCTGGATGTGTTGCCATCGGATGGTCGGATCGTGGCGCTACCTTCACTGGCCGATCTGGCACCGGCGAAGGAACGTGGCATTGAGGCGCACATTCCGGCTATTTCGAATGACACGACTATTTACGCCGACCTGGCCGACCGCGTGGTTGCCGGTGAGATTTCACTTCCTATCGGACTGACTAAGAATCTCACCGAGGTCGCGGAGGTCCACCGAGTATTGGAAGACGGGCACGCTGACGGCAAGATTGTGATGACCGTCGAGTAAACCAGGTGCGTTACTACAGCTCGCGACGAGCGTTCTGATACGTCTTCGTCAGCGAGCACCACAGCGCGTCGGCATCAGAGATGGCTTCCACCAGCTCCCGGTTGGTCATAGTTTCACGCTGCTCGCGCAGTCGGTTGTTTAGCTTCCGAGCACGAGAGAGCTCACCGCGTAGCTCGATGAGCTCCGGCGTAGCCTCACCGGAGGCAAATACATCTTTGTAGATGGTGCCGACACCCATTGTGGTGTTCACGTTGTCCCAGGCAGAGAGGATTGCGGTGAGCTGGTACTCGGTGTCCATGGCAATCTGTTGCAGCTCAGCGTGATTACGCTCGGCGAGCTCGTGCGCCTCAGCGCTGCGGCGCACACCGACCCACGCCTGGTATGCAATGAGAATCGCAAGCACCAAGCCCGCAACTGGCAATGCATATTGCAGAATCCACAGCGTGACACCGAAGAGCTGAACAATCAGGCCGAAGAAGAAAAATACGACAATGACCGTCGCGCACCCGTTGTCGGAGCCTGAGCGTTTACTCATCGCGGCGTCACCTCCGCCGCAGCATTCAAAATCGCATCGGCCCCCAGGTGGCTGGCGTAGCCAAGTCCAATGGCTGCTGCCAGAAGGAGTATTGCCAGCAGCGTATAGACGATTGCCTCTTTGACAGTGCTAGTAACCGCAATGCGCTGCTCTTCGTAGTCAACCAGGGCACGCATGTCTTTGGTCGAGGCATTCAATCGACGTTCGAGGTCAACCATGTGTTCCTGCTGCTCGGCGCGTGAGATAGCGATGGCATTCAACGGCACATCAACACTCTCGACACTGGCATATGCCTGCCGACGAGCACTCTTCACGCTGTCGAACGACACTGACGGTGCGGGTGGCACTTTCGTCGGCCCAGTGAGATTCCGCGACACCTTATAGTAAGAGCGCGCTGCGGCTCTCGTCAGTTGGTTGTTGGAGTCGCCTTGATTGCCCATAGTGCCGAGTCTGCCACATGAATTTTCTTTGGCTCGTTATCGCCCACCTCATCGATGATGGCGAAGACATGCATACCTGCATATGGTGCGGCTTCGGCTCGGAGCACGGTCCCCGGGCCTACCCCTGATGTAGCCAAATAGCGCAGCAATTCAGGATCGGAGTCGTTAATACGATCGACTACCACCATCGCGCCAGCTTCGATATCCGTCAGGTCAGTGCGCACTGCGCTGGCGATGGTACCGCTGGCGCTGGGAATTGGATCGCCATGCGGATCGCGCTCAGGGAATCCCAGCATTGCATCAATGCGACTAATGAAATCATCCGAGACCGCATGCTCAAGCTTTTCAGCTTCCTCGTGAACCTCATCCCAGGTGTATCCCAGAGTCGAGACCAAGAAGCTTTCAATAAGCCGGTGGCGACGCACCATGATCAGCGCAATATCCCGCCCACGGTCCGACAGGCTAATGCCCCGGTACGGCTCGTGGTTGACAAGTCCACGTGCAGCTAGCTTCTTCACAGCTTCGCTGGCGGTGGGCTTCTTTTCACCCATCCGCTCAGCGACGTCGCCTAGTGCCACTTTTTCACCGGTGCGCTCGTGCAAATCCCAAATGACCTTGAGGTAGTCCTGGGTCTTTGCTGGTAAATCCTCCACGTGCATTCTTTAAACTCTAGCGTTATTGCGTGTTGCCGCAATCTTGAGGGGGACATAGAAACAACCGGCGCACACGCCAATACAGCCACCAACTGACAAGTTCGCCGCCACCGCAATGAATAGCCCCACCAGGCCAATCGCGATACCCATCAATGGTGCTAACACGAATAGCAAACGGGTATCGTTCACTACCCCAACCAGCGCAGCTGCCGGGGCAGCCAACAGCGCGATGGATAAAATCGTGCCGACAGCCGGAATCAGCGCCACCAGAGTCAACACAATCAGCCCGCTGATGACCAACTGTGCTCTTCTCCTCGAATGCGCGACCCCGAAAGACTCCGGATCGAATGTGAAGTAAATCAGCTGGCGCCACCGAGCCACCAGCACCAACGCCACCAGCAGCAAGAGGCCACCGGACAGCACAATATCAATCTTGTTCACGTTAAGTACGCTGCCGACCAGGAAGCTTTCTACCTTCACCGGCAACGGGGCGAACCACTTGTTCAGGAAGTAGCCCAGTGCGAACCCAAATGTCAGCACAATTCCTGCCGCCGAGGACGTCGTTCCCACCTTTGACAGACCGAACAGTGCCCCAATCGGAATACACATCAGAAATGCTCCGATAAAGAGGAACACCGAAATCCACGAGTGGCTCAGGCCGAGCGCTGCCGCAATAACAACGCCCACAACCGCGCCGGGAAAAGTCGCATGTGTAATCGCTTCTGCGAAGAACACTTGTTTTCCCAGCACCGCGAGCACCCCAACTACTCCAGCCAGGGCTCCTACCAGTATCAGTTCGATAATGGGCAAAATCAGGATGCTAGACACGGTCTCCTCCCAGCACGACGCGCAGCCCCAGTGCCATGAAATACAGTCCCACCGAGGTCAGCGCGACGACTGCCTGAGGCGACACCGGCCCCAAAGGCACCAGTGCCAAACCAACGATTCCGCTGAGGCAGCCCACTGCAATCGCAATCGGCACCATCACATGAACTCGGCGAGTCAGCAGTCTCGCCGCCGCTCCCGGCACGACCAGATATCCGACTACCAGAAGCACGCCCACAGCGCTTGCCGACGACACCACGACCGCAGCAATCGCCGCGTTAATGGTGAGGTCGATGCCCCACACATTGACGCCTGCGGCTTTGGCACCGAAGCGATCAAAGGCAACAAACACCTGCCGGCGCCAGGTCACTGCGATAAGAACCAAGGCGATGGCACAGACAATCAGGGCGCTGGTGAGACGGGAGTCAGTGACTTCCAGCAGTCGCCCGAACATGAGCGCTTCCAGCTGTCCTGACTGGTCACCTTTCTTCAGCGAGAGAATCACACCGATGGAAAAGAAGCTGGTCAGTACAACTGCCACTCCGGCTTCCGACATGTGCGAGCGCGATACCAAGGTCAGTGCTACTGCCACTACCACCGCAAATGCTGCAGCCACCGGGATAATCATGTCGATGCCGCCGAATACGGCACCGGCCACAATTCCGGGAAAAATCGAATGCACCATGGCCTCGGCATTGAACTCGAGGCCACGCAGGTTCACGATGACACCGACCAGGCCAGAGACCGCCCCGAGGGCAATCAGCAGCACTAGTGGCCTGAACATGAAAGGCGCTACCCCAAGCTCATTCGCAAGCTCAGTCCACATAGGCTGGCACCAACTTCGAGGTCGCACCAAAAGCCGGCTGCTCCGCCACAATTAATGTGTTTTCGCAGGTCTCCTCAGCAAGAACAAGATCATGGGTGGCCGCGATAATTGCCGTGCCATTTTCCTTCAGTTCGTTGAGGAGATTCAGCAGCATCGCCCGATTTTCAGTGTCGAGGCCGTTGAACGGCTCGTCGAGAAGCACGAGTTGCGGACGTGCGACGATGGCACGCGCCAACAGAACGCGTTGCTGCTGACCACCGGAGAGGTTGCCGAAACGTTCACTGGTGCGGTCGGCAAGCCCGACTTTGGCTAGCGCTGCGTGGATGCGTTCTTTGCGGTGTCCAAGCGGTTGGAAGGGGCGCAGTTCGTGCAGCACCCCCATGGCGACGACATCGAACGCCGTGACCGGAAAAGTGCGATCGAGGTCTGCCGACTGCGGGACGTAGGACACAATCTTCGCGTTGTTGTGCATCTCACCAGCGAGAAGACGAGTCCCACCTAGGATTCCGCGCAGCACAGTCGTTTTTCCAGAGCCATTGGCGCCGATGAGTGCAAGCCCGGTACCCGGCGCGACATTGGCGGTGATGTGATTGACGATGGGTACCGCCGTGTAGCCGAATGAGGCATCGCGGAGCGTGACTATGGGGTCAGCAGACATGGGGTTAGCTAAGCGGTTACGGCTCACTTGATGCCCTCTGGCAGCGGCGCGACAGTTCCGTCCCATGCCGTCACAACCTGAGTGACGTTGTGGATGATGGAACCGATGTAGGTCTCGCCGGCACTGCCAGCCGGACCAAGGGAGTCGCCGTAGAGTGCGTCCTCACCAACGATGGCCTTGACACCTGCGGCCTTGGCGATCGCCTCAATTGATTTCGAGTTGTTCGAGTTCTCCGCAAACAGCGCGGTTGCACCCGAGTCCTTCACGGTCTTTGCCGCCTCGGCGATATGCGCGGCCGTGGCATCCTGCTGCTCGTTGAAATCAGACAGCGCTGCGCCGATGAAGTTGATATTGAACTCGTGGGAGAAGTATCCAAAGGCATCGTGGCTGGTAAACAGCACAGGGTCCGACACGGTGGCGATGGACTTATTTGCCCACTCATCCAGCTGATTCAGCTTCTCCTGGTAGGCCGCAACGTGGTCGGCGATGGTGGACTTCAGCTCATTGTCGCCACGTTCCTCAGCGACCTGTTCCAGGGCATAGCCGATATTGGCAACCTGGATCTTGGCGTTCTTCGGTGAGGTCCATACATGCGGATCGAAGCGGAATTCCGCCTCCTCACCGGGTTCTTCCGGCGGGAATGGCCATGGGGCGACATCAATCTTTTCCACCCCTCGGTCGATGGTGTAGTTACCATTCTTCGCCTTCTCTGGTGGCAGTGGCTTTGTTTTGTCCGTGTCCTTGGCTGCCTTCATGGCATCTACGTCACCTGCAGTGAGAACGCCACTGGTTACTGCCATCGTTCCGGAAAAGCCCGAGGACTCAATCGCCTGATCCAGGAAGTGCTCCAGGTCAACGCCGTTGACGAACAAGAGATCGGCGTTACCAGTCTTGGTCAGCTGCTCGTGGGTCATTTCCAGCTCATGTGCTGTTGCATTCGGCGCCAACAGGCAGGTCAAATCAACTGCATCGATGTCCAGTTGCTTCACGTAATCACAAATCTGCGTCGTGGAAGCCACGACGTTGATTGGGTTCTCGCCGCTGGCTCCCTCACTGCCATCGCCACACGCTGCAAGGCCGGCGCCCGCTAGCAAGATCGAAAGGCCCGCACACATGGACTTAGCTGATCGCGAAAGTTTTCCGGAAATTGTCATGTTGGTGTCCGCTCTTGATTATTTGTTATTGCTTTGCGACGGCTACGCTGACCGGCCGCTTCAGTAAATCTGGTCACCTTAGGGGCGGTTGGGGCGCACTTCGCCGTTCATCTATCACGTGTGAGAGTAAACCTAACGACAACTATTTTCAACCTATTGAACTTAAGTGTTTTTGGCGTTACATTTTTAAAGATAAACAGTGAACAGGATCTAACCGCAGGCGGTTTCACCACAGCGCTAACCTTCACACCACAACATCAGCCATGATGGAGGCATGGAAGCGAAGATTTATCACAACCCCCGCTGCTCAAAGTCCCGCCAGGCTCTCGCCGTACTGCGCGAAGCCGGAATCGAACCGGAAATCATCAAATACCTGGACACTCCCCCAACTAAGGCCGAGCTGCGCTCACTAATTAAGGCGGCCAGCCTGAATGTCATCGATGCTGTGCGTACGAAGGAAGCGGAGTTCAAGGAACTAGGGCTTTCCAGGGATTCCAGTGACGATGAACTCCTGGACGCAATGGTCGCGCACCCACGCCTGATTGAGCGCCCGTTTGTTGTCACTGACAAGGGGGTAAGGATAGCGCGTCCCACCGAGGCTATTAACGACATTCTTTAGGTGGCGACAAGCATTAATTGCTTTTACGCCAACCCCTCTCAAAGGCCTCCAAGACCGAGAGGTTAACAACCCGTTAACAAGGATTGACACCACTGTAAACTCATCGCTGAAACGATAAAGCTCTCCGCCCGCTGCCCTAGCTCCCCACCCGGGTTGCATTAGAGGAAACGGCGGCCTTCAGCGAAAGGACTGTCATTATGAGCAGTCAGAGGCTCGGCTGGCTCAGCGCACCCGGCCCAGCAGCTCCCCTCCCCGAGGAAAAGATTGCCCCGACCTACCGGACCTGGCGATTCAACGTCTTCATGGGCATCTTCATCGGCTACGCGGGCTTCTACCTCATCAGAAATAACATCCCCCTGGTGTCCGCCGTACTGGAAAAGCACGACCTACTTGGCGCAGCCGGAATCGGCATCGTAGCCAATGCCGTGCTGTTCTCCTACGGCCTATCCAAGTTTTTCATGGCCATGCTCTCCGACAGAGCCAATGCCAGGTACTTCCTCCCACTTGGCCTAGCACTGTCCGCGGTCGTAAACCTCTTTGTTGCGTTCGTCCCGGCCATCAGCGCTTCTGTTGCAGTATTCGCGACAGTCATGTTCATCAACGGTTGGTTCCAAGGCATGGGCTGGCCTCCCTCTGGACGAGTTGTCGTCCACTGGTTCTCGACATCCGAGCGTGGCACTTTGATGTCGATCTGGAACACTGCCCACAATGTTGGCGCCGCCGTCGGCGGTGCTCTGGCAGCCTGGGGCTTGCATTCGTTCGCCACTTCCGATGCCGACTGGACTCCCGCATTCTGGCTACCGGCGATTGTCGCGCTCGTGATTGCTGCCATCGCATTCCTGCTGATTCGAGACAACCCGCAATCCATGGGACTGCCTCCGGTAGAGGAATACCGTAACGACCCAGACAAGGTCGAAGGAACTAATGACGAGGCACAAGAACCCTGGTTCGCAATCGTCAAGAACCATGTTCTTACCAATCCGGTTATCGTCATGTTGGCGCTGGCCAATGTGTTCGTCTACGCACTTCGTTACGGCGTTCTCAACTGGATTCCGATTTACCTGACAAACGAATTGCACAAGACCAACGTCACGGGCGGAATCATCGGATTCATGCTCTACGAGGGCGCAGCAATTGTGGGCACCCTGCTGTGCGGATGGGTCTCCGACAAGGTCTTCAAGGGTTGGCGCTCAGGCGCCGGCATGCTCTTCCTGATCGGCACCGGCATCACCATTTTCGCATACTGGCAGCTACCCGCTACGGCACCATTGTGGATGTTCTATGTGCTCATCTCCCTGATCGGCGCACTCATTTACGGCCCAATCATGCTCATCGGACTGCAGGCCATCGACCTCTCGCCTAAGTATGTTGCGGGAACCGCAGCTGGTTTCACTGGATTGTTCGGATACCTTCTCGGCGCAACACTCGCCTCCACTGGTGTCGGTCTCTTGATCGACTTCGCAGGCTGGAATGTCACATTCGCAACCCTCATTGGAGTTGTCGCTATTGCGTTTGTCCTCATGATCTTCGTCGGCAAGTACGAGCGCGAAGTCATGCACAAGGCAGATGAAGCCCGCACCAAGACAGCTCAATAGCCACTCAATAGCCGTCAGTCACGGTGTTGCCAGTCGAATCCCGGATTCGCTCCGTGAGTCCAAAACGGTCGCAACGTCGCCAATTCATCGGTACACTCTATGCCGCAAACGAAAAAACGCGAATAGACATTAAAAATGGAAGGAGTCTTCACCATGGGACTTATGGACAAGGCCAAGGAAGCACTGAGCAACGAAGAGAACACCGACAAGGTTCTGGACAAGGCTGAGCAGCTGGGCAAGGACAAGCTCGGCGAGGACAAGGCCGACCAGATCAAGAAGGTTCGCGACATGGCAGACGAGCGCCTGGGCGACAAGAAGTAAGCTACAGAGCTTCTTCACCCCGCATTAGCACCCTGTTTTCACAAGGGAGCTGGTGCGGGGTTTTGCTGTTCTTAGGGGACCCCACAGCCCCACCGACACGCCTTTATTGACAATTATTTTCAAATTGTCCATCATTAACCAAGTGAAAACTATTGTCGATAGAGCTTCTCTTCCGCGCACTCGAAAACAAAAACTTCGAGCCCGGCTCTTCGGCTTTCTACTTTTCCTGGCCGTCCCCGCCACAATCCTCTTGGCGATCTCCATAGGCCCCGCGGGAACAGGTTTCAGCAACGGCATCGTCGCGCTGCTCACCCCGCTCATCAAGACGCTTTCCGACGACCTCCCGGCTCTCAACCACCTTCTGCCAGAGATATCCCCTGCCACGCAATCACTTGTCTGGAGCATCCGGCTGCCCCGTGTCCTCCTTGCTGGACTGGTCGGTGCCTCGCTCGCTGTCGCAGGTGCAACCATGCAGGCAGTTTTTCGCAATCCGCTGGCCGAACCCGGTGTTACCGGTGTCTCCTCCGGTGCAGCAGTGGTAGCCGTCATTCTCATCGTCACTGGCGTGGCCGCGAAAGCACCGTGGGTTCTTTCGGCTGGCGCATTCATAGGCGCGTTGCTGGCTGTCATATTTGTCCAAATCGTCGCCGGTCTCAATGGCGGCAGTGGAGCAACCCTGTTGCTCGTCGGTATTGCACTCAACGCGTTCCTCGGCGCAGTCATCTCCGCCACCATCGCGAACGCGCCACACAGCGATGACGCTCAACAGGCCATGTTCTGGCTCAACGGCGATTTAACTGCTTCGAATTGGCAGGACATTGCACTGGCAGTCGGCCCCATTACCGTCGGCACGGTTATCTTGATGATGCTCATTCCCGAACTCAACCTGTTCCTCCTCGGCGAAGAACAGGCCGCTGCCACTGGTATGCGCACAGTGTGGATCCGGCAACTGCTGCTCGCCCTGACTGCGTTAGTCACGGCAGCGGGCGTCGCTGTCACTGGCGTTATTTCCTTTGTCGGATTGGTCGTCCCGCACCTGATTCGCCTTGCCATCGGCCCCGATCACCGCAGCCTGCTGCCCATTTCTATGTGCCTCGGCGCAGTGTTTCTCATTCTCGCCGACCTCGTCGCCCGCAGTCTCTTTTCCCCAGTTGCTCTGCAAACTGGCACAGTCACCGCGTTCCTTGGCGCACCGGCGCTACTCGCGTTGATTCTTCGGCAAGGTGGCCGCCAGTCATGAGTCAGCAGACACAAAACCTCAGCGACCACGTCACTAAGCCAGACGCCGATAGCACCGCGCTGCTGCGGGCTACCGACCTCAGTGTCGGTTACCGCAATCGGACCGTCGTAAGTGGCGTGAACCTCGCTATTCGACCTGGCGAGGTCCACGGCATCATCGGTTCCAATGGCACCGGAAAATCCTCCTTGCTCCGTGCTATGGCGGGCATTGTGACACCGAGTTCGGGGCAGGTTGAGCTCCTCGGTGCGCCGCTGACGAAGCTTCGTGCCCACGAACGCGCCACCCGGTTGGCGTACCTGCCGCAGCACACACCGGCCGATGCCGCTATTGACGTTCGAACTGTCGTGGCACTCGGCAGGTACGCGCACCACCGTCGGCGTGACCGTTTCCGCAGTTCACTGAACTCCACGGACCACGACATCGTCGCCTATGCCCTCGACCGCGTTGGTGTCACCGCACTCGCCGACCGTCCCATCACGGCTCTGTCCGGCGGGCAGCGGCAATTGGTGTTCATCGCAAAGCTATTGGCACAACAGGCCAAGGTCATGCTTTTCGACGAACCCACTGCGGCCTTGGACATCGGGTTTCAGCTGGAAATCCTCGAGCTCCTCGGCGAGCTTGCCGACGAGGGCCACGGTATCGGAGTCGTCCTTCATGACCTCAACCTCGCGGCCCGCAGCTGCCACCGGCTCAGTGTGATTCACAACGGCGGATTGGAAGTCACTGGTTCCGCCGAAGAAGTGCTGACGCCTCCCCGAATAGATGCGATTTATCGCATCTCCAGCGCTGTCGATACCGATCCACATACCGGTTCGGTGCGAGTGACGGCGTTGGCTCGGGCTCGCCCGGCTGACTGATTGCGGCTGGCTGTTTCAGACTATCTGATTCAGACTGTCTGACTCACACTGTCTGATTCCAGCTAGCACCAACGCAACCGAAAACTCCCCAACAATCAAAACTCAACACTCAAGGAAGTACTTTCGTGTTTTCACCAACTTCTCCTATCTCTGCCTTGAAGCGAAACTCTAAAAAGGCCGTCACTCTGCCGTTGATTGCAGCACTCCCCCTCGCTGCGGTGGTCGCTTGTTCTTCCTCGGAGGAGACGGCGCAGCAGTCGTCGTCAAGCGAAACTTCGACAAACCAGCAGGCGCAGTGGCCGCGTACTGTGACCGTCGGTGACCACGACGTTACGGTGCAGAGTCAGCCGAAGCGCATCGTTGCACTGTCGACCGAGGTTGCGGATCTGGCGTTGGAACTGGTTGGGCCAGAGCGTGTCGTAGCCGTGACGAAGAATGCGCTCGATGAGAGCTCGGGTAATCAGGTTGAGCTGGCGCGTCAGGTGCCTAACGCGATTGCCAACTCCACGAAGCCGGATCCGGAGCAGATTCTGTCCTATGAGCCGGACATGGTGTTGATGACCAGCCGCCATGATCAGGAGCAGTCGGCAAGTGAGCTGCTGGGTGCCAGCGATGTTCCGACCGCGGCGTTTGCCAGCAGTGATTTCGCCTCGCCGAAGGCGCTGGCAGAGTCGGTGACCAAACTCGGCAAGTTGCTCGGAGCCGAAGATAAGGCGGCTGAAATGGTTGCCAAGATTGAATCGGAAACCGAAGAGATTCTCTCGGAAATTGATTCCACAACTAAGCCAAAGACGCTGGTCCTGTTTGCCCGCGGTGGTCAGAAGATGATTATGGGCATGCAGTCGGCGACGACGAATCTCGTTGAGCTGGCCGGTGGCGAGCCGATCTCGCCAAAGGGCAAGCGTCCGGGTGCCGTTCCCGCTGATCCGGAGACAATTGTGCAGCTGAATCCGGATGTCATTCTGATTCAGGATTTCCACGGCCAGGGCAAGGCTCCATTCCAGGAGTTGCTGGATAACCCGGCGCTTGCCGACGTCGCTGCGGTCAAGAATGATCGAGTGCAACTAATTGATGCGAAGACGACCTCTGGCACCGCCGGAATGCACATGCCCGATGGACTGCGTGAGATCGCTGACGCACTGGCTAAATAGAAAATAGGTTTTCACGTCGCTATGTGGATTCATGAAGCACTGACTTCCCCACCCCGCCGAATGCACTGGGTTTTGTTATCCAGCTGGGGGCGCAGCTTTTTCTTCGCTCTCAGCGCCGTGTCTCTTGGATACACGCTCGATGCTCTAAGCAGTTTGTACGGCGGTGTCGCAGACACCAGTGGCGGCAACTGGTTTGGGCAGTGGGGACTTCATGAATCCCTGTCCGCTGCAATTGTGGCGGTCATTCTGGGAAGCCTCTGTGCTTATGTCACCGAGGCATTGCCACCACGGCTTGCTGGCGAGCAGGAAAAGCTGTGGCGCTCACATGTGGTTGGCAGTGTGCTGAAGCCGGAGTTTTCCGCTCCTGAACAAGCCCCGAAGCACGCGCATGGAAGAGGGCACGGTGGCGGGAAATCCGGTCACTCACACCGAAGCGCGTCCAACACTGGCGAAGGCCTACTCTTCGATGCCGCGACCACAAGCGTCGAACAGACCGCGAACTACCGAGCGACATTTCTCGCTCCCACGTTGGCCTCGTTTAGTGCTCCACTGATCATTTTGGCGGTCTGGGCTTTGTGGGTGGATACGAAAACCGCCTTGTGGCTGGCACTATTTTTCATTTCCACGCCGCTGATCATTATTGGTGCGGGAAAGATTCTGCGGAAATCCAATGCGACGTATCGCCGAAAGCAAGCGAAGGCCACGCATGCCTACTTGGAGATGCTCGAAGGGCTGGGAACATTCAAAGTTCTTGGAGCAATTGATCGAGTCATGGCACGTTTTGCCAGCCAAACTCGCACTGCGATGTCTGAGCTCACCGCCCTACTCGCCCGCAATCAGCTGATGATTATTGTCAACGACGCGGTTTTTGGTATTGCAATGTCGACGACCGCAATCGGTCTTGTCTTGCTGCGTTTGCAGGCAGATGCAATCAGCGTGGGCACGGCCCTCGCAGGTGTTTTCCTATCCGTTCTGCTCTACGAGCCCGTCAATCGCGTCGGCCGCACTTTCTACATCGGACTCGGCGGGCGCACGCATCGAAACGGAATAGTGGAGGTATTCGGTGAGCCTGCCGCTAAAGCGTTCACAACCGGAACAGCGCATTCCGCCAAAGCCTCCGCACCGCACGCACCGGAGATTTCCCTCCGCGATGTGAGCGTTGACATCGGCGAAAAGCGCATTCTCTCCGATATCAACCTGACAATTCCAGCCGGCAGCAGAGTCGGCATCGTTGGCCCCAGCGGTTCCGGAAAGAGCACACTCCTGCGTGTACTCGCAGGCCTACAGCCGCATTCCGGGGAAGTCTGCCTTGACGGCGACGCGCTTTCGACCCCGGAGTTGCTCGCCAACTCGCTGCTCATCTCCCAGCAGCCAGCCATTTTCGGCACCACCGTCGCGGACAATCTTCGCATCGCATGCCCGGACGCAACGGCCGTCGATATGCGAAAAGCACTTCGCGACGTGCACTTACTCGCTGAAATCGAGCAGCGCCCTGGTGGTCTCGATTCGGAGGTCGGCGATCAGGGCAATTGGCTCTCAGGCGGGCAACGACGCCGCCTGGCCATTGCGCGTGGTCTGCTCGGCGCCGCTCCGATTGTGCTTCTCGACGAGCCGACAGCGGACATCGATCGTCGGACGGAAGGTCTCATCAAGGAGTCCTTGACCCGCCTTGCTGAAGGACGAACGAGCATCATGGTCGCTCACCGCATGGAAGCGCTATCGGACGTTGATCTGGTCATTGTCGTCGCCGAAGGCCGGATCGTGGCTGCGGGCAAACCCGACCAACTGAGCACAAGCAATGAGTATTACGCACGAGCGCTGACCGAGGAGAGCTGACATGAACAACATCATCTGGTTGCTGCGCTTTTCCGCACAGGCTCGCGGAGCGCTCAGTGCATCTATCCTCGCACGCGTGGCTGGGCACATTCTGGGTGCATTGATGCTGGCTGTGCCCGCCTGGGCAATTGCCACAATTGCGCTGTCGAAGTGGGACGCAACCGACTCGTCGCAAAGCTTGAGCATGCAGTGGACGTGGGCGGTCATTGGCGTGGTTGCAGGGCTGGCGCTGTTGAAAGCGATTCTGCGGTATGTCGAGCAGTACCTCGGGCATCTGGCTGCGTTTCGGCTGCTCGGCGAGCTGCGGCTGTGGATCGTCGAGCGTCTTATCCCGCAGGCGCCCGCGGTAACCGATGGGCTGGGTACTGCCAGGATTCACACAATTGCGATTCGTGATGTTGACCGAGTGGAAGTCTTCTTCGCGCACACAATTGCGCCCGCGGTGACGGCCGTACTGATTCCGCTGATGGCGGTCGTGACAGCGGCATCGACTGCCGGAGCCCTGCCTGCGATTGCTCTGACGCTGACCTTCGCGGTTGGCTTTGTGATTGCGCTCGCAGGCTCTAAGAAGGCGACGACGGAGGCTTCCGCAACGAACTCCACACGCACGGACATTGCGCAGTACATTGCCGATACGCTGCGCCTTCGGGAGGAAATCCTCATCTACGGCGCAGCCGAGCAGCGGCTGCGGGGATTGCGTGAGCTCGATGAACAGCTTGCTCAGAAAATGCGTGCAGGCGGCAAGCGGGCTGGACTGCGCTCTGGCGCGACCGGACTTCGGATTTGGGGTGGCAGCATTGCCGTCTTTTGTGCTGGTATCCCGGCGCTTTCAGCCGACTACCGTATGCTCCCTGCTGTTTTGGTGACGACGTCCCTGGTGGCGGGAACTGCTTCATCAATGGATTCGATCGAGCGCCTGGCATCTTCTCTGCCAGCGGGACTCAATGCAGTCACTCGGATCAGGGAGCTGGCCGCGCAGCCGCCGACTGTGGAAGAGCCGAAGCAGCCGGAGTCGCTGGACCTGCACCACGCGCAGACCGCGAGGGCCAACTCCGGCGACTCAGTCCCTGCCCTCGAACTGAGCGATGTCAGCTACCGCTACCCTGGCGCCGATAACCCTGCACTGACCAAGATCAATCTGCGCATTGCCTCAGGCCAGTTCATCGGTGTGGTCGGCCCAACTGGTTCGGGCAAGTCCACACTCTCCCGGCTAATCCAGCGGCATGTCGATCCGGATGTCGGCGAGGTCATCATCAATGGCCACAATGCCCGTGACCTCGGCTCAACCAATGTCTGCCGAACGGTTGTTGTCGCAGATCAGAATCCCTTTCTCATGGAGGCCACCATCGCTGAGAATCTATGTCTCGGCGCGCCTGATGGCTGCGAGGTTCCCGAATCACTGATGCACTGGGCGCTCGAACTCGCCGCCATCAACCCTGCTGAGATGCCGCTGGACAGGCCCATTGGCCGCCGCGCGCAGCGGCTCAGCGGTGGTCAGCGTCAACGTCTGGCGCTGGCCCGCACCTACTTACGCGCGGTACTAGCCGACGGCACTAAGCCCAATGACCTCGCTGCACACCTCGCCGGAAAGATTGTTATTTTCGACGAAGCCACCAGCCACCAGGATCCACTGACGCAGGCTCGTATCGTAGACAATGCCCGCGCATGTGGAGCGACCTGCATCTTTATTGCGCACCGACTTCAGACACTGGCCGAGGCCGATGACATCCTTGTCATCGAAAACGGCCAGCTCATCGAACGCGGCACGTATGACAACCTCCTCAACGCAGACGGCGCATTTGCTCGACTTGCGCGCGCCGAGGTCTAGGCTCCTTCTAGCTCTCCGCGCAGGTCTTCCGCAGCACCACCACGGTGTCGACAACGTTCTTGCCATCGATTTGCTTGACGACGTCACGCTGCGCCACCACCGCTTCGAGACTCTGCGGCTCGTGCGCAAAGAAATCAGTGACCTCATCCGCGCTGTAGAGCAGCTCGGGGTCTCCCGGGCCGTGGACTTCGTTGTCCGGATGGTGTGAGACTGAGACAAAGTAGCCACCCGGAGTGAGAGCCTCAGCGACGGCTCGCCAGAGGTTCTCCCTGTCCCTGCGCGGCAGGTGAATAAATGCGGCGACTACCAGCTCAAAGCTTCCTGCTTCCGGCTGCCAGTCTGTTAAGTCTTGCTGGACCAGGTTCGCAGAGAGCCCTTCAGCTGCCAACGCGGCTCCAGTATGTTCGAGCCCGACGCTGGAGAAATCCATGCCGGTGACATCCCAGCCCTGAATGGCTAACCACACCGTGTGACGGCCACGGCCACAGCCTAGGTCGAGCGCACGTGAGGGGTCGGAGAAACCTTTCCAGATTACCTCAACATGCTGCGCGATTGTCGGATTCGGTTCGCCGCCAAAGAAAGAGCGCGAACCGTCACTTGCGGCCTCGCGATCTGCGGTGAATTTCCCATCCCAGAACTCTGCTGTCGACATGCTCACCAGGATAGACGGCACCGAGAGGCAATGCTGGACTACATGAGGTTCTGCGGAGGTTTGAAGTTCTACGGGGAGAGAATCTCCACCGGCAAACTGGCATCCTAGTGATCCTCGACGAGCTCGCGGAGCCGGGCAAAGATTGCCGCACCATCGTGGCGAATGCCGTCATGCTGGAATGCATTGGTCACATGTGGCCGCAGGTCCCGGTAGCAGTTGGCTGTCTCCATGGAGTACTCGAACGGCACGAAAATATCGTCGAGGTAAACCGCGGCTGCCGAGGTCGGGGCGTCGGCAAGCAAGCGTGCGGAATCATACGGCGAGCTTTCCCAGGTGTGCTGCGCAAATGCTTCCGCCTTTTCCTTGAAAGGAACGAGCGCGGGGTCCTCGTCGAATTGCCAGGGGAAAACGTGCTCACCGGTGAGATAAAACGGCTCGTCTCCTGCAGGATTGGCTTTTTCTTCAAAACCTGGGATTTCCTCGCGAATACGGTGAGCTGCCCAATTAGTTGTGGGCTGGTTCCCGACGCCACCATAAATGGATTCATGAATCGCGGCGTATAGCGGACCGTCGGCGAAACTCACGCGGGTCCCTACATCGGCCAGAAAATCGGTGCGCAATTGCTTTTCGCCATTGCGAATGTGGAATGGCTCTTCCAACAAATACGCCAGATTGTGGAATCCATCTCCGCGGCCTAATTCAATTCCGATGGTGCGGAATCGGCGAGAACTCAGTCGCTCACCGGTGGGGAGAGTTTCTGCAGATTGCTCGAGGTGCGCGCAGATTTCTCGAATTCGGTTTTCGGCCCACGGATACTCGCGATAAAAACGCTCGTGACGGGTGCGCAGCTTCGCATACGTCGTGCGATAAAGGTCGTCAGCACCACGGTCCAGAACAGGTAAACCGCCTGTGAGATAAGCGTGCTCCACGGATTCCGGATAGCGGCTGAGATACGAAGTAATACAAAACCCGCCAAAGGACTGGCCATACAGTGACCATTTGGCAATGCCCAAATGCTTTCGCAATGCTTCCGCGTCTTCGACGATGTATTCCTGACGCAATTGGGCAAGCCGCTCGGCCGGAACATCTGCAATATTGGCCGCATCAATTCGATGCGAGCGCCCAGTGCCGCGCTGATCCAGCAGGATGACGCGGAATTCCTTCAGCGCCTCACCGATTACTCCGCTGGCACCTACCGGACGCGGTGCCGGAAATCCCGGGCCGCCCTGCAAATAGACAATTGCCGGCGCATCCTCATTTCCTGGCGCATAGATTTCCCTGGCGAAAAGCTCAAATGTCGCGGCATTCGCAGCTTCGGTAAAAGGATCCCAGGGCACCTCAACGGTGTGTTCCTTAATAATGTACCCAAAATGCCTGCTTGCAGTACTCGTCGATGCCATGTCTCTGCCGCTCCTCTAATCCCGCTGCTCGTATTTCTTCATCAGCTTTGCGACGAGTAAATCGGTCGCCTCATCGTCCGCAAGAATTTGATCCAACATCTCCCGGTATTCCCGCTGCCGCAGTGCCGTATCTTCTCCGTAGTCATCATAGGAATCACCGGATAGGTCCACACCGAAATCGGATTCGTCGCTGTCATCCTGCACTGTCTCCTGCTGCGCCGTCGGCATGTGCAGATCCGCTGGGAAGTCCGCATTGAACTCCTCCAGGAATTCCTCCGCGTTGGCCTCGGCGTCGGAACGCGACACTCCCCTATCAACCTCAGCCTGAATGCGACGCTGCAGCGCTTTTTCCATCTGTCGGTGACGCCAGCTGCGGAGGCGTGCGGGCTCGAAACGTCGACCAACCTCGCGGCTCTTGCCCTCTGCTCGACGTGCGAGGACCGCAATCTGCGCCGCGGTGTCGTTCAGTGGCGCCCACTCCGAGTGTGCCGACACTCGCCAATTACCCCAGTACCCCAGCAGCGAAAGCAGGATGCTGACGATAGGACCAATGACCATGGACACGGCCATAAATCCCAAATGGTGGCCTCCGATGACAATGACCGCGCAAGCCACGGCCGGGATGACCGTGGGCTGGTTGCCGCCGAAAACAGCGGGTACTCGCCCGGTCACAATGTCGCGGATCATGGAACCACCAGTGGCGGTGAAAACGCCCATCATGATGCACGGCAGAATGGGCAGACCATACGTGACGCCTTTGACCGTTCCCGTAGCTGCCCAGAGTCCCGAGACCACAGCGTCACCGTGGACCTGAACGTATTCCCAGGTCTTTCCTTTGAAATAGAAAAATCGCGCAATGAGCGCACCAGTAAACGCCAGGATTAGGTACTCCGGCTGGCTCATTGCGGCGACGGTGCCCTGGTTAATCAGAACATCGCGAATCATGCCGCCCCCCAGTGCGGAGAACAGCGCAATAAAGAAGAACCCGATGATGTCGTAGCCTCGTTGCCGGGCGATGGTGCCACCGATGATGCCCATGAGCAGGACACCACTGACATCGGACCACCGGTACATCGACTCGATGAGCGGATCTACTTCTGCGACGTTCATGATGTTCAAGCTTAGACGCTGCTATTTTTCAAGCATCAACGAAAGGTCGGGATACCCATGCAAAACGCTGACACCTTTGCTTCGGCACGCCCTAGCGACAGGCTCATGCGCGGCATCGCTATCGCCTCTCGCGCGCACGATGGGCACTACCGAAAGGGCTCGGGCGTTCCCTATATCAGCCATCCGATGTCGGTGATGTTGATTGCGGCGAGCGTGACTAACGACGAAGACGTGCTGTTGGCAGCCCTCTTCCACGACATTTTGGAAGACGTGCCGGAAAACTACTCACGTGCCGAGATGGAAGATGAGTTCGGGCCTCGCGTGGTTGAGATCGTCGAGGGCGTCACCAAAGACTCTTCCCTGCCCTCGTGGCAGGAGCGTGCCGATGCCTACCTGGAGCAGCTTTCTCATGGCAGCGAGGAATCTGTCATCGTGGCCGCTGCGGATAAGTTCCACAATCTCAGCCAGACTCTGGAGGATTTAGACCGCGATGGCCACGCTCTGTGGGAACGCTTTCGTTCAACTCCGAGCCAGCAACTGTGGTGGTACACAAGCGTCCGCAACGTGATCGCCGAACGACTGCCCGGCATGCCTCTGCTGGACGATTTGGACGTTCTAATTGAGCGCCTCGATTCCTGGGTACAAGCGGCATAACCTGCGTTTTTCCAATCGCTTTAAGTTATAAAAACATGTCTAGGCATAGCCTGAACCACTCCGGCAACGGTACAGTGGCAGCCTACGTGGCTCGGATATCTATCACGATATAGAGGCCACGCAACAACAATCTGACAATAGATCCAGGAATACGCAACAGGAGAAAAACAGTGACTTCCACTGATGCATCGTCCACAACCGAACTGCCCACCACCACTCAGCAGTGGGTTCTAGCTTCCCGACCGACCGGCCTGCCGACTGACGAGAATTTCCGCCTCGAGACCGTCGATTTGCCAGAGCTTAACGACGGCGACATTTTGGTAGCCAACTCGGTCGCTACCGTCGATCCCTACATGCGTGGCCGTATGAACGACACCAAGTCGTACGTTCCTCCTTTTCAGCTTGACCAGCCAATGACTGGCGGCGCTGTGGGCACTGTCCTTGCGTCCAAGTCGGATAAGTTCCAGGTTGGCGACGCTGTCCGCCACTCTTATGGCTGGCAGACCAATGCTGTTATTGCCGATTCCGAGGCAACACCGGTTGACCTGAACGTTGCACCGGCTGCTGCCTACCTGGGCATCCTTGGTCTTACTGGCCTTACTGCTTACGTTGGCCTGACTGCTGTCGGAGAGATGAAGGAAGGCGACGTCGTCTTTATCTCTGGCGCTGCTGGTGCGGTCGGCTCGGCTGCTGGTCAGTTTGCCAAGCAGATGGGCGCATCCCGTGTCATTGGTTCCGCCGGCTCGGACGAAAAGGTTGAGCGCCTACTCGAACTCGGCTTTGATGCCGCCTTCAACTACAACGACGGCCCGGTTGCAGAACAGCTGGCACAGGCAGCGCCGGAGGGCATCGACTTCTACTTCGACAACGTCGGTGGCGACCATCTCGAGGCAGCCATCGGCGCGATGCGCACCTTTGGCCGCGTTGCTATGTGTGGCGCAATCTCCCAGTACAACAACACTGGAGCGCCGACCGGACCACGTAACTTGGCTCTGGCGATTGGCAAGTGCATTACGCTGCGCGGCTTCGTCTTGGGCAAGTACCTGCACCTGGCAGGTGAATTCCAGGAGCGAATGGCTCCGCTGGTCGTCAGCGGTAAGGTCGCCTACGATGTCACCACTCGCCACGGTATCGAGAACATGCCAGCTGCATTCCTCGAACTGTTTAGCGGAGGCAATACCGGCAAGATGGTCGTAGAGTTCTAAATAACTGTCATCGAGTTTGGAGCTAATTCGTGAACACACAGAAACCTCGACTGCTTACGACCGACACACTGCTGATTCAAGAAACACGCAACGTTATGCGCAGTGAATACTCCATTTTCGATGACAACGGCACCCAGATTGCCCAAATTGCCCAAGCGGGATCACTGGGTCGCCGCATGTTGGGCATCGGTGTCAAGTACGACATCTTCGATGTGGACGAGGATGGCAAAGAGGGCGACAAGCTCCTCACCATCACCGACCCCGCGAACGTTTTCGGCGACACATACAAGGTTCTCACACCCAACGGCGCTAAGATCGCCACAGCCAAGACCAAACGATTCAGCCTAAAATCACGGCTAACTTTGTCCGTCAAAGGGCTTTCCGACGTCGATGTTGACGGCGGCTTCCGCGGTAAAAATTACGCACTGACCAGCAAGGGACGCCCGATTGCGAAGATTGACCGGAAGTACCGTGGTCTCAAAGGCGCTATTACCGGCAAGGACACGTACGCTCTGCATTTGGAGCCGAACTTGAACGAGGAAACGCGGGCTGCGGTGATCGGTACTGCGCTGGTTATTGACATTGTCAGGCGCAAGAACGATGAGGCTGTAGCGGTTAGTGTGAGCTAGTGCTTCCGCCTTGTTAAAGAACTGCCCTGCTAAGGCGTCACCTTGTGCGGCGCCGAGACTTCCTTCAGCCTGCTGGACATAGCGACACCAACCAGTCCCATTAGTGCCAGGAAGATTAAAGCTGCCGCAGGGCCGAAGCTGGCGATAACACCCGAAAGCGCACCGACGATGAGCAGGACAACGCCCATGATGGTGTTGGCTGCTCCGACATACTCGGTGCGCTTGTCGCCTTCTGCCATGTCCACAACATAGGTCGAACGAGCCACGCGAACACCGGCGTGGACGACGGACATCGCGAAGAAGCCGAGCGGGAAAATCCAAGCGTTCGCACCGGCGGAAAGCCAGTGAGCACTTGCGACCAACAAAAAGAGAACAATAGAACCGACCAGCGAAGAGTAGGTCAACACCTTCTTCGAGGATTTATCCGACCAGATTCCGGCGACTTTTCCACCAACCAAAGAGGCGAAGCCTGCGGCGAGCATGAAGATACCGACATTGGCGCTTACTCCCCCGCCGCTACCGTCAGAGGCTTCCAGATCAGCTCCCACCTGTGCACTTAGGGTTACGATGAACGACGTGGATAATGCTGTGACCAGCAACAAACTACGGACGATCACAAAGTCGCGGAAGTTCTTATCCTCTTTAAAGAGCCGCCAGGTGTCCTGCCACCAGGTTTTATTCGGTTCTTCCTTGTCCCCCTCGTTGGTGGGCTCAACAATCCCACGGAAAATCAAAACTGCTGCTACCCACGACAGTGCCGCAACAAAGATGAGCCCCGCCACGATTGGTTTGGTGACGTTGTCGCGGATAATCCACAACACTGCACCAACAATAATTGCGGCGACACCGCCCAACATCGCAGCTCGGCCACTAATCTGCCCGCGCTGCCCCTTCGGAATCGTGCGGCCCTGGACATCCTTTGAGGCCATCGAGCACAGGGCTCGGGCCGTCGCAAAGCCTGCAAGCGCGACGATGACAGCGACGCCGAGCGCGGTGCCTTCTAGGAACAACGCAGCCAGACCAATCAGCGCTGCTGCGATGGCTTGCCCCAAAGCACCAGCGATCCAGACGGTTGTGCGGCGCGGGCGAGATTTCACCCAAGGTGTGAGGGCGGCCTGCGGAAGCATCGAACCGGACTCGCGCACCGGCACAAGCATGGCGATGAAGAAGCCCGGCGCGCCAGCCGAATGCAGCAGCCATGGCAGCAGCGTCTTGGCCGCAACAATCTGGTCGCCGATATTCTGTAGTCCGTTCGCCCAGACGTAGCGCTTGGCATTCGCGCGGGCGTGTTTTTGCACCGACTCTGGGTTGTTCCCTGCGTCCGTGGGTTTGTCAGCTTCCGAGCTATCAGTCATGCCTCTCACGCTACCTTCCTGCAGCAACGGCGCTACCGCACACGGTCATTTGCCCCAGGCCGTTCCAGGAGCGAATCGCGCTGTCTCATCTGCCGCTACACTCGCGGGAAGAGCACCCAACTTCTCAACGAAAGTAGAAATATGCCCGCTGACCTTTATCGACGTCTCTCCAACCTCGATGGCAAGAGCTACGGCGCATACAAATCTCTTCGTGGCTCCCACGACCTGCCGGATCTGGACGCGACGCTGTTTGTCGACAAGGTCCAATCCGACCCTTACGCTCCAGCATCACGGGCACGCGTCCACATTCCGCTGTCAGTGCTGGACTATCGCGGAGCCTCCCGCTCACAACCCGGCAGGTTCAGCACGGCAGAGCTCGATTTGTTGAACCGCAGCCTCGTGCGAGCTTTTAAGAAGTATGGCCGCGGGCTGTTTATCGATTCTCCGGGGCAGCAGGTCTTGCGCCGAACAGCTGTCGCTGAGCTCCGTGGGGATGCGCACGACGTCGATAAGCATGATGATGCCCTCCAGATCTGCCTGGAAATCCAGCTGCCCGCCCGCGGCCGGCGCATTCTCGGGCGTGAGGCGGCGCGCTTGATCTGTGAGGATTTGTTGGACGCGCTTGACGACGCCATTGTAAACGCACCCATCGATGCGCTCGAGGCAGCCGCGGAATTGGAGTATGACCAGCTCTTTTTGCGCCGTGCGGTAGCGGACGCGGACCTGATTGGGTTTGTGACAGACGGGTCGGTGTTGCCCCGTCAGGCGGGCAATAGCCAGCTGCCGAAGCCCGGCGCGACTGCGTTTACCTCGCCGGAATCGTTGCAGCACAGTTTTCAGTTGCCGTCGGGTAAAATGGTGCACGGCATGGGCATTCCGCGGGGCGTGACGTTGATTGTCGGCGGTGGCTACCACGGCAAGTCCACGCTACTGTCCTCCCTGGTCACTGGCGTGTATGACCATGTCGCTGGCGACGGCCGCGAGTTTGTGGTCGCTGACGAGACTGCGGTTGCGCTGCGTGCCGAGGACGGCCGGGCCATCACTGGTGTGGATATCTCGCCGTTTATCAACGGTCTTCCCTCCGGTGATGACACGACCCGGTTTTCCACGGCGAACGCGTCGGGGTCGACCTCCCAAGCTGCGGGTCTGATGGAGGCGCTGGGTTCCGGTGCGCGCGTGTTGCTCATCGATGAGGACACCTCCGCAACTAACTTCATGATTCGTGATGAGCGCATGCGCCGACTCATCCCCGATGACCGGGAGCCGATTACTCCACTGGTCGCACGGGTCCGCGAGCTCTGGGAGGACCACGGGATCTCCACGGTCATCGTCGCTGGTGGTTCTGGTGCGTTCATCGATGTCGCGGACACCGTGATTGCTATGGATGCGTACACGCCTTACGACGTCACCAAGCGCGCCCGTGAGCTCCGCGAATCGGCTACTCCGGCCGAGCCTTCGCCTGCTTTTGCGCAGATCGGTGAGCGTTTTCTGCAGGCTGACTTCCCCGCCGGTGGTGGCCGTGGTGGGCATGGCGGCCGCGGCGGCGGTCGCGGTGGGCGCGGTGGCGGTGCGAAACCACCTAAGCCACCGCGTGCTCGTGGTCTAGAGCTGATTCAGGTGGGCAAGGACAATCTTGATTTGCGCGCTGTCAGCCAATTGATGGACTCCTCCCAAACAGAAGCAATTGCCCGGATTCTGGGCGCCGTCGTAAAGCAGCTCGATGGGCGTACTGACCTCACCGACCTAATCCAGCGCGAGTACGACAACTTTTGTCATTCACTCTTCGATGTGACAGCTGAGTTCACCAACTCTGGTCATCTGGCCGAGCCTCGCGTCCAGGAGGTCGCAGCGGCAATCAATCGGCTTCGGCTCTTGCGGTAGAGCCTCGAAGATTGGCGGACCCCGGCCCCGCTCCCTCCCCTGCGGCTGCCCCAGCTAACTTCCTCGACGGATTTCGGCGTCAGGTCTTGACCTTGACGCGGCGTCAAACAGAAAGATGATTCCCGTGAGCAACAACGACAACGAGTACACCATCGGCGAGGCAGCCGAGCTCCTGGGCGTTACCACACGCACGCTGAGGCATTGGGATGCCATCGGACTACTCAGCCCGCAGTATCGCACGTGGTCCGATTACCGCCTCTACACCGATGAGGACATCGACACCGCGCTGGAGATTCTGGTCTACCGCGCCGCCGGTGTGCCGTTGAAGACTATCGAGGAGTTCATCCACGGCGATTCCTCCCCGAGAAGTCGGAAAGATCGTTTACTCGCACAGCGAACTGTTCTCACCGAGAAGATCGCTGACCTGCACCACATGGTGCAGTCCTTGGACAAACTGATTGAGGAAGGAAATACCATGAAAGCAAAGACGAAAGCGGAGCTCTTGGGCCGCGACTGGCAGAATCTAGAAGCCGAAGCTGAGGAGCGCTGGGGCGACACCACTGAGTGGGAGCAGTCTCAGCAGGCTCAGGAAAAGATGAAGGACAGCGACTGGGCCGAGCTTGAAGCAGAGGCTAAGGATTTTGCCGATGCGCTTGCCGACGCCGCCGAGCGCCACGTCGAGCCCGGTTCCGCTGAGGCGGCCGAGCTAGTTGACCGTCACTTGGCCTCTATTACTCGCTTCTACGAGGCTGGTCGAGAAAAGCAGATTCTGTTGGCTCGCATGTACGTCGCTGATTCCCGGTTTGATCGGTACTACCGCGGCAATGCTGGCTACCTGCTGGAGCTGATTGAAGCTCAGGCCCGTAAGGAAGGCATTGACCCGGCAACTGCCGAGTGGCGGTAAATACAGGGAAGCAGCCGTTCAGCCCGGCCTTCCCATCCGGGACTGAATCGGCATAGAATTGCCTCATGAAATTCATCGAAGCCGCAGACTTCACCGCTGATCGCCCGTGGGGCGCACTGGATGTGGTCACTATGACTGGAGCCACAAGCGTTCGGCTCCACTGGAGCGATCAGCCATACAAGTGGCACATCAATGATGGCGAAGAGGTCTTTGTGGTTGTCGACGGAGCCGTCGATATGCACTACCGCGATGCGGGAGAGGAATGCGTACGCACATTAACGCCTGGCACTATCTGTTTCGCAGAAGCCGGCGACGAACATGTCGCGCACCCGCAGGGCGAGGCGCGCATGCTTGTCATTGAAAAAGAAGGCTCAGTCTAGCCCACAGCAACAGCAGCTGACAGTGCACACTTCGGCATCTCCATAACTCCGTCATATCCCCGACTCGGGAAGGAATTAACCATGAAATTCTCTCGCTCTATCGCCGCTGTCGCCATCGGTGCCGCTACTGTGCTGGGCGCTGTTGCTGCCTCTCCAGCTGTCGCACAGGCTATTGGTTGCCCCTTTGCACCAGTGCACAAGTATGAAGAACACCGTTTCTCCGGTTCTTCGACTTCAGCAGATGCTTTCAAGGTTTGGTTTAACGGTGGCGTCTACATTGAACCAATCGTCGAAACGCTGGATTTGGTTGAGCTTCAGGTTAACGACACCCAGGTCGCTCACGCTGGCGACATCATCTACAAGGATGAAGACGGCAACTTCTGGGTGAAGTAGCCTACGCAGGAAAAACAGGGCTCAATTACAGGTCTCACCCCGTGGCAGATTAACCTCATCTGAATAGGGCTATAGCGCTTAGCGTTGTGGAGTCACTGGTACTCTGTCTCGCACCTTTTGCAATTTCTGCCACGAGCCCTCGTTTTCAGGAGTGTTCCACCATGGAAATCA
This sequence comes from Corynebacterium sp. HMSC064H12, assembly GCF_001809925.1. Classification (NCBI taxonomy): domain Bacteria; kingdom Bacillati; phylum Actinomycetota; class Actinomycetes; order Mycobacteriales; family Corynebacteriaceae; genus Corynebacterium; species Corynebacterium sp. HMSC064H12. The sequence continues at coordinate 58,072 of NZ_KV799342.1, read as the reverse complement.
TCATCGTCGATTCTGAGGCCGAAGTCGCGAGCATCGCTTCGGACTACCTCGCTCACTACGCCAACAAAGGTGGAAACCTCGGTGTAGCGACAGGATCGACTCCGCTTGCGACGTATCGGGAACTGATTCGTCGCCATCGGGCTGGTGAAGTCACTTTTAAGGACTGCAGTTTCTTCGCACTCGACGAATACGTGGGACTGCCCATCGAGCATGAGCAGAGCTACTACCACGTGATTCACAATGAGTTTTCCGATCACGTGGATGTTGACCCGGCGAGGGTCCATATTCCCGATGGCCTCGCGGACGATATCGGCGCGGCCTGCGAGGATTACGAGCGAAAGATTATCGAGGCCGGCGGCATTGACATTCAGTTGCTGGGCATCGGCACCAATGGGCATGTTGGTTTTAACGAGCCCGCCAGCTCTTTTGGCTCTCTGACTCGCATTAAGACGCTGCACCCGCAGACCGTGCTGGATAACGCCCGCTTCTTCGACTCCGCGGACGATGTGCCGTACCACGTGGTCACCCAGGGGCTTGGCACCATTTCACGTGCGGGGCACCTCCTGCTGCTGGCCACCGGCACCGCAAAGGCGCACGCTATTGCCGCATCCATCGAGGGCCCACTGAGCGCGTCGATGCCTGCGTCCGTATTGCAGCTGCACCCACGGGCCACGGTTGTCATTGACCAGGCCGCAGCCAGTGAGCTGAAGAACAAGGAATACTACGAGTTCACCTACGCCCATAAGCCGCAGTGGCAGAAGGATATGTGGAAGTAGGCCCCGGCCCTCCCCGGCCCCTTCCCAACCTTCGCTCCCACCCCCGGACTAGTCAGCGCTAGTCGTCATCATCCATCTCCAGCTCGGGGTCTTCGGCACGCGCCTGCTCGTAAACTTCCTTCGCTGCCGTGAGATTAATGACGCCGATGACAAGTCCCACGACGATGTCCGGCCATGCGCTGAACCAGAAAATGGTGACCACTCCGGCGGCGAGAATGAGCAGGTTCGCCAGGACGTCGTTACGCGCCGCCAACCACGCGCCGCGCATGAGCGCACTGTCGGCCTTGCGCAGGTTCATCAGCAAAATCGCACAGACCAGGTTGATGACCATCGCGATAATTGCCGTCACCGACAGCGTTAGTGGCTCTGGCGGCTCACCGCTAATCATCTTCCAAATGGCGGTGCCGAACGCCGCAATCGCCGGAATCAGAATCAGCCCGGCAAGGCCGAAGCTCGCTTTACGACGGCTCGCCAGCGACCACCCCAATGCGGTGAGAACCAGCAGGTTGATCAGAAAGTCTTCAAGAAAGTCTGCAGCGTCGGCGAACAGCGCTGCGGAACCAATAATTGAGGCAACAATTAATTCAATGAAGAATCCGAGAAGATTCAGGCCTGCTACCCACGCAACAATTTTGCGGGCGCGGTGATCCAAAGTTGATGAGGTAAACACGGAGGACATCGTAACGCCCGGCGCGAGTACCATCGAATCCTATGACGCACCCGCAGAAATTCCACTCAGAAATGAAGGTTCCCGGCGGCAAATTGGTTGTTGCCGACTGCGAGACCACCGGTGACACTATTTCGTCGATAAGCATTTCGGGCGATTTTTTCCTCGAACCCGATGAAGCCTACGACATTATTAATGACGCTCTCCTCGGTGCGCCTGCCGGGGACAATACGGAACGCCTACAGGCTCGCCTCGATGCGGCGCTGAAGGATTTTGAGGAGCAGTCTGGTCGCGAGGTGCGACTGCACGGTTTTGATACCCACATCATTGCGCAGGTCGTTCGACGTGCACTGACACAGGCTGTCGACTTCACTGATTTGGAGTGGGAGGTTTTGCAGCCGGGAGTCCTGCCGACGGTGATGAATGTTGCGCTCGACGAACTCCTCCTTGACCAAGTCAATTCCGGACAGCGCGGACCAACTCTGCGCTTCTGGGATTGGGATGATCGTGCCACCGTCATCGGTTCCTACCAGTCCTATGTCAATGAACTCGAACCCGAGGGCGTAGAGAAGCACGATGTGCAAGTGGTGCGTCGTCTCTCCGGCGGTGGCGCGATGTTCATGGAGGGTGGCAACTGCGTCACCTACTCGATCTATGTTCCGGAGAAGCTGGTCGCCGGCCTCAGCTACGTCGAATCCTATGAGTTCCTCGACCGCTGGGTCATCGCCGCACTCGCACAGCTCGGCGTCAATGCGTGGTACGTCCCCATCAATGACATCACCTCCGATGGCGGCAAGATTGGTGGTGCCGCACAGAAGCGCCGTGGTTCGACAGTGCTCCACCACGTCACCATGAGTTATGACATCGATGCCGACAAAATGATGGAAGTCCTGCGCATTGGCAAGGCCAAGATTGCCGATAAGGGCCTGCGCAGCGCGAAGAAGCGCGTCGATCCGCTCCGTCGCCAGACCGGTGCCAGCCGCGCGGAAGTCATTGACACGATGAAGCAGACATTCATCAACCGCTACGGCGCCACCGAGGCATCGCTTTCCGACGAGGACTTCGCTGCGGCGCAGCATCTTATTGACACCAAATACGGCACGGAGGGCTGGACTCACCGAGTCCCCTAAACGTCGCACTGCTTACTTGTATACGACAGCTGGTCGGGAAAAGGAGTTAACTAAAGGAGACAAGTAAACAAAGGAGAGTCGACGTGAGCGGCGAGCGTGCAATTGGGTCCTATCCTGCGAATATGCACCAAAACCTGGTGAAGGGTTCGGCGCGCGCCGTAACAACACCGCCGTGGTGGTCTCCCCGATATCGAAGGCACCGGAATTGTGATTCACGGGCGCCCACTACAGAGCTTGAACGGTGTCGGCGAATTCACTGAGGCACCGGCCACAACGCCGCTACAGCCCCCGCGAGAGGTTCCAGCGCAGAACCGCAGGCCGGTCATGGTAGCGACCAAGCACTGACAGGGACGCAGTATTCAATGGGAAGGACTGGCCAAGTTCAATGGGCAGTTCCAACCAGGCCGTAGTGAGCGCACGCAGCGAGTGACCGTGTGCGAACAAAATCGCCTTGTCTTCACCCGATTCACGAACCCTTTTGACCACGCGCTCAACGCGCTCACGGACTTCCTCCGCGGTTTCGCCATTGGGCACACCGTGAGTCCAAATCTGCCAGTCGGGAACAGTCTTCTGCACTTCCTTCGAGGTAATCCCCTCGTAGTCGCCGTAGAACCATTCCGCGAGATCCTCTTCGACTTCGAAGTCGTGGAATCCTGCCAATCGAGCGGTCTCTTGGGCACGCTGGCGGGGTGATGCCAGCACTAGCCCAAAGTCCTTCGGATCCAGCCAGCCGTTGAGGGCCTTGGCTTCTTCCCTACCGTTGTCAGTCAGAGGAAGATCAGTTACCGATGTGTGCTGCCCAGTGCGCGACCACTCAGTTTCGCCGTGCCGCACGAGATATAAATCAGTCATAGTTCCAGCTTAGGCTTATCTGAAAGTGCGGTTAGCCGCGGCAGCCCTGCTAGCCCATCACGGGGTCACGGATCCGACTACGAACGCTGCTGAAGTGTTTCCACTGCGCGGTCGGCAAGCTCCTCGCCAGCACCGTCATAAAGGTAGACGGCCATGTCGGCACCAACGTTGAGAAGCTGATCCTTAAACCTCTGCACCTTAGTGGTGGTAGCAACCACGGCTTCGGTGTCCTGCTTACGGATGTTCTGAATCATCGCGTAGGTCTCAGCGTGCTCAGACAGCGCCAACACGTACAGCGCTGGTTTCTTCTCCAACTCGATGTGGTGCCACAGCTCTGGGTCTGTCACATCACCCGGGATAACCTGGTAGCCCTGCTCACGCAGCTCTTCGATGCGATCCTCATCGAAGTCAACGCCAAAGACGTTCATGCCGTACTCATTAACCAACCTGCCGTAGACACCGACGCCGACGCGCCCCATACCCATGATGAGGGCATCAGCGTTATCAATAATGACCGTTGCCTCTTCTGGGACCAGGCGGTCCTCTGGGGTTTCTGGGACGAACTTCTGCAGGAAGCTGACCAGCTTGTCCTCATGCGGGACCATCAGCGAGCTGGCAATGAAGCTACCCGCCACGGCGACTGCCATAATCGAGGTCCACTCATCGGGCAGAATGTCCTGTTGCGTCGCCGCAGCCATGACAATGAGGCCGAACTCCGAGTAGTTACTCAACGTCAGACCCGCCAACGCACTAGTGCGCAGGGACAGTCCGGTGCGCTTGAGAATCCCGATGAAGATAGTGACCTTGAACACCAGGAACAGGACCATAATCGCGGCGATAACGTAGCCGCCAGCACTTGGCAGACCACCGAGGCCAATTTCGATAAAGAACGCGACCAGCAGCAGCTCACGGATACTAATCAGAGCTTCCGACAGACGGTCAGAAATCGGGTGCGAGGACAGCAGAATACCGGCAACCAAGGACCCCAGCGAGCCGGACAGCCCTGCCAGCTCGAAAGCCGAGTAAGCGGCCACAGCAATACCAATGCCGGTGAGAACCAGCAGCTCAGTGCGGAACATGCGGTTGGGAAGCCGCGCCGCCAGCGGACGGATGAAGAACAACAGTGGTAGAGCCAGCGCCCACAGCTCCGGGGTCTTACCCGACGATGCCACCAGCACACCGACCGCAATGATGTCCTGCAGAATGAGCACACCAATCGCGATGCGTCCGATGGCCGAAGCACCGCGGTTCTGCTCCTCCAAGTGGCTCATCACAAACACCGTCGACGAGAAGGAAGTCGCGATGCCGATGTAAATCAACGCAGTCACCGACAGCCCCGTGAGTTCACGCAGCGGCAAGAAACTGGCGATACCAAACAGCACGGCAAAAACCACCGTGTTTAAAAATGCGTGACCCAACCCTGAAAAGACCACTCGCGGCGCCACGATATCCTTGGGATTCAGCTTCAGACCGATTGTGAAGAGCAAGGTGGTAACACCGAGCTCGGCCAGCGAATCAATAAACGGGATTTCCTCAAGTCCCATTGCATGAACGGCAAAACCGGCCCCAAGGAAACCAATCAGCGGCGGCAGCCGAAGCAACGAAGCACCGAGCCCGCCGATAATCGAAAACAGTATTGCTGTTAGGTATACGGATTCCACCCATCAAAGATAACGTCTGACACAACTGATAAATGCAGAGGTTGGCCATTAACCGTTCTTTGCCACCCGACTGGGGCTAGCGTCTTGGGAGCTAGCGTCGGTACGGAACCTCGCCCAATGCAATCGGCTGCGGGTGCTCTGCCACCCACGCGACCGCCGCTGCCGTCAACGCATCAATGTCCGCCTCACCAGCTTTGCGCTGCTTTACGACGGCCATTGCATCCTCGGCAGCCCCAACCGTCTCCAGCCAAAAGTCGGTCATCGCGACAAAGTCTTCGTCCCAGTTGACGTAGCCCATCTCCAGGGCCTCGTACCCGAGCCGGCCCACGATGCGAATAACCTCGCCCTGCACAGTCGCGGCTGCGCCACCACCCGGCACCAGGTAGTTCCAGAGGTATCGGAACTGACCGTTGGTCGACTTGCCTGCGGGGACAATGATGTCGCTGTGGCCATCGTGAGGTGTAATCACGTCCGGACGTTCCGCACCGATGCGCTCGTAGAGGCGATCCATAACTGGCTGGTACTTGTCGCGTTGCTTCTCTGACATGCGGTTGTAGCGGCGACCGAACTTGGTGAACTCTTCGCGCACTTCGTCGTCGATTTCCGAACCAGCGTCCAGAAGCACCTCGATGCTGTCTAGGACTCGACTGAGGGAATCGGTATCGGCAGCAGCAACCGCCTCTTTGAACGCTGTCCGGCCGTGACCGAGGCGGTTCTCGCGGTGAAGGTCAGCACCATTTTCCAACAGCAACGCAATCGCCTTGGGCTGATGGCTCTTCGCTGCCATGAAAAGCGGAGGATACTTACCGGCTTCGATGTCGGCACCGCATTCGAGCAGGATTTTCATCTTGTCGGTATCGCCCCGGCTTGCATGCTCTGCCAGCGCGGTCTTACCGAAGTGGTTCTCAGTGTTGACGTCGATCCCCTGGTCGATTAGCCAGCGCATGAGCTCTGGCGGGGTGCCACGGAGCGCCAGTGCAGTGTCCTTGCTGTAGCCAAAGACTGCGTCGAGAGCGCAAGTGTCATAGACGGCCTTCAGTGCATCCATGTCACCGGCTTCGAGCAGCTCTTCGAAGTTCTCGACCAGTTTCTTCCGCTTCCGTGGCATGCAGTTTCCCCTTTACTTACCGCCCTCGTCGGTGGACAGCGCAGCCACGAATGCCTCCTGCGGCACCGAAACCGAACCGATGTTCTTCATACGCTTCTTACCGGCCTTCTGCTTCTCCAGCAGCTTGCGCTTACGGGAGATGTCACCGCCGTAACACTTAGCAAGGACGTCCTTGCGCAGTGCACGAATGTTCTCGCGGGCAATAATCTTCGAACCGATTGCGGCCTGAACCGGGACCTCGAACTGCTGGCGAGGAATCAGCTCGCGCAGCTTCTTGGTCATCTTGTTGCCGTACCACTGCGCATTGTCGCGGTGGACGATAGCGGAGAAAGCATCGACTGCTTCGCCCTGCAGGAGGATATCCACCTTGACCAGATCCGCAAGCTGCTCGCCGGCATCTTCGTAGTTCAGCGAGGCATAACCCCTGGTACGGGACTTCAGCATGTCGAAGAAGTCGAAGATGATCTCGCCCAGTGGCATCTTGTAGCGCAGCTCCACGCGGTCTTCCGACAGGTAGTCCATACCGCCCATCTCGCCGCGCTTCTGCTGACACAGCTCCATGGTGGGGCCAACGAATTCACTCGGCACAACGATGGTGCACTTGACCATCGGCTCGTAAATTTCGCGGAGCTTGCCCTCCGGCCAGTCACTCGGATTGTGAACAGTGACCTCGGTGCCGTCCTCAATGACAACGCGGTAGACAACGTTCGGAGCCGTCGAAATCAAATCCAGGTCGAACTCGCGCTCGAGGCGGGCACGGGTAATCTCCATGTGCAGCAAGCCCAAGAAGCCACCGCGGAAACCAAACCCGAGGGCAACCGAAGTCTCCGGTTCGAATGTCAACGAAGCGTCGTTAAGCTGGAGCTTTTCCAACGCATCACGCAGGTCGGGATAGTCCTGCTGAGAGATTGGGAACAGACCGGAGTAGACCATCGGCTTGGGCTCTTCGTAACCTTCCAGAGGCTCCTCAGCCGGTGTGGCGTTCAGCGTGACGGTGTCACCGACCTTGGACTGACGGACATCCTTCACACCAGTGATGAGATAACCGACCTCGCCGACGCCAAGGCCCTTACACTTCTTCGGCTGCGGCGAAACAATGCCGATTTCCAGCAGCTCGTGCTTGGTGCCGGTGGACATCATCTGAATGACCTCACGCGGCTTGAGCTGACCATCAACAACACGGATGTAGGTGACCACACCGCGGTAGGTGTCGTAGACGGAGTCAAAGATCAGCGCACGGGCAGGTGCCTCCGGGTCGCCGACCGGTGCCGGGACGAGCTCACAGACTCGGTCGAGCATCTCCTCAACGCCCTCACCGGTCTTACCCGAAACACGCATGACATCCTCCGGCTCACAGCCGATGATGTGCGCGATTTCCTCCGCGTACTTATCCGGATCCGCGGCCGGCAGGTCAATCTTGTTCAGAACCGGGATAATCTCCAGGTCATTTTCCATGGCCAAGTACAGATTGGCCAGCGTCTGCGCTTCGATGCCCTGCGCGGCGTCGACAAGCAGAATCGCGCCTTCACACGCCTCTAGCGCGCGCGAGACCTCGTAGGTGAAGTCGACGTGACCAGGCGTATCAATCAGGTGCAGGACAATCTCTTCCCCCGCGTGCTGACCTGTGCTCGGAACCCACGGCAGGCGCACGTTCTGAGCCTTAATAGTGATGCCGCGTTCGCGCTCAATATCCATATTGTCGAGGTACTGATCGCGCATGTCGCGCGCCTCCACAACACCCGAGAGCTGCAGAATTCGGTCCGCCAGGGTGGACTTACCGTGGTCAATGTGCGCAATAATGCAGAAATTTCGAATCCGTGAGGGGTCCGTAAAAGTCTGCTCCGCAAAATTCTTGGTCACGTTGGGTCTACTCCGAAAAATAAAGACGTTATGGGCATTGGGGCGCGGCGTTGGCCGACCCATATGCGCCGGCCTCGAAAACCGACCAGCCGGGCTTAAATACAATCACGCACAATCTTACCTATCGATTCCCTCCGCACTAAACCTCTAGACTTAGATTCCATGAGCTCCACTTCGTCCACCGATCAAAATGAACGCGAAAGCTGGCCACGCCGCCTGCGCAATCGCATCAGCGCGCGTCTTTTCGCCGGTACCGAGTGGTTCCGCGGCCCCGACACCCTCGATGAGGCGCTGTTTAAGCTCAACACGCAACTTGGGCTCGCTCAGGACACCTCGCTTTCCGACGAGTCCAAGGAGGCCCTACTTCGCCTGCGAGACCCGGTGACCATCGCGCGTCCAACCGCGGAACTGGCCCGCACGATCGTGTACAGCCCCGACATGGATGGTCAAGCCGACCCCGGCGAAGTGGTGTGGATTCCATTGCAACTCGAAGGCGAAGACGCCGCCTTGCGGGAGCGCGCAGTTGTCGTGGTTGGCCGCCATGACCAGTACCTTCTGGGCATGCTGATTTCCACTCGCACCGAGCACAGCGAGCAACCGGAGTGGCTCTTTATCGGCAGTGGGTTCTGGAATGAAGACCCCAAGCCGTCGTGGGTGCGGATGGACCGTATCTTGCTCATTCCGGAATCCGGGATTCGCCGCGCAGGTGCGATGATGCCCCGCAGGCGCTTTGAGCTCATCGCCGCCCGACTGCGCGGGGACTACGGCTGGAATTAGCCGCAGCTGGAATTAGGCAGCGGCTGGTATTAGGCAGCGCTGTTTGCTAAGATTCTGCAAGTTGTTTACCGTTGCGTTCCTTTGCGGCGAGCGCGGGCAGGACCTTGGGTTCGCGTTTTCATCGCCGTATAAGCGCAGTGCATGGTTTTATCCCGCTGGTTAATTAGTTTGAACGGCAGGGATTCGAGCCAAAATTTGTACTGTGATCAGGACTTTTCTTGGTGGCGGGCGGTAGCAATTCCAACTACTACGGATACAAGAGGTATTCACGATGGCAAACATCAAGTCCCAGATCAAGCGCAACAAGACCAACGAGAAGGCTCGCCTGCGTAACCAGGCTATCCGCTCTGCAGTCCGCACCGAGATCCGCAAGTTCCAGGCTGCTGTTGAGGCTGGCGACAAGGCTGCTGCTGAGGCTCAGCTGCGCGTTGCTTCCCGCAAGCTGGACAAGGCTGTCACCAAGGGCGTCTTCCACCGCAACACTGCGGCTAACAAGAAGTCCGGTATGGCTAAGGCTTTCAACAAGCTGGAGGGCTAATTCCCTTTTGGCGCTGTGCCGTTCTTGTGGCGCTTGTGCCGTGAAATTAACCGCTTCCTGCTATTTTCCGATTTCATTTCGGATGTGGCGGGAGGCGGTTTTTATTATTTAACCCCAACGCGAGTTAGTGGCTGCGTTTATGGCTGGCGGCGGTGGGGCGATGCGAGTTACTGACTACGTTTATGACAAAAATGGCCTGAAAAATGGCTTGAAAGTGTCATAAACTCACACAGTTTCACATTTGCAGCCCGTAAATTTTAACGCCGATGGGACGAATGGGCCAGCTCCGCGATACGAAGCACCGACTGTTCCAGCGATAGTTCCGGCGTCGATGAGGCTCCCTTGGTGTCTGCATCCAGCTGTGCCGCGACAACCACAGCGCGAGCAACCGCCGGGGTTGACCAGGCAGATGCCAACCGCTGAGTTTTCTCCAACTTCCACGGCGGCATGCCATAGCGGTGGGCATCTCTACGCGCATTGACACCACGTGCACCGTGGAGCCGAGCTACATCACCAACCATTCCCGTGATTGCAGCCGACAGCAGTGCCGGTGCCATGCCCAGCTGCAAGGCACGGCGCATCTTGGCCAACGCTTCCCCACCCCGGCCGCGCAGTGCGAGCTCGGCAATCTCAAAGCCCGAAACCTCCGCCGAAGCACCGTAGTAGGTGCGCACTGCTTCCGAGGTGACCTTGCCCGCGGTATCCGCACACAGCTGGGAAATGGCGGTGGCCAGCTCGCGGAGGTCTGAACCGACCGCATCCAGGACGGTATCGATGACGTCGCGACGCACCTTAACCCCGTGTGAGGCGAACTCTTCGCCAACAAAACCGGGCAAGTCGTTTCGCTTGAGCGGTTGAGCTTCGAAAAAGCGGACCCCCAACTTGCGCAGGTCAGCGACCATCTTTTTCTGACGCCCCTCACCGCTGTGAAGGAGAATCAACGTGATGCCCGGCGCGGGATCCTTAACCGAATCCATCAACAGCTTGGCAGGCTCTTTGCCGGCGTCTTGGCAGTCGGTGACAACCACGATCCGGTCATCTCCAAACAACGAAGGGCTGAAGAGCTCCACGGCATCGACAGTGGTCATGTCCCCTGCGCGGATGGTGGTCACAGGCACCGAGCGTCCACCCGGATCGGACTCCGTTGCTGCCTGCGCGCGGACGGCAGCGACAATGGCGAGGCGGGCGCGGTCTTTCAGCAGCTCCTCTTTGCCCACAATCAAATTCACGGGTGCGACGGCGCTCAATCCCGACCTCTTTTCCGCGTTAATTCCTGCGACTGTTGTTTCTAGCCTACGGGACAGCCCGGATTTCACCTTCCTCGCCAGACTTCACCATTGGAATACAGGGCTTGCGGCCCATCTCGCTGCGGGCACACCACAGGAATCTGCTCGGGTGTCATTACGGTTTCTCGCACGCGCGGACCACACTCGCGAGCGATAAACCACTGGGGTGAGCGGCCTGATTGGGACGGTTGGCCGCTCACGGATTCAGCGATGTACGACGGGGACTCCACCGCCACGGTTTCTGTCGTGGGGTTATTGGTGGTGTCATCGAGCACCTGGACGTACCCCGCCTCTTCCTCGGTGAGTCCGAGTGCAATTCGGCACTGCCGGCTGAGCGAGGTCGGTGCAGGGTAACCAACCGATGCCACATGGTTGGCGGGTTCTCCGACAGCCTCCGCGTGAATGAGAACAACCTGGTTCTTCTCCGCACAGGCCGCAACCTTCCACCCCTGTGGGGCACGCGCAATGTCCAGCCCGAACACCCAAATAACCGCGTAACTACAGACGGCAAGTACCACTGCGAAGCAACCAGCGCGGAGCGCAAGACGGGGCCACGCCCAGAGCGCCGTCAAGCATGCGAACGTGAGCGTGCAGGAGATGACCAACGTGACCGTCCCAGTGGCGGGCGCGACGATTCCCGCAGCGAGGCGTGCGACCTGATGAATCCACCATGCGCACGGCGCGGCGCACCAGAGCAGCGCACTGACCAGCCAATTGAGATGCAGTGCGGCGGCAACGGCAGCGAGCGAACCAGCGATAGTAACCGGTGCGACGGCGGGCGCGGCGAGGAGATTGGCGAGCAGTGAGACGTGACTAATTTCGCCGATAAGGAGCGCCAACACGGGCATGGTGACCACGTGTGCGGCAATCGATACGGCGACGGCGCGGACTACTGGGGCGGGCCAGGTACCCATAACGGTGGTGGCGGACAGGCGTCTGGCAAGGGGCTCGGCAAGAAGGACTAACCCGGCGGTGGCTGCGACCGAGAGGGCGAAGCCCACTGATACCGATAGGTCTGGAGCCAGGAGAATCAACCCAATAATGCCAGCCGACAGCGCCGCGATGGCCTGGCCAGCTCGTCCTACAAGAATCGCCAACAGCCCAATGCAGCCGGTGACCACCGCGCGTAGCACTGACGGTTCTGTACCCACAATTGCCACAAAGCCATACAGGGCAAGCGCGGCGACTGCGACGCGCACCCGCGGTCCAGCCCACGAAAACACGGCTACAACAGCCCCGACAACAAGCGCAACGTTCGCTCCAGAGACCGCTGATAGATGTGAAAGCCCAGAAGCAGTCATCACATCGCCATCGGTGAGGCTAAAGCCGCGCTCATCGCCGATGGCCATGGCGGGAATCAGGCGGTCGGGACCAACGGGGAGATTCTGCGCCGAGTCAAAGAGCTGCTGCCTCACGTCAGCTGCCAGCCCCTGTGGTGGCGCGATGACCTCAACATCACCGCGCAGATTCAGCTGGATACCACTAATGCAGGGCTTGCTGGCCACACGTATACCGGCTGTGGATTCAATTACGGTGTCTCTCGTGATAGCCAACAGTGACTCGTCGCCGAAAGCCGTCACCTGCCCCGGAAGACCTTCGATGCGGGCCTTCGCACTGGCCCCAAACTCGGTTGCTTTCGGCTCGGTGACGAGGCGCAATTGCACTTTCGCCATCCCACCAATGTCCTCATAGAGCTCATGGGCTCGGGCTTGCGCTATGCGGATTCGCGTGGCCACCGCAACGCTGGCCACCGCCACAGCTGGCACCACGATAGTGGCGATTGCTCGCCAGCCGGAGGTCACCGCACCTCTGCCCCATCGCCACGACCAACGCTGCCACGCCCACGGCAACGCCACCGCAGTCGCGATTGAGCTCGGTACCACAACTATCGCCCATTCTGGGCGCATGATCACCGCCACCGCAGTCGCCCACGCCAACACCGCTGCTGGCACTAGCCGCACATCGAGCCCAGCACGAGCGCGCAGGTCAGACGGTGGTGGCATCGCGCAGAGCCTCTACCTTCGCCGGGCCGATTCCCGGTACCTCCTCAAGTGCGTCGATACTCGCAAAAGGCCCGTTCTTTTCACGAAAGTCAATGATTTTGGTCGCTGTTGCGGGTCCAATTCCGGGCAATTCCTCCAGCTGCGTAGCAGTGGCGGTGTTGATGTTGATCTTTCCGTCAGAGCCACCCGGGTCAGCCCCGCCTGCAGCACCGGCGCCAGAACCGCCAGAAACATCGGAACCGCCCTCCGCCGTCCCTGCTGGCAGCGCCTCTGTCCCGACCACAATCTGTTGACCATCTACCAACGGTGCCGCCAGGTTCACGCTGGCAGGATTAGCCTCCGGCAAAAGCCCACCCGCACGCTCAATTGCCTCCACCACCCGCGCACCCACTGGCACCTCCACCACGCCAGGATTCACAACCAACCCCACCACCGACACAATCAACGGCCCCACCTGTGCCTGAGCGTTAGTCTCCTGCCCCGGACCGCCAGGCGCCTCCGCTGGGGTTTCGGTCGTCTCCGGTGTCGTCCCCGCGACAGCCGCGTCCTGCACCGCAGGCATCTCCACCTGCGGCGTCGACGGCCACACCACCGCAGCGATTGCTCCAACAGCCAACACCGCAATCACAAGGCACGCAGCCATCGCCACCCGCGGCGTCACCACCGCCCGGCGCGTGGAAAAGTCCACCGCCATGCGCTTGTCTTGATCAATCGGTTCCAGATAGTCCGCCAGCCGATTCCGCAAATTCGTCACGATGCGCACCCTAGCGCCCCGCACCACACCCCACCTTGACGAAAGCACTCATCAAGGCGTCATCTGTGGATAAAAAATGACCTGTGGAGGTTATCCACAGGCCAGATCATCTTCGCAGTTCAGCCGCTACTTCTTCTCGTCGCCGTCATCATCACGCTTGTCGCTTGACGACGACTCCCGCGATTTCTCCCCATCGGTGCCAAATACAGCTCCCTCGGGATCGGACTTATCGCGCAGCGCCAAATCAGAGATAGCCTTCGCCAGACGCTCAGCTTTATCCAGAGCTGCTTGGCGATTCTCACTCCACGTTGGCAATTTAGAAACCGCCGTGGTGAAAAGCGGAATTCCCTGTTCATTAGTCACTACTGTGCGATGGATTCGTTTATTGCGGTTGCGACTGGCAGCCGGATTCTCAACTACCTTCACCGCAGCCTGATCGGTGATCGGCTCACCTGGGTCTGTGGTGCCAGCGTTTTCAGCCGAACCGTCCGTGTCAGCAGAGTCACCGGAATTGTCTATGTTCCCGGAATCGTCGTCTACCGCGTCTGCAGCCACAGCATCAACAGCAGGCGCGTCACTCTCCTCCACACTGTGGAGCAGCGCTGTCACGCCCATCTCTGTTTCAAAATCCATGGCATTCGAATCAATCGAGCCACCGGAGACCATGCCAACTGCATAGGCTCCCTGCCCGACATGAGCGGTAAGAGACTCCGGCAAATCCAGGATTCTAAACCGGGTATCGTCGGGTAGCTCTTCGGCAAGCATGGCCTGGAGCTCGTGAACGTCGTCAAGCGCATCGGAATGATGCAGCAATACCGCAGGCGGACGGTTCGCCGATGACGCGGACCGCACCATCTTCGTGGCAAAATCCACCATGCGCTGCTTGACCTTCGCCTCTGTCCGACACTTGGCGACCAGCGCTAGTGAGCCATCTTTGATGCCGACGATGGGCTTGATAGCGAGAGCCGTAGAAAGCATCGCTTGGCCCGCGGAGATGCGACCGCCACGACGTAGCGAATCAAGCTTTGGTACAAACAACCAGAGTCGATAGCGCTGCAGCACATCACGCGCTACATCGGCAACCTCATCACGACTGGCCCCGGCCCTCGCAGCCTTGGCCGCCGCGATGGCAGCGGCACCGACTCCAGCTCCGACGGTGTCGGTATCGATGACGGTCACACGGTCCAGCGCACCAGCAGCGGTGACAGCGTTAGACCAGGTAGCGGACATTCCCTTGCCAAGATGCAGGGCGACAACGCCAGCGTCAGAACCATCCTTGTTGGAGCGTTCCAGCGCACGCGCATATGCGGCGCACAGCTTCAGTGGACTGACTGCCGACGTGGTGACGGCGTCTTCATTGATGTCATGGCCGATGGGAACCACGGTGATGTCGAGCTTGCGGGCAACCTCGGGCATCAAGCACGCGGTGTCATCAACAACAATGCGAACGCGACCGTCACCGGGCATGGCGGCCTCCTGAAGAATCAGAAACCTGCGACTCCCGCTCGCGGACCTTCGCGTTAAAAGCATTCAGGTACCAGGAGGTCTCACCATTGACGCGCGTGCGCTGCTCCATTTCGACCCACGCAGTGTTGCCCAGGCCGTTGAACGTGCTGAAGTAGTCGCGCGGCATCTGCAGCAGGGCTGCGGTAGCGGCAGCAATGGCACCACCGTGGGACACGAGCACAAAGGTATCCGACTCCCAATCGGGGTTGGCCGCTAGCTCAGCAATGACCGCCAGCATTCGGTTGGAGACCTCAAAGCGGGTCTCGCCACCCTTGGGTGCCCAGTTGAGATTATGGCGCCAGTGGTCACGCATACCGGGAAACGCGGAGTCAATCTCGTCGTAGGTACGCTCTTGCCATTCACCGAGGTTGGTCTCACGCAGGCGCTTATCAAAACTCAACTCTGCACCGGTGGCCTCGGCTAGCGCGCGGGCGGTGTCGGCTGCCCGGGTCAGGTCAGAGGACACGATTTTTGTGATTCGCGGTTCAGCCTCCGCCAGGTACTGCGCCGCAGTACGGGCTTGCTCGCGACCAACGTCGGAAAGCTGCGTGTCCAGCTGTCCCTGAATGCGGCCGGTAGCGTTATACGAGGTCTGCCCGTGCCGCAGCATAATCAGGCGACGTCGAGCGGCAACATGTGCCTCGCGTGAGCCCGCCACAATTAAAACTCGTCCGTGTCCGGGTTTTCGGCAGCCAGCGGAATCTCGTCGATAGAACGAGCATTGCGGGCGGAATCTTCGCCGTCCTCGTTGCTCGGCTGCTCGATGCCCTCGACCTCGATGCGCGGGCAATCGCGCCACAGTCGATCCAGGCCGTAGAAGTCGCGTTCTTCACTGCGGAAGACATGCACGACAATGTCGCCGTAATCCAGCAGCGCCCAACGTCCCTCACGGACACCTTCGCGGCGAACCGGCTTTGCGCCGAGGTCACGCAGATCGTCCTCAATTTCGTCGACGATTGCGGCAACCAGACGCTCATTGTCAGCACTGACCAGGACGAATGCGTCCGTAATCACCACCGGGCCAGAGACATCGAGAACAACGACGTCCTCACCCTTTTTGCTATCGGCGGCCTTCGCCGCGGCGGTCGCCAGCTCAATGGCGCGTGGTTGTGCAGTCACGAAAGACTTCAGCTCCTTGTGATTAAAAGTCGTGAAAAACAGCGTTTGTACTTGTAACTTACCGTCTCAGCGGGATTTTGCTAACTTTCAGTCCGCGGTATCGGACTTCGCATCCACCGATGCCGCATCCTCGGAGGTCGAGTTCACCGATGCGGGGCCCACAGAACCAACCGTGCCCTCAGCAGACTGGTACAGACCCCGCTTAGCGATGTACTGCACCACGCCATCCGGCACCAAGTACCAAACAGGGCGTCCTGCCTCCGCACGCTTTCGACAATCGGTAGAAGAAATAGCCATGGCGGGAATCTCGATGAGGTGCAACCGTGAAGCGTCGATTCCTTCCAGGTCCTCTGCACGCAGGTGAACTCCTGGGCGAGTGACGCCGACGAACGTTGCTGCGTCGAACATCTCCTCCCAGTCCCGCCACGTCATAATCTTCTGCAGCGCATCGGCACCGGTAATGAAGAACAGATCCGCATTGGGATAGATGACCTTCAAATCCCGCAGCGTATCGACGGTATAGGTCGCACCCGGCCGGTCAATATCAACCCGCGAGACCGAAAACTGTGGGTTCGACGCGGTGGCAATGACCGTCATCAGGTAGCGGTCTTCGCTGTGAGAGACCTTCCGGCCGCGCTTTTGCCACGGTTCACCCGTGGGCACGAAAAGCACAAAGTCAAGGTCGAAACGGTCTGCCACCTCGCTGGCGGCAACCAGGTGACCATTGTGGATGGGATCAAAAGTGCCACCCATTACGCCAATGCGCTGCCGGGGCGCGTCCGCCGACTTCGCTGTCAACGCGGCGTGTACTCGCGACCGCACACTTTTCTTGCGCTTAATCATGACTGGCACTTTACCTGGGCACTACGGACGAGTCTGTCCACGACCAGCCAGAACCCACTTGCTGCTGGTCAGCTCCGGCAGCCCCATGGGCCCACGGGCGTGCAGCTTCTGAGTGGAAATACCAATCTCTGCGCCGAAACCGTACTGCTCACCATCGGTGAACGCAGTCGAGGCATTGACGCTTACGGCGGCCGCATCGACACGGTCGACGAACTCCTGGCACACGCCCCAGTCACGTGCAGAGATAGCTTCTGTATGTCCCGAGGAGTACTCA
This sequence comes from Corynebacterium sp. HMSC064H12, assembly GCF_001809925.1. Lineage (NCBI taxonomy): Bacteria > Bacillati > Actinomycetota > Actinomycetes > Mycobacteriales > Corynebacteriaceae > Corynebacterium > Corynebacterium sp. HMSC064H12. The sequence continues at coordinate 40,918 of NZ_KV799342.1, read as the reverse complement.
GTGATGTGATCCGTCGCGGCCACCACACCGTCGACAATGCGTGCGGCAATGTCTAGCGAGAGGTACTCATCCGACCAGTCTTCCGCCGTCGCCGGAATGACCTCACCAGTCCACCCAGAGGCCGCCAGATTATCGACATCGCCGTGGACCGCAACGCCCGCGTCGGCAAGCGCGTCCAAAATGCGGACCTGATCCTGCGCGGACAGCGCCGAGTCAATGAGAACCGTTTCAGTGGCGTTACAGACGCTCGGACGGCGGGTCTTGCCGTTAATCATCAGCGCAATCGCTTCGTCGATATCGGCGGAAGCATCGATGTAGATGTGGCAGTTACCGGTACCGGTCTCAATGGTCGGCACCGTTGCCTTCGTCACGACGGCCTCAATCAGACCGGCACCGCCGCGCGGAATCACTACGTCAACCAGGCCGCGGGCAGTTATGAGATCTTGCACGGAATCGTGGGTCTCACACGGCAGCAGCTGAACAAGGTCCTCCGGTGCATCGTGGTTGGCCAGCACCTCACGCAAAACCGCGACCAGCTGCGTGTTGGAGTGGACGGCGGACTTGGAGCCACGCAGCAAGGCCACGTTGCCCGACTTCAGCGCCAGACCAAAGGCATCGACAGTAACGTTCGGGCGAGCCTCGTAGACCATGCCCATCACGCCCAGCGGAACGCTGACCTGGGAAAGCTTAATGCCGTTGGGAAGAGTGCTGCCCCGCAGCACCTCGCCTACCGGATCCGGCAGGGCCGCAACCTGGCGCAGCCCACCGGCAATACCCTCAACACGATCGGCGTCAAGACGCAGGCGATCCAGCAGGGAGTCACTAAAACCACGGGCCTTACCGGCCTCGATGTCCTTGGCGTTGGCTACCAGAATCTCTTCAGTACGGGCGACCAGCGCATCTGCTGCGGCCAGCAGGAGCTCGTTCTTGCGTGCCGACGTAAAGCGAGCCAGCTCTCCCGCGACAGCCTTGGCACGCTGTGCCTTATCTAAAACCTCGGCGCGCTCAGCAGCACGCTCCGGACTAAGAGCCGAATCCTCGGCAATGCCCTGTTGATTGGTGTTAGCAGTTTCGTTCGTTTGAGCAGTCATGCCTACCAGCATAACTAGAGTGAGACATCATTTGAGGGAATTAGCTCAGCAACCCAAGGAAAGATGTAATTCATCAACAGCAGGAACACGATGACGGCAATCACGATGGTGATGGTCGCTTTCACCCACCACGGACCCGGCAGGGATCGCCAAAAAGCTGCGTACATCTAGTTGACCTCCTTGGTCTCAACACCGGCGAGAACCGCGTGAATAATGAGCCGATGAGTGTTGTCCCACTGCGGATGGCAGGTAGTCAGCGTAAGTAGAGTCGCGTTACCGACCGGATTGAGGACATCGGCGCGGTCTGGAGTGACAATGTGCTGGCCGGGAATCTCGGGGACGTTAGTTCCTTCTGGCACGCAGTCGAAGCTTTCCCCTGCGCCAGCCATACCGTCGACCGGTAATACCTTGTAGCGGTAAATAGCATCACGCGTCTCTACAGTGATGTCATCGCACGTCTGCAGGCGGTCAATGTTGTCAAAGGGAGCTCCGTGGCCGTCACGATGGGCGGCATAAGAACTGTTGCCCACCTGCCCCGGAAGGGCTGTGCTCGGATAATGGCCGGGGCCACCGCGCAAAACTTCCTGAGAGACACCTTCGAATACGACCAAATCGCTAAAACCGGCCTTTGGAGCGGAAATCATCGCCACCGCAGAGCCAGGCACCCAAGAGCCCTCAACAGCTGGCTCCGTGCCTTCTGGCGCCTGAGCTGAGGCCGATGCCGGTGCGGACCATGCCTGCTGCAGCTCATCACGAGCCTGCTGCTGAGCTTTCCCGGTTTCAAGACCAGACCAGTACAGCAGATAAAAGGCGAAGAGCGCCACCATCACTCCAGCGGTCAAGAGCAACTCGCCGATGACGCCAATAATTTTCGATAACACACTTAGGATTATGCCCGAAAGTTCCTCATCCAGGCAGTCCGCGCTCAGGCACTCCTCCCCCAGCCAGTCCGCACTCAGCTAGTCCCCACTCAGCCGGTCTTTGCCGAGGCACCTCTGTCCGGGCGCGCCCAGGTGCGCGTCTTTAAGCGCTGCAGCTCTCAGCGCAACGCTCTCCTAAGCGCGGGAGGCGAAATCCGACAGGTAGTCGGCATGGACGACAGGCTTCTGCATGTCATTCGGCAATTCCTCGGTGTGGTAGCCGATCATGCCCAGCAGTTCTTCAGAGTCATAGTTGACCTCGCCGCGTCCGATGACCTCACCGCTCGGGCCAATCAGGTCGACGATGTCACCAGCGGAGAACTCACCGTCAACCGAGGTGATACCGACCGGGAGCAGCGACTTGCGCATGCGGGTCACAGCGTCGACCGCGCCGGCATCCAGGCGAAGCAGGCCCGAGCTATCCGCTGCGTAGAGCATCCAGAACTTCCAGGCGCTCAGGCGGTTGTCCTTCGCGGCGAAAGCGGTTCCCACGTCTGCCTGGTCAAGTGCTCGCTCAATGTTGGACGCAGAAGTCAGCAGCACCGGCACCCCAGCACGCGAAGCCAGGCGTGCGGCAGACACCTTCGAGGCCATTCCACCGGTGCCCAGTGCCCCACCGTCACCGGCGATAACACCACGTAGGTCGTTACCGCTGCGCACCTCTGGCACAAAGGTCGCACCTGGATCGGCCGGGTTGCGGTCGTAGAGGCCGTCGACGTCGGAAAGCAGAATCAGTGCATCGCAGTACGCCAGGTGACTGACCAGGGCGGCCAGGCGGTCGTTGTCGCCGAAGCGGAACTCCGAGGTCGCGACCGTGTCATTTTCGTTGACAATTGGCACTGCACCCAGCTGGCGCAGGCGGTCGATAGTGCGCTGAGCGTTGCGGGCACGCGAACGCACACCTGCATCGTCCGAGGTCAAAAGCACCTGCGCAGAAGTGCGGCCATAGCGCAGGAAGGAGCGTCCCCACTCCTGTGCCAGGCGCACCTGCCCCACCGCTGCAGCCGCCTGCTTGGTCGCCAAATCAGTGGGACGCGAAGTCAGCCCCAGCGGCCCCATTCCGGATGCCACCGCGCCGGAGGACACGACAATGACATCGCTAAAGCCCATACGCTTTTCCAGGGCATCGGCAATGAAGTCGATGCGTTCGGGATCGGTACGACCGTCAGATCCGGTCAACGAGGAAGAACCAATCTTCACCACGACACGCTTCGCGGTCCGAATTGCCTCACGAGTCTCGGAATCGAAACCGCCTTTGGTTCCCGGAGATAAATTCTCAGTCGCCTTTTCAATCTCAGCGACGGTGGACTCAGGATTGTTGTGAAGCAGCTCGTCGACCTCCTCACGGGAAATCGGCGCGTCCGATTCAGACTTCGGGGTAGCTACCGGGGCATCTAATGCATCTGCTCCAGTGACGTCAACATCGTTGGCAACGGTGTCGGAAGGGATAACTGACTCACTCATTTCACTAATGGAAAACATGACGGTCTAATGTAATTCTGACTATATAATTGTTTAAACAATTAATGGCAAAATGCAAGTTTGAAGTCTTCGCTTGCCGACGACGCTGGCGCCCGCGACTATGAGTACCGGTCGCGAATAGCCTCTTCGCCATCTCCGAAATCGTACTCGTCAATCAGACCACGGCGGGCCTGCGATGCACGCTTACGCTGCTCAGCGCTAGTGCGCTCGTTGACGTAGAGACGATCGTCGGTACCACGGCCACTCGGCACGAAGTCATCGGTGCCCGCGACCTGCTGCGGGTACCACTCGAAGGTGAGATAGGAAATCGTCACCGGGCAGCCAACCGTTGCCCCAGCCTTTGCCAGGGCATCTTCGACACCAAGCTTGGCCAGGCGGTCAGCCAAGTAGCCGACTGCCTCGTCGTTTTCGAAGTCCGTCTGGTTAATCCAGCGCTCCGGCTTACGGCCACGCACAATGAACCCATCTGGGGTATTCGGATCGCGCTCGATGGTGAAGTCCGCGCCTTCGCGCTTCTTGCCACGCACACCTTCCGGACGGATGACCGCACGGGGCTCCTGCTCTGTTGGCAACGGATGGGCCTTGCGATAGGCGGCAATCTGATCCTTCAGACCGTAGGTCAGCTCCTTGAGCCCCTCGTGCGTCACCGTAGAGATCTCATAAATCGGCCAGCCGAACTTCTCCAGCTCCTCGCGCTGCATGTCAATCATCTCGCGAGCATCGGGCAGGTCAATCTTGTTCAGCACGATGACGCGCGGACGCTCTGCGAGATCCCCAAGCCCCACGTCGGCCTTCAGCACCGACTGGTAGTTGGCGAGTTCCGTCTCCAACGCCTTGATGTCAGAGACCGGATCGCGGTCGCCCTCCAGAGCAGCAGCGTCAACCACATGCACGAGCACAGCGCAGCGCTCAATGTGACGCAGGAAATCCAACCCAAGACCACGGCCTTCAGAAGCCCCCGGGATAAGACCCGGCACATCTGCGATGGTGAAGGACTCGTAGCCAACGTTGACTACACCCAGGTTCGGCTGCAGCGTGGTAAACGGGTAGTCACCAATCTTCGGCTTAGCAGCGCTCAAGGTGCTGACCAGCGACGACTTTCCGGCCGACGGGAAGCCCACCAGTCCAACGTCGGCCATGGACTTGAGCTCCAAGACAAGATCCTTGGCCTCGCCCGGCTCACCGAGGAGAGCAAATCCCGGCGCACGGCGGTTCTTGTTTGCCAGCGCTGCGTTGCCCAGGCCACCGTAACCGCCCTCAGCGGCAATGAAGCGGGCGCCCTTACCGGTCATGTCCGCCAGCACTTCCCCATCCTCGGTGATCACAACCGTGCCCTCCGGCACTCCGAGAACCAGATCCTCACCACGAGCGCCGTTGCGGTGATCGCCAGCGCCCGGCTTACCGTTGGCAGCCTTGATATGGGGGTGGAAGTGAAAGTCCATCAGAGTATGGATCTGGGGGTCTACCACAAGCACAATGTCGCCACCGTGGCCACCGTTACCGCCGTCGGGGCCACCCAGTGGCTTGAACTTTTCACGCAGCACCGAGTTACAGCCGTGACCGCCGTCGCCGGCCTGCAAATGCAGCACGACACGATCTACAAAACGAGACATAAAATCACACACACTTCCGAGCGGAGAGCCATCTTCTAGTGCCTGGAGTAATGCCCTAATTTAAGCGAGCCGACGGGCAGAAGTCTAGGCGGTAACAAAACGCTGCCTCGCAACCTAACGGCGCGAAACAGGACATAAACAACAAAAGAGCCGATTACCTTTCGCAGTGGGAAAGGAATCGGCTCTTCTGCAAGGCAGTTAAACCTGCCTCAAATTCAACGTTGCAGTAATCCTATGCGGACAACCGAAGGTTGTTCTTAGGAGTTGTTCTCAACGATGCTGACAATGCGGCGGTTGCGGCGGGTACCGAACTCGACTGCGCCTGCCTTCAGAGCGAAGAGAGTGTCGTCGCCGCCACGGCCAACGTTCTCACCCGGGTGGAACGAGGTACCGCGCTGACGAACGAGAATCTCGCCTGCCTTAACCTGCTGGCCGCCGAAGCGCTTCACGCCGAGGCGCTTAGCTTCGGAGTCGCGGCCGTTGCTGGTGCTGGATGCACCCTTCTTAGTAGCCATGATTTTCTCCTAGGGAAAAGCTAATTGGAATTTCGGCGGTTTACTTGGAGACGCCGGTGATCTTCAGAACAGTGAGCGGCTGACGGTGGCCGTAGCGGCGCTTGTAGCCAGTCTTGTTCTTGTAGTGCATGCCGCGGATCTTCGGGCCCTTGACGGCCTCGACGATCTCTGCGTTAACGGTAACGTTGGCAAGCTTGTCGGCATCCGCAATGACATCTGCGCCATCGACGAGCAGAACCGGGGTGAGAGCCACGGACGAACCCGGCTCACCCTCGATCTTCTCGACCTTGACGAGGTCACCTTCGGCAACCTTGTACTGCTTGCCGCCGGTCTTGACGATCGCGTACATAGGAGGGCTACCCCTTTATCTGAGAAACTCGACTCAAGGAATCTTTGTAATTCCTTGACTGGACAATGGAATTGCGATTAGTTGCGTGTGCAGAACACTTCAGGGACATACCCGAAAGCCAAATCCGAGTAGATTTCCCCGCTCTGGCCGTTTCCTTACCACCAGCGCCTCAAGCACCAGTGGGCATGACCAGATACGCCTACTAATCAGCGACTGGTCAAGAGTAGCGAAAAATCCCCCTAAATTACAAACTGCCCGAGTAAGACCCTGTCCCCCATTGGTTTTCACGGTCTTCCCGGGCAGTTTCCGAAGCCACTTTCCACCCCCTGCTTTAGGGAACGGAAAACAGCCTTCTATCTGGTCTTACTCCAGGTTTCCAATACCTAGTTCTGGCCACTTCGGCGCACCGCACGACGCACGCGGCGACGACGATTGGCCGGTTTCGTCTCCGGCGCCGCAGCACCGCGATTAGCCTGCTTCTGCTCTGGCTTAGTAGCGCGGTTTGAAGCGCCCTGTCGCTGCTTCGGCGCAGTCGCTCCGGCATCGCTTTGCGACGAGACCCTGCGCACCGCCCGACGGCGATTACGGCGAGCTCCCGTGCCCTGGACCGCTACGACCTCAACCCGTGACTTGCCCGAGCGGCGTCCACCGCCACTGCGGTTGGCGCTGCGGTTGGTGCTGCGGTTGCTGTCATCGCGGTTGTCTTTCGCACGATCTCCGCCCTTGCTGCCTTCAGCGTCCGCCTTTGGCTTAGTGGACTCGAAGTCCTCGCGGCGCGGTGCGCGATCCGAGCGAGAGTTACCGCGCGTCGGACGACGACGGCGTGGAGAACGCTCGAACGCCTCCTTCGCCTCCTCATAGGTCTGGGACTCCTCGGCCACAGCCTTACCGGTCTTGTTAGCGTTGCCGCTCTTGCCATCCTTGGCTGGCTCCCTCACGTCTGTGGTGGAAGCTGCCTGAGACTCAGCCTGAGGCGCAGTGGTTTCATCCACAGCAGTACGACGCACAGCGCGACGACGGCGACGTCGAGCGCTAGCGCTGCTGGAGCGTTCAGCCTCACCACGGCCTCCACCGGAGCCACCGTTATCGGTGCGCTCGGCACGCTCAGCACGGGTCGGGCGCTCCGAACGCTTGCGACGATCACCATATTCTTCGTCGCGGTCATCGGCGTCGCGTGCAGCCGAATCAACGGCAACATGCTCCGCTACCCTGCGACGCGTAGCCCGACGGCGGCGGCGCTGCCCCTCCTGCGGCATGTAACGGTCATCCGACGGCTCCTCTGGGTCCTTCTCACGGGCTTCCGCAACAGCTGCGGCAGCCAGAGCAGCCAGGTCATCGGAGTTCTCCGATTGCTCAGTACGCTCGCGGCGCTCCTGACGGCCACGGTCGTTCTGTCGCTGCTCATCGTTTCGGCCCTGGCTCTTACGAACCCGGCGACGACGCGGCGGCTTCGGCTCATCGTTCTCAGAAGAGACAATGACAGCTTCGACAGCAGCTGCGACACGCTTGTCGGCTGCGTCCTTATCGCGCTGGTTGGTCTCCGTGTCGTCGTCACGCGTTGCCTTGGAAGAGCCTGCCTGGTCGCCCTGATCGCGGTGCATGGCCAGCGCGGCCGGGTGGTTGGCCGGATTGTGCTCCGAGCGCGACTTGTTGCGGCGCTTGGACTTACCCTGCTCGTCGTTGCGACGGCCATTCTTGTGGCCACGGCCCTGATTGTCCTGCTCAACCGGATCGATGTGGATAATCAGACCGCGGCCATTGCAGCAGCTACACGGCGTGGAGAAGGTCTCCAGCAGGCCTGTGCCCAGACGCTTGCGCGTCATCTGGACGAGGCCGAGCGAGGTGACCTCGGAGACCTCGTGACGCGAGCGGTCGCGGCCGAGCGCCTCCTTCAGACGGCGCAGCACCAAATCTTGGTTTTCCGGCAGCACCATGTCGATGAAGTCGACAACGATCATGCCGCCCAGATCGCGCAGACGCATCTGGCGGACGATTTCCTCAGCGGCCTCCAGGTTGTTGCGAGTGACCGTCTCTTCCAGGTTTCCGCCAGCGCCGGTGAACTTACCAGTGTTGACGTCGATGACCGTCATGGCCTCGGTGCGGTCGATGACCAGCGTGCCGCCCGAAGGCAGCCAGACCTTGCGGTCGAGTGCCTTGGCCAGCTGCTCATCGATGCGGAAGTGCTCGAAGACATCGGCGCCGCCGTGCTCCTTGGCGAAGTAGCGCTGCAGTCGCGGCTCCAGCTCCGGCGCCAGGTCGCCGATGTAGTCCGTCACTGTGTTCCACGGGCGATCGCCCTCCACCACGAGACGCGAGAAGTCCTCGTTGAAGACGTCGCGGACGACCTTGACCAGCATGTCTGGCTCTTCGTACAGCGCAATCGGCTTTGCTCCACGCTTCGCCTTCGCCGCCTCGGAGGCTTCCCAGATCTCCTGCCACTGCGTCTCCAAGCGCTTAATGTCGGCCTCGATGGCCTCCTTGGATACACCCTCGGCGGCGGTACGGATAATCGTGCCCGAGCCCTCCGGCGTAACCTCGCTCAGAATCGACTTCAGGCGCTTGCGCTCCGGCTCCGGCAGCTTGCGGGAAATACCCGCGCTACGGCCGCCCGGCACGTACACCAGGAATCGACCAGCCATCGAAATGTGGGTGGTCAGACGCGCACCCTTGTGACCAATCGGGTCCTTGGACACCTGGACGAGAATCTGGTCGCCGGCCTTCAGCGCATGTTCAATCTTGCGCGAACGCGACTTCGTGCCCAGCAGCTTCCAGTTCAGGTCACCTACGTAAATGACACCGTTGCGGTCGGTTCCGATATCGATGAACGCCGCTTCCATGCTGGGCAGGACGTTCTGCACGCGACCGAGGTAGATATTGCCGATCTGCGTGGTCTGCGTGTCAGAGGTAACGAAGTGCTCGACCAGCAGGTCATCTTCCAGCACACCCACCTCAGTGACAATGCCCGCGTGGTCATGGCGCTTGCGCTCACGCACCACCATCGTGCGCTCCACCGACTCACGACGAGCCAGGAATTCCGCCTCCGAGATTACGTGGCGCTTGCGCGATTCCTCACGACGCTCGATACGGCGACGTCGCTGCGCCTCCAGGCGAGTCGATCCCTTAATCGCCTGCGGCTCCTCGACCTCTTCGCGGGTTTCCTCTTCCTCGCGCTCTGTGTTTTCGGTGGTCTTCTCCGCTTGTTGCGCGTCATCATTACGACGCCCACGTCCACGACGGCGACGACGCGGGCGCGGCTGACGCTCCGTTTCGCTTGACGACGAGCCGTCCTGCCCCTCCCCCGCGTTGTCATCGGTGCCCTGGTTGGAGGCACCGCTGTCAGCCGAAGCTGCATCCTCGGTGGCCGAATCCTTGGCCGAGGCCGGAACAGCCTGCGGAGCCAGGAAGATAGGCGCAAACGCGGTCTGCTCTTCCGCAACCGGCGGCTCCGGAACTGCCGGCGGCTCGATATCTTGCAGGGCTTCGTCCTGAGTTGCCTGCGTATCCTGCGGCTCTTGCGTTTTCTGCGGCTCTTGCGCTTCCTGAATTTCCTCTGCTGCTGGAGCGCTGGTCGTGCGGACCGCACGGCGAACTCGGCGACCACGACGTGTGGTCACTGCAGCGCTCTTTGCAGCAGGTGCTTCGGCGGAAGCTTCCTCAGCGGAGGTTTTCTCAGCGGTCTCGGCTACGGTGTCGGAAGCCTTTTTGTCGGCAGCCTTCTTATCGGACGCCTTCTTCGACGACGACTGAACGACAGCCTCAACAGCTTCCTCGACGACCGAGTTCGAGTCCTTCGGCTCGTCCTTCGCTGCGGTTTCTTCCGGAGCGCCAGCGGTCTTCTTCACAGCCCGCTTACGTGTTGCCCGCTTCTTAGTCGTGCTCTTCTTCTCTGCGCTCTGCTTCTCTTCAGCCTGCTTCTCTGCGCTCTGCTTTGCCGAGGATTTTCTAGCCGAGGCCTTCTTGGTGTCCTTCTTCTCGGTCACTTCCTCGGCAGGCGCTGCGTCCGACTCCGCTTCGCTCTTGGCTGCCTTCTGGTCGGTCTTCTTTTCTGCCTTCGGCGCAGCCTTCTTTGTGGCCTTCTTCGCAGCCGACTTCTTGCTGCTCTTCTTCGCAGCTGGCTTCTTCTCGGACTTAGCTGCGGTTTGCTCGTCCGACTTCTCATCCGCCGCGTTCGGCTTACCTGCCGACTGTTTTTCCTTCGCGGCCGGCTTTTCGCCGGTTGGCTTGGTCGCAGCAGATCCGTCGTCAAGCGAGGCATCCTCTGGATGATCGCCGATGAAATTCAGCACTGCGTCGAGCTGATTTTGATTAATGGTGGACGCAGCGGACTTTACGACGATCCCCGCGTGCCCCAGTGCTTCGATGGTTTCCTTCGAGGTCAACCCCAAGCTCTTGGCCAGGTGGTGGACTCGGGTTTTCAGAGCCGCTGACTCACGATCAAATTCGCGTGCCTTAGCGACAACATCCTGGCTGAAATTTGCCACTGTATTTGTTTCTCCTTGACACCCCACCACGCAAAACCCGACAACAGGAAGCACACTCTTTGTCATTCCATGTGCGCCTACATCCGTTGTGGCCTTGGAAACCAGGCGGAGCAACGATGTTGCGACAGCCACTTCATTTGCGCCAAATGCGCAGATAGAGGGCCGAAAACGATGAACAATTATGAAAGTCTTATTGGCAGGCCTACCGGCTGACTCGGGGATTCAGCGATCACATGCGGCATATTTCATCCGCCGGAGCGAACTCCCGGGCACTACTGCTGCTGTCCATTGTCGCACATATCGAGCAGGTGGCGCGCACCGACATTGGTGGCGGCGGGCCAATCCGAGTTACTGACTGCGTTTATGA
>NZ_KV799342.1:0-30000 GCF_001809925.1 Corynebacterium sp. HMSC064H12 | reverse complement strand
GGGCCAATCCGAGTTACTGACTGCGTTTATGACAGAAATGGCCTGAAAAATTGCCGGAAAGTGTCATAAACTCCTACAGTTTCACATTTGCAGCCCGTGCCCGCATTCACACGTGCAGCCCGCTGAAGGGCCGCCCCACGGTCGTCGACAAGCAAAAAGCGCCGAACCGGCAAACAATTGCTTGCTCAGTTCGGCGCCAGTTCAACGCTCACGGGTCAATGCTGAACCGTCAACGTTTAGAGGTTCGGGAACCAAATACCAATCTCGCGCTCAGCGGACTCCGGGGAATCGGAACCGTGAACAACGTTGTTAGCAACCTCAAGTGCGAAGTCACCGCGGATGGAGCCCGGAGTTGCGGCCTCAACCGGGTTAGTGCCGCCAGCGAGCTGACGCCAAGCAGCGATTGCGTTCGGGCCCTCGATAACACCAGCGACCAGCGGTGCAGAGGTGATGAAATCAACCAGCTCACCAAAGAACGGCTTATCGACGTGCTCTGCGTAGTGCTCCTTCGCAGTTGCCTCGTCAGCAACACGGAGGTCAAGCGCGACCAGCTTCAGGCCCTTGCGCTCGATGCGGGAGATAACTTCGCCGACCAGACCGCGGGAAACGCCGTCCGGCTTGATCAGAATAAGAGTACGTTCAGTCATGGTGAGCATCATACTATGACAAACCCCGCTGCACCGGAGTGGTGGTGCAGCGGGGTGAAAGTCGCGACTACGAGCGCGGGAGACTTACGAGTGCTGGGTGGTCAACAGACCGCGCTCCATACGCTGGAGGAGGTTCTTCCGCAGATGCAGAATGTAGGCCCACACCAGGGCGAAGAAAATACCCACCACGCCCATAGACACGTGCGTGAAGATAGCCAGCACACCAAAGACCTGCAGCACAATGTTCGCCTTCAGTGCCCAAGGCTGCTTCTGCAGGAAGGCCATCGCAATCAGAGCCAAGCCCAGGATGGTGATGTACGTAACCGAGAAGGTCTGGTTAATCTGGCCGTCGGGAATGCGCGTGACCACAGTCAGACCAAGCAGCACCGAAATAGCCTGCATAATCAGCGTGCCGGACATAACACCGCGCAGACCCTTCAGCGGGTCCTTAGCCGGATCGTGTCCCGCACCGAGCGGGCCATACTTGCCGCCCTCACTCAGGTCACGCCCCTCGCGGTAGGCGCGCAGGGCCTCGCGGTCGGCAGCGGTGTAATCCTCCGCGCCATTGCCCTGTGGCTGGCTCGCCTGAGATTCGCTCATTGCGGGTCCTTTCCAAATAGTGTCCGGGCTTCGCCCGCAGTGACAACAGATCCAGTGACGATCACACCGGAACCAGAGACAATACCGTCTCCGGTGTCGGTTTCCTCAGCCAGCGCTACAGCTAGCTCAACGGCGGACGGCAGAGTCGGTACGCGATGCACGCGCTCCTCGCCGAAAATCTCCTCCGCGAGGTCAGCCAGGTCGTCGTAGTGCAGCGCACGCGGCGATGTGTTCTGGGTAATAACCACTTCTTCGAAGTAAGGCTCCAGCTCCACCAGCAGCCCACGAGCATCCTTCTCCCCCAGCACCGACAGCACACCAATCACACGGCGGAAGTCGAACTCAGCGGAGAGGGCCGTGCGTAGCGCACGGGCACCGTGCGGATTGTGGGCGGCATCGATAAACACCGTCGGGGTCGAGCGCACGCGCTCCAGACGGCCGGGCGATGCGACCGTCGCAAAGCCTTCGCGAACCGCATCAATGTTGAGCGGACGCCCCGGACCTGCGCCGAAGAACGCCTCCACCGCAGCCAGTGCTGTGGCTGCGTTACGCGCCTGATGCGGACCGTGCAGCGGCAGATGGATATCGTCATACTCGCCGGCCAGGCCCTTGAGCGTCAGGTTCTGCCCGCCGACCGCCAGCTGATGACTGACGACGCCGTACTCAACTCCGGCGCGGGCGACGGAGGCGTCCATTTCCACGGCACGTCGCAAAACGACGTCCATTGCTTCCGGCTCTTGCTCGCCGACAATGGCGACATTGTCCGGTGGCGTGAGCAAGTCGTCCTTATTCCACCGCGACTTGATGATGCCGGCCTTCTCAGCAGCGATTTCAACCAGGGTATCGCCGAGGTACTCCGTGTGATCGAGACCAATTGGGCAGATGACTGCCACGTCGGCCTCCACCACGTTGGTCGCATCCCATGTGCCACCCATGCCGACTTCCACCACGGCGACATCGACAGGAGCGTCGGCGAAGGCAGCGTAGGCCATGGCCGTGAGGACCTCGAACTTACTCATCTGCGGGCCGCCCTTTTCGGCGGACTTGGCGTCAACCATTTCCACGTAGGGCTGAATCTCGCGCCAGATGCGCACGTAATCGCGTGGATGAATGGGCTGGCCATCGATGGCGATGCGCTCGGTAACCAGCTGCAGATGCGGACTGGTGGTGCGGCCGGTGCGACGACCGAGAGCGCGCACCAGCGACTCAATCATGCGCACAGTGGAAGTCTTGCCATTCGTGCCGGCAACGTGAATGACCGGAGTGGCACGCTCAGGATGGCCAAGGATGTCCATCAGCATCTCGATCCGCTCGAGCGACGGGTCAATCTTGGTCTCCGGCCAGCGCTGATCCAGCTCGGCTTCCACCTCTGCGAGCTCGCGCAGTTCCTCTGCGGTGGCCTCCAGCGGAGCCGGCTCGTTGACTGGGCGATCCACATCGACGGGCAGGCTCAGGCCCTCCTCGGACACGGAGACCTCACCGAGGCGCATGTCATCGGGCATGCGGCCATCGGCCATCACACCGGCGATTTCGCGAGGTTCAAGGTCCTCGACGATCTGAGAGTCAGCCGGATCGAATTCAAACTCAGGCGCTGCAGTGGACTCCTCTCGCACCGCAGACTCTTCCTGCGTCACCGAATCGTCCTCGCCGCCAAGATTCAAACGAATCTCGCCTGCGGCCTCATCACGTGGTTCAGCATCCCGTGGTTCGGTCATGCCTGCGGAAGTCCCTCCAAACGAGCCTTAATGCGGTCAATTTCCTCCAGTGCGAACTGGTGGCGAGTCTTGATCTTCTCCACGACCTGCTCCGGAGCCTTGGACAAGAAGGCCTCGTTGCCGAGCTTCTTTTCGGTGCCGGCCAGTTCCTTCTCGGCCTTGGCCAGGTCTTTTTCCAGGCGCTTGCGTTCAGCGGCCACGTCGACGGTGCCGGAGGTATCCAGCTCGATCAGGACCGTGGCCTGAGACAGGCGCACCTCAATGGAAGCGGTAGCGGTGAAGCCGTCCTCCGGTGCCTCAGCACGAGCCAGCGAACGAATCATCTCTTCCTGAGCAGTCAGATCAGCATCCGCCAGGTTCATGCGTGCCGGCACGCGCTGCGACGGCTTCACACCCTGGTCATTGCGGAAACGACGCAGCTCGGTGACCAACTTCTGGGCATCGGCAATACGACGTGCGGCAACCTCATCAACAGCAGCGCCGTCGGTGGTCATGGTTGCATCCGGCCAGGCGGAAATAACCAGAGAGTCCTCGAAGCCCTCCGCGCCGTCGGTAAGCGCCTTCCACAGCGTCTCCGTGACGAACGGCATGGACGGGTGTAGCAGACGCAGTAGCGTATCCAGCACGCGGCCTAGAACCAGACGAGTGGAGGCGGCTCGGGCGGCCTGCTCCTCGGTCATGGTCTCGCCGTCATTCAGGCGTGGGAAGTCAACCTTGGTCATCTCCAGGTACCAGTCACAGACCTCGTCCCATGCGAAGTGGTAGAGGGCCTCGTTGGCCTTGGAGAACTCGTACTTATCCAGCGCAGAGTCGACTTCGGCGCGGACCTGTTCCAGGCGGTCCAAGATCCAGCGGTCGGTGTCGGTGAGCTGGTCACGGTCCGGCAGCTCGCCCACGTGGGCACCGTTCATCAGTGCAAAGCGGGTGGCGTTGAACAGCTTGGTAGCGAAGTTACGGGAGCTCTGTGCGGCGTCGTTACCGACCGGCAGGTCAGAGCCCGGGTTAGCGCCACGAGCCAGCGTGAAGCGAAGTGCGTCCGCACCGTAATCACGCACCCAGTCCAGCGGGTCAATGCCGTTGCCGAGAGACTTCGACATCTTGCGACCCTGCTCATCGCGGACCAGACCGTGCAGGAAGACATCCTTGAACGGCACCTGCGGACGACCGTCGCGACCCTTGCCCAGCGGTGAATCAGGCAGGGTGGCAGCAAAGGTCGAGAACATCATCATGCGCGCGACCCAGAAGAACAGAATGTCGTAGCCGGTGACCAGCACGGATGTCGGGTAGAACTTCTCCAGCTCTGGGGTGGCGTCCGGCCAACCCATCGTGGAAAACGGCCACAGCGCAGAGGAGAACCAGGTATCCAGCACATCCGGATCCTGCGTCCAGCCGTCGCCCGTCGGGACCTCATCATCCGGGCCGACACAGACGACCTCGCCATTCGGGCCGTACCAGATCGGGATGCGGTGGCCCCACCACAGCTGACGGGAAATACACCAGTCGTGCATGTCATCGACCCAGTCGAACCAGCGCGGCTCCTGCGAAGCCGGGTGAATAACCGTGTCGCCCTCGCGAACAGCATCGCCGGACATCTTGGCCAGCTCATCGACCTTAACGAACCACTGCAAGCTCAGCAGCGGCTCAATCGGCTCACCCGAGCGCTCCGAGTGACCAACCGAGTGAACATACGGGCGAATCTCCTTGACAATGCGTCCCTGCTCACGCAGCGCCTCCGTCAGCGCAGTACGGGCCTCTGCACGATCCATGCCGTCGAAACGCGTGCCAGTGTTGAAGATACGGCCAGTGGTGTCGATGACCTCCGGCATATCCAGGTCGTGGCGCTGGCCCATAGCGAAGTCATTCGGATCGTGCGCCGGCGTGATCTTCACCGCGCCGGTACCGAACTCGCGGTCCACGTAGTCATCGGCGATGACCTGAATCTTCAGGTCCTCGCGGAACGGGTGGTCCAGAACCTTGCCCACCAGGTGCGTGTAGCGCTCATCCTCCGGGTGCACGGCAATTGCCACGTCACCCAGCATCGTCTCCACACGAGTCGTCGCCACAACAATGGAGTCCTCCCCATCGCCGTAGCGGAAAGACACGAGCTCGCCTTCAGCGTCCTCGTACTTGACCTCAATATCCGAGATTGCAGTCTGCAGCACTGGCGACCAGTTGACCATGCGCTTGGCGCGGTAAATCAGGCCGCGGTCAAACAGTTCCTTAAAAATCGTCTGAACCGCACGGGACAGGCCCTCGTCCAGAGTGAAGCGCTCACGTGACCAATCCAGGGAGTCACCAATCTGGCGCATCTGGTTGCCGATACGTCCGCCGTAATCGTGCTTCCACTCCCAGACCTTCTCCACGAATTCCTCGCGGCCGTAATCGAAGCGGTCCTTACCTTCGGACTCCTTCAGCATCGCCTCGACCTTGGTCTGCGTTGCGATACCCGCGTGGTCCATACCCGGCAGCCACAGCACCTCGTAGCCCTGCATGCGCTTACGGCGCACCAGCGCATCCATCAAAGTGTGGTCCAGTGCGTGGCCCATGTGCAGCTGACCCGTCACATTCGGCGGGGGCAGCACAATAGAGTAAGCCGGCTTGGAGCTAGACGGATCAGCCTCGAAATAGCCAGCGTCTACCCAGCCCTGGTACAGGTCCGACTCCACGTCAGCCGGGTTCCACGACTTGGGCAACTTATCTGCTCTGTTTAGGTCCACGTTGTTCTCAGTCACGCGTCACATCTTAGCGCCTTGCCCGGATTTGGTTTTCCAGGGGCTTTACGACGGCCCTTGCGCCCCACCCATATCTGCCATCAGCGACTTATACACCGCCTAATTCAAGCCTTTCTCCCGCTCCGAGCCAAACCGCGATTACCGCGCAAAATAAAAGCGCTCTCTTGTGAAATCATCACAAGAGAGCGCCTCTAAACGGCCGTTGAACAGCTCTTAGACCAGCAGGTCCTTAACAGCCTCGCGCTCTTCGCGCAGTGCCTTGACGTTGCGCTCGATGCCAGCGCGCTGAACCTCGGAGAGATCCAGGCCCTCAACGCGAACCCACTCGCCGTCCTTGGCGTAGCACGGAACACCAGCGACCAGGCCCTCGTCGATGCCGTAGGAGCCATCGGACGGAAGGGCGACAGAGACCCACTCGCCCTCTGGGGTACCCGTGCCCCAGTCACGCATGTGGTCAACTGCGGCTGCGGCAGCGGAAGCTGCGGAGGAGGAACCACGGACCTCGATGATTTCTGCGCCACGCTTGGCGACACGCGGAATGAAGTCCTGCTCGACCCACGCAGCGTCCACCTTGTCGGAGACCTTCTCGCCTGCAATGGTGGCGTAGGTGATGTCCGGGAACTGGTCTGCGGAGTGGTTACCCCAGACAATCATGTTCTTGATCTCAGTGGTCGGAACACCAATCTTTTCCGACAGCTGAGACAGGGAACGGTTGTGGTCCAGGCGCATCATGGCGGTGAAGCGCTCTGCCGGGATGTCCTTAGCGTGGGATGCGGCAATCATGGTGTTGGTGTTGGCCGGGTTGCCGACAACCAGAACCTTGATGTCGTCTGCTGCGTGATCATTCAGTGCAGCACCCTGCGGGCCGAAGATCTTGCCGTTGGCGCCCAGCAGTGCGGAGCGCTCCTCGCCCTTGCCGCGCGGCTTTGCACCGACCAGGAAGGCGGCGTTGGCACCGTCGAATGCCTTTGCCGGATCATCGGTGATGTTGATGCCAGTCAGAAGCGGGAAGGCGGAGTCAAACAGCTCCATGGCGACGCCTTCGGTGGCGTGCAGCGCCGGAGTGATCTCCAGCAGGTTCAACTCAACCGGGGTCTCAGGGCCGAAAACCGAACCGCTGGCAATGCGGAAGAGCAGGGAGTAAGCGATCTGTCCGGCGGCGCCGGTAACTGCAACCTTTACGGGAGTCTTGTTCACTTCAGGCCTTTCTCGAGAGAGAATCAATTCGCTGCCCACTCTAATGCGACTACAGAATTGGCGCAGACGGGGGCGATGCGCTCAGGCCATTTCTGAAAAACGGATAGCATTAGGCATGACTTACGGTCGTGTACTCATTTCACTAGAAAGAAGTCCGCGACTGACCAATTTCACCCCCGTTAGATAGCCAAAACCCCTTAGTCTCTCTCTAGTCCAAGCAAAGGATTTTCATGAAGTCTCCAGGCTCCTCTGATGCAATCCCCCATGCAGTCTTGGTGGCAGCACTTCAAGAATTCACCGCAAAGGGGTATGCAGATGCCCGTTTGGATGCCATTGCTGCCGCCTCTGGTGTCTCCAAGCGCATGCTTCACTACCACTGTGGTGACAAGTTGGGACTCTACAGGGCGACGTGGGCACATGTGCTGGAGACCGTAAGGCCTGACGACGACGACCTGCGCCCGCACTCCAATGTGCCGGTGGAAGCCCTGCAGCATGTGGTCGGTGTTATCTATGACTACTTCTCGGCGAACCCGCTCGCCGTGCGGTTCATCATCCAGGAAAACCTACATCCGGTCCTGCCGCTAGAAGGCGTGACTGGGCTTGGTGGTCAGAGCCCAATTGTTTTGGAGTTTGACCGCATCTTGTTGCTCGGCCGCGATTACGGTGCATTCCGCACTGACATTTCCGCACTTGATCTTTATATTCTCGTGCTCTCACTGGCCACCTTCCCCACCCTGCACCAACGGACTTTTGAAAACCTCTACGGCATTGAAATGCAGTCGACGGTGCTGTCGGACAAGCTGCGTGAGTTCGCACAGGACACCGTGACCAGCCTGTTGACATCCTCGCCTCGCAACGAACCGGGAAGCTCGTACACTTCCTTGCTGGCCTCCCATGGCGCGAACTCGTCCGCGCTTGGCGCAGAGGTCTATGGCGATCAGCCCAACCCAGAGACTCAGGACTTGGCTGCTGATGATGCCCCGGATTACCGCGACATCTACGGCATGGACGACTAGGGCTCCACACAGACATCAAAACCCGGTTAGAGCAGGCGCGCTCTAACCGGGTTTTCAGCTACCTTTACGCAGTCTTCTTGTCCGCGCTGCGTTCAACGAGTTCTGGCGCTGCACCGTCCGTGATGCATTCCTTGTGGACAATGACCTCCGCAACGTCGTCACGCTCTGGTACGTCGAACATCACGGGAACCAAGATTTCTTCCATGATGCCGCGCAGACCACGGGCGCCGGTATTGCGGCTAATCGCCTTGGCAGCAATGGCGCGCAGTGCCTCGTCGTCGATGGTGAGGCGCACACCATCCATGTCGAACAGGTGCTGGTATTGGCGGACCAGGGAGTTCTTGGGCTCGGTGAGTACGCGAACCAGCGCGTCCTCATCGAGGTTGGTGACCGATGCGATGACGGGCAGGCGACCAATGAACTCAGGGATCAGGCCGAATCGAACGAGGTCCTCCGGCAGCACGTCGCGGAATGGATCCTTCATGTCCTCGTCGTTAGCCGAGGTGACATCTGCGCCGAAGCCCAGGCCCTTCTTGCCGACGCGCTCCTGAACGACCTTTTCCAGACCGGCAAACGCACCGGCGACGATGAACAGGACGTTGGAGGTGTCGAACTGAATGAACTCCTGGTTCGGCAGCTTGCGCCCACCCTGCGGGGGCACGGCGGCTACGGTTCCCTCGAGAATCTTCAGCAGCGCCTGCTGCACACCTTCACCGGAGACATCGCGAGTGATGGAAGTGTTCTCGGACTTGCGCGAAATCTTGTCAATCTCATCGACGTAAATGATGCCGCGCTGTGCCTTCTCGACGTCGAAATCAGTCGCCTGCAGCAGCTTCAGCAGGATGTTCTCCACGTCCTCACCGACATAGCCGGCCTCGGTCAGGCTGGTGGCGTCAGCAATCGCGAACGGCACATCCAGCTTGCGAGCCAGTGTCTGCGCGAGGTAAGTCTTGCCGCAGCCAGTCGGCCCCAGCAAGAGGATGTTCGACTTCTGCAGCTCGACGTCGTTGTCCGACTTGGTCTCCGCAGCACGAAGGCGCTTGTAGTGGTTGTAGACCGCTACCGCTAGGGTGCGCTTAGCCATGTCCTGGCCGATGACGTACTCATCGAGGAAGTCGCGAATTTCCATCGGCCGCGGCAGGCGGTCGTCGTTGCCAGTTGCCTCGCCGCCGGTGTTGAGCTCCTCTTCGATGATCTCGTTGCAGAGCTCGATGCACTCATTACAGATGTACACACCAGGTCCGGCAATCAGCTTCTTGACCTGCTTCTGACTCTTTCCACAGAAAGAGCACTTCAGCAAATCCGCACTTTCTTGCATACGCGCCATGAGGCTCCCGCCGCCGCCTTTCCGCTTCGTTGCCAATAATTGCTTCAGACCAGCCTACCGTGAGTGGGCGCAATTACCGGCTTCCACGCCAGGGCGAGGCGAATTTCACGCAATCTCGCTCGGCGCTTTACGACGGCCAGTGCGCAGCACTCCAGAGAGACCATGTCCCCTTTTAAGCGTTGTGCTTGCGGTACTCGAAGACCTGGTCGATGATGCCGTACTCGACGGCCTCTTCGGCGGTCAGGATCTTGTCACGATCGGTGTCCTTGCGGATCTGCTCTGCAGTGCGACCGGAGTGGCGAGCCAGAGTCTCCTCCATCAGCTTGCGCATGCGCTCGATCTCGTTCGCCTGAATCTCCAGGTCGGAAACCTGGCCCTGGATACCCTGGGTGGCCGGCTGGTGAATGAGCACGCGCGCATTCGGCAGAGCTGCACGCTTACCCGGTGCACCCGCAGCGAGCAGGACGGCTGCCGCGGAAGCAGCCTGGCCCAGGCACACCGTCTGCACGTCGGGACGCACGTACTGCATCGTGTCGTAGATGGCCATCAGCGACGTGAAGGAGCCACCTGGGGAGTTGATGTACATCGTGATGTCACGATCCGGGTCCAGCCCCTCGAGCACCAGCAGCTGCGCCATGATGTCGTTAGCGGCGGTGTCGTCGACCTGGGAGCCGAGGAAGATAATGCGCTCTTCGAAGAGCTTGTTGTATGGGTTGGATTCCTTAGCACCAAAGCTGGAGTGCTCCACGAAAGAAGGAAGCACGTAGCGCGACTGCGGCATCTGCATATTGTTCATCTCCATGTTGATTAAATCGCCTCTAATTATTCGCTACTGTCCGCTTTTAGCGTGCGGTGTCCTTGAGGGCGGTTACGACGTGGTCAACCAGGCCGTATTCCTTAGCCTCAGCCGCGGTGAACCAGCGGTCGCGGTCTGAGTCTTCCTCAATGCGCTCGACCGGCTGACCGGTGTGCTGCGCAATCAGGCGAGCCATCTCCTTCTTGGTGGCAGCGAACTGCTCAGCCTGAATGGTGATGTCGGATGCGGTACCGCCAATACCTGCAGATGGCTGGTGCATCATAATGCGGGCGTGCGGCAGCGCGTAACGCTTGCCCTTAGCACCTGCGGCGAGCAGGAACTGGCCCATGGAAGCTGCCAAGCCCATGCCGTAGGTAGCCACGTCGCACGGAACGAACTGCATGGTGTCGTAAATGGCCATGCCGGCGGTGACGGAGCCGCCCGGGGAGTTGATGTACAGCGAGATATCCGCCTCCGGGTCCTCGGCTGCCAGGAGCAGCATCTGACCGCAGAGCTTGTTGGCAATCTCGTCGTCGACCTGCTCACCCAGCCAAATAATGCGCTCCTTGAGCAGCTTGTCGAAAACCGTGTTCGTCGACATCTGGGCGTTATCGCTCATCTGTGTACTCCTTTTTCGTACGTGTGCGAGTTTTGTCGTTCATTAGAGGGTAACGAAAAGGGCCGCCCCTTTGTTTCGGGAACGGCCCTTGTTCGCTATAAGCGTTGCGGCATGAGGAACGCGCCGCGCTAATTGCGGGGCTTACTCAGCGGAGGTGTCCTCAGCCTTGTCGGACTCAGCCTTCTCAGCCTCCGGCTCGACCTCACCGAAGTACTCGTTCAGGTCGATTTCGTTGCCCTCGGTGTCCTTGGCGGAAGCCTTCAGGATCGAGGTAGCCAGAGCCTTGCCGCGGCGAACGTCTGCGAACAGGTTGCCGAGCTGTCCGGACTGCTGAATCTGCTGGATGAACTGGTTCGGGTCCATGCCGTAGGACTGAGCAGTGAACAGGATGTGGTCGGTGAGCTCCTGCTGGGAAACGTCCGGCTGGATCTCCTCAGCCAGTGCATCCAGGAACAACTGGGTGCGAACAGCTTCCTCAGCGGACTTCTTGGAGTCCTCGTCGAACTGCTCACGGGTGGTGCCCTGTGCCTCCAGCATGGAGTTCAGAACCTTCTCGTCGCCGCCGAACTGACCCAGCAGCTGCTGCAACTGGCCCTCGACCTGCTCCTTGACAACACCCTCCGGCAGAGCGATGGTGGTCTGCTCCATAGCGGCAGCCAGAACCTTGTCGCGAACCTGCTGAGCCTGCTCACCCTTCTTGGTGTTCTCAACCTGGCGAGCCAAATCTTCCTTCAGCTCGTCGATGGTGTCGAACTCGGAAGCCATCTGAGCGAAGTCGTCGTCAGCTTCCGGCAGCTCGCGGACCTTGACGGACTGAACGGTAACGGTGACCTGAGCGTCCTCGCCCTCGTGCTCGCCAGCAACCAGCTTGGTGGTGAACTCCTTGGACTCGCCCTGGGACAGGCCGACAACAGCGTCATCCAGGCCGTCAATCAGGTCATCGGAGCCAACCTGGTAGGACAGGCCCTCGGTGGAGGCCTCTTCCAGCTCTTCGCCGTCGATGGTGGCGGACAGGTCGATGGAGACGAAGTCGTCCTTCTCGACTGCACGCTCGACGCCGGTCAGGGTGCCGAAACGAGCGAGCAGGTTCTGCAGCTCAGCCTCAACAGCTTCGTCGTCGGCGACCAGCGGGTCAACCTCAACTGCGATGTCCTCGAACTTCGGCAGCTCAATCTCCGGACGGACGTCGACCTCAGCGGTGAACTCAACGAGCTCGCCGTCTTCCAGCTTGGTGATGTCGACCTCAGGCTGACCGATAACCTTCAGGTCCTCCTCGCGAACGACCTCGTCGTAGCGGGACGGAACCATGTCGTTGAGCACCTGCTCCAGGATCGGGCCGCGGCCGAAGCGGGCCTCAATCAGCTTTGCCGGTGCCTTGCCCTTACGGAAGCCCGGAATCTGGACCTGCTGAGCCAGTGCCTTGTAGGCGTTGTCGAACTCTGGCTTCAGCTCGTCAAACGGGACCTCGACGGTAATCTTCACTCGGGTCTCATTGAGCTTCTCAACGGAAGACTTCACTGGTGCACTCTCCTGCAACTCGATGATTAATTCATAGACCACGGGAGTGCCCGTGATACTGGTCGGGGTAGCGGGATTTGAACCCACGGCCTTCCGCTCCCAAAGCGGACGCGCTACCAAGCTGCGCCATACCCCGTATGCGTCATTCGAAACCTAGCAGAAACCCCTTTGGAGCATCTGCACCGGGGCCCTCATAGGCGCGAAATCGCGTTTCCACAACGGACCCGTATAGATTTACCTGACGATTAATGAAATCACAAAACCACGCGTTCAACCAGGCTAATGCTCTGTCTGAAAACGCTTTACGACGCCATCGAGAGCCAACCTGCCAACTACTACTGGGTTCATGAAAACCATGCATATCACAGGGCGTTTGCATCACCTCGGCACTGCTTTTGGCGGCCTCGTTTACTGCAAACACTCCATTCGTCGGCCGACTCCCCAAAGAAGCCTCTCAAACGACTGCCCCTTTGTTGAGTCGTGTGACAGTGTAATCAACGGCTATACGCCTGTTTCACATACCCCACGTTGCTTTAGCTTCATTTTCTGTTTTTCCCGGCCACAGCCACTTTTCTTTAAAGCCTTCGAGAAAAACCTGGCATCGATTTTTGTATGTGCGCGTTAACGGGTTAATATGCCTTGTACCAAGACACGGTCTGGTGGAGACGATTGAGCGTCTAAGCCGGATTCCTGTCTATGGGGATGTCGTATAGTGGCTAATACCTCAGCCTTCCAAGCTGAAGACGCGGGTTCGATTCCCGTCATCCCCTCCACGTAACCGGGAGCATTGCTCCCGGTTTTTGATTTTCCGAGCCGATGTCCGGGGCCAGAAATTCTTCTGCCCTCTGTTCAGGATCCAGTGCCGCGGGTACTCTGGGCACCATGAAGCCCACCATTATCGATGCCGATACTGGACACGAACTATGGACCGCGGTCGAATGCGCTGCTTTTTCCGGCACCGCACGTGGCACTTTCACCAGCTACGCTGGCCGCAAGAAGGCTCCTGAGCCCGTCGCGAAGCTTCATGGGTTGACCCTGTGGGATTCCGAAGAAGTTCGCGCATGGCACGCCAATCGAAAGAGCCGCACCAAGCGCACCGACTCCGCCGAGTCATAGATACCTACCCATACCCAATCTTTTCCTGGTTCCCGAGCTGCCTCTGTCGCACAGAGATGTCAGCTCGGGAACTTTTTGCGCTCTACGTGCGTTATTTCAAGTAATTACTAGCAATACTCGCAATTTCCTTTTGGAGGCCTAGCCCATGGGGGCTTTAATCCTGATCGCTATCACCGTCGGCGGTGCGATTATCATCGCGTCGATGGCTCAAAACCGCTCTAACAGGGCATTTGATGCCCGCCAGAACAATCAATTGGAAGACGCCGTCGCAGACGCCCGCCGTTGGATTGAGCGGCTGGGCTCACAGGTGCTGAATCTCGCTGGCACCGATTCGGCTTCCACGCAGGCTCTTGCCGACGCATCCGAGCGTTACAACGCCGCATCCTCGCAGATTTCTACTGCTCGGACCCCGGCACAGGCCCGAATGGCGCGCGAATCGGCGCTGGAGGGCCTGCACTACATCAATGCTGCTCGCGAAATTATGGGTCTGCCGGCGGGGCCGACACTGCCACCGCTGGAGGGGCAGAAGGCCGCTGGTTCTGTGACCGAAACTCGCACCATTGAGCACGAAGGCCACTCGGTTACCGCCTCGCCATACGCCACCCCGGAAACTCCGAACTACTACCCCGGCGGCCGTGTCGCTGGCCGTCCGGTTCCAGCCGGTTGGTACTCCGAGCCCTGGTGGAAGTCCGCGCTCCGCACCGGTGTCTGGACCGCTGGCTCGATGCTGCTGTTCTCTACTCTCTTCCACGGTATGGCCGGTGTTGCCTACGGCGCTGATGAGTTCGCCAGCGGCATGGGCACCGGTGCTGACGACTTCGGCGGCACTGAGGACTTTGGTTCCGATGACTTCGGTGGAGACGACTTCGGTGGCGGCGCTGCCGATGCTGGTGACGCAGGCGACGGCGGTGGCTTCTTCGACGGCCTCTTCGGCGGCGGCGATGGTGGCAGCGACGGTGGCGGGTTCTTCGACGGCGGATTCGACGGTTTCGATATTTAGAAGAAGTCCGGCGCCGCTATTTCGCTCAATTCGCAAAAGGGTCGACAGTGGCGTCTGTCTGGGGCCGATACTCAATCTTTCTGGCGGCCAATCGACCAGCTTCCTTGCCAAGGATGCTGCTAATTAAAGCAACAGCCATATCCATACCTGCTGCGACCCCTGATGAGCTCCACCGATTACCGTCTTCGACCCATCGGGCTTCTTTCACCCACATCACTTCGTTTCCGAACGAGGTGGCCCAATCAAAAGCCAACTTATTACTAGTTGCTCGCTTTCCTTCAAGTAGCCCAGCCGCAGCTAGCAGTGCCGACCCCGTGCAGACCGATGCCACTAACCGCGCCCGGGACCCGATGTGCTTAAGCCAGTCCAAAAACTCTGCATCTTCAACTAGTGTTCTGCTCCCTGCTCCACCGGGCACCAGGAGAATATCGACTGCCTCAAGTTCAGCGATGCAGCGCGTGGCGATAACCTCCGTCCCCTGAGCGCTGGTTATCGGACCGGCAATGTTGGCGACATATTCGACCTCAATCTCTGGGACATGGCCAAAAAGGCCAACCGGTCCAAATACGTCCAAGAGCTCGAACCCGGGGAACAGTACAACAGTTACTCGGCGGTGTGCTTCTTGATTTGTCATACGACAATTCCTACTCCGTCTACACATGAAAAAAGGTCTGGTCCCAGAGTTTTCTGGAACCAGACCCCTTTTTTATTCCTATCAACAGATAGCGAACAGCAATCCCTTTAAGCTTCTGGCAGCTCCGGGGCAACGCCAGTCTTTTCGTACTCTGCCAGAATGTCGATGCGGCGCTGGTGACGCTCCTCCTCGCTCCACGGCTGGGAGACGAAAGCATCGACGATGGCCAGGGCCTCTTCCTCAGAGTGCATACGACCGCCGAGGCCGATCAGCTGAGCATTGTTGTGCTCGCGGGCGAGCTTTGCGGTCTCCACCGACCAAGCCAGCGCACAACGAGCGCCCTTGACCTTGTTAGCAGCAATCTGCTCACCGTTGCCGGAACCGCCGAGCACGATGCCCAGGCTGCCCGGATCAGCGACGGTACGGGAAGCCGCCTCAATGCAGAATGCTGGGTAGTCATCTGCAGGGTCGTAGGTGTGAGCGCCGCAGTCAACGACGTCGTGGCCAGCCTTCTCCAGGTGGGCCTTAATCAGGTTCTTCATCTCAAAACCGGCGTGGTCTGCACCAAGGTAAATACGCATGGCAGCAAGTTTAGCGGTTCCCACGGATTCCACGGCGTCTGCACCCGTTTTAGGTATTGCTTGACGACGTCTCCTGCGCAGCCGAATAGGGTGAAAAGTGACTGTATTTGCGTCTCAGCATGTCTTCGAAACCGGAAATTGGGTGCTTTTACCGTGTCTCCTGCGCCGCAAGCTCACTTCCAAGTCGATCCTGAAGCCCATGGCTCCCATGGGAATCATCACGCACCGGTGGTGCGAACGGTTCGGCATGACATCAACAAGAAACCATTTATTGTCATTTGGGAGGTCACGCGGGCTTGTGGCCTAGTCTGCAAGCACTGCCGTGCGGATGCGCAACATGAACCGCACCCGCACCAGCTTTCGACCACCGAGGGCAAGATGCTGCTGGAGACCTTGGCGTCGTATAGCAAACCGAAGCCGCTTGTGGTGCTCACCGGCGGCGATCCTTTTGAGCGTGATGACCTGGAAGAATTGGTACGGTTCGGCACGGAGCAGGGCCTGAATATGTCGCTGTCGCCATCGGTGACGCCGCGGCTCACGCCAGAGCGGATCAGGTCGTTGCGAGAGGCCGGCGGTAAGGCGATGTCGATGTCGCTCGATGGCGCGACTGCCCAGACCCATGACAAGTTCCGCGGGTTTTCGGGCACTTTTGAAAAGACGCTCGAAATGGCTCCGCACATCAACGAGGCCGGTTACCGGCTGCAGATTAACTCGACCCTGACCAAGGGAAATATTCATGAGGCGCCAGCGCTGCTGAAGACCGTCATGGAGATGCAGGCCAAGATGTGGTACGTCTTTTTCCTCGTTCCCACTGGTCGCGGTGCGGATTTGGGCGCTTTGTCGCCGGAGGAACGCGAGGACGTTCTGCACTGGCTATCGGATGTGTCCAACCGAATTGCCATTAAAACGACGGAGGCGCCGCAGTATCGGCGCGTCGTCATGCAGCAGGAGGAAGCGAAGGAAAAGGGGCTGCCACCCTATGAAGGTGGCGAGCTCTACCGCTACTTGACCGAGGAAACGACAAAGCTGCTCGGCGCTGTGCCGGAGAAGCCACGTCGGCCGC
Source organism: Corynebacterium sp. HMSC064H12 (assembly GCF_001809925.1). Classification (NCBI taxonomy): domain Bacteria; kingdom Bacillati; phylum Actinomycetota; class Actinomycetes; order Mycobacteriales; family Corynebacteriaceae; genus Corynebacterium; species Corynebacterium sp. HMSC064H12. The sequence continues at coordinate 13,439 of NZ_KV799342.1, read as the reverse complement.
GCTCTCCGATGGCCGTCAATTCCGGGTCAGGATTTGCCTTCATTGACCACATCGGCGATGTTTACCCCAATGGTTTCCTGCCACTGCACTGCGGAAACGTCAAAGCTACGCCGTTCCAGGAGATTTACTCGAACTCGCCGGCGTTCAAGGCCCTTCGCGATCCGGACAATTGGCATGGAAAGTGCAGCGTCTGTGAATACCACAGCGTATGCGGTGGGTCCCGGTCGACCGCGTACGCGTTGACCGGGGATTACACCGCATCCGACCCGACCTGCATCTACATCCCGCCACGGTGGGCTGCCATGAGCGAAGAAGAACGGCAGGCCTCTACCGGGCAGAATGCTGGAGCCGGAGCGGGTCAGCTCTCCTAACTGCGCGCCCCAGCTGCTACTGCTTTCTTAGTCGAAGCGCGGGTCCTCAGTCCGGGAGCGCTTAATTTCGAAGAAGTACGGGTAGCTGGCGACGGCAACCGAGCCGTCGAAAATCTTGCCGGCTTCTTCGCCGCGTGGGATACGGGTAAGCACCGGACCGAAGAAGGCAACGTCGTTGAGCTTGACCACCGGAGTGCCGACGTCGTTGCCGACCTCCTTCATGGCCTCTGCGTGGTTTTCACGCATGAGCTCATCGAACTCGGTAGTCAGGGCCTGTGCCAGGCGCTCTTCCGGCAGTCCAACCTCTGCGAGGGCTTCCTTAATCAGCTCGTCGAATGCGTGCTCCGGCTCGTCGACATGCGCATGGCGATCGATGCGGTTTTCGTTGTGAATCTTCGTGCCCAGCGCGGTATAAAGCTTGTCGACGGCCTCCTGACCATCCTGGGAGAACACTGCATTAAACAGGCGTGCCGGGGTCCAGTTGCACTGCATCATGAACTTGTACTCTTCCGGCAGCTCGTCGCGGCCTTCATTGAGTACTGACAGGCTCATCGGCTTCCACTCGACCTCGATGTCGCGGACCTTTTCGACTTCCTTAATCCAGCGGGATGTCACCCAGCAAAACGGGCAGGAAACGTCGAAGTAAAAAGTGACCTTGTCTCGATTGCTCATGTGAAAGTCCTCCTAAAGCATTGATTGACTTATCAACGACTATAGGGCGGAATTTTTCGGCTCGCATGCATGAATTCGAATGGGTCCGAAGTTCTACCGGACCCGGTGCTAACTGGCTCTCCCATCGGGCACCGTCCAGATTGCTTACCTAGCCGTTCCAGGGCAAGCCCGTGTCCTCCAGGGAATCAGCAGCAGCTTCCAAGTAGGCAGGCCAGTCGGCGTAGTCCAGGAACTCCGGGCCCACCTCGTGGTCCATGGAAACCATCTTCCCCGAGCGCATGTCCAGGCAGTAGTTGTTTCCGCCGAAGTCCATAACCAGCGGAATCCATGCCTCGTGATACCACTTGCCATCCGAGTCGGCGCTGTCCATGCCTTCGGCTTCAAAATCATCAAAGTCGCCGTCTGCCTGCAGCTGAGTCCACAGCTTGTAGTCGTTCAGAATCGACTTAGGCGGCGCAATCCAGCCACCGTCCCACGGCTCACCGTCCACAGACGCGTGCCGCAGCCACGAAGCTCGCACGTAGTCTGGCAGCTTTACTCCGAGGTCAGCCTCAAGCTGATCCAGTTCCGCTTCTGTCGCCGGGGCCTCCAGAGCATCGTCGCCAAGCTTCGCCTCAATGCGATCCCACGCCGCGTTGACCCGTTCAACCTTGCTTGCATCATCACTGAGTTCGTACATGAAACGAAGTGTATTCACAATCGGTTTTGCTAGCATGCCAAAGAAGCCAAATCTCGCCCAATCGACCGCCAATCGACCGCCCCAAACGGCTAGGAACGAGCTAGGAAGTCGAGGTCACCTCACCCACCCCGCTACTGCCCGATTCCCAATCCGGGGTCGTGGTTACACTTGTCGCATGACTTCCACGAACCTAACCAGGACCGAGGCCGCCGACCGTGCGGCCATGCTCGAGGTGTCCCACTACGACATCTCGCTCGACCTTACGACCGCACCTGTCGGTGGGCCGCACAGCGCACCAACATTCGCTTCCAAGACCACAATTTCTCTGAAAGCGAAGCGCGCTAGTTCCACCTTTATTGACCTGCGCGATGCAGTTGTCAAGAGTGTGACCATCGACGGCGTCGACGCCACGGAGGCCGCTCGCTATGACAGCGAGACCGGCATTAACGTAGACCTGACCGAAGGTGACCACACCGTCGTTATCGATGCGGACTGTCGTTACACCAATAACGGCCAGGGCATTCACCGCTTCCAGGATCCCGCCGATGGCGAAACCTACCTGTACTCGCAGTTTGAAACTGCCGATGCCAAGCGCGTGTTCGCCTGCTTTGACCAGCCGGATTTGAAGGCGACGTATTCAATCCACGTCGTGGCACCGAAGGGTTGGAAGGTTGTTTCCAACTCGGTGGCCAAGACCGGCACCACCACCGATCTCCATGGCAATGAGGCCGACACCTTCGACTTCTCAGTGGATGTTCCGCTGTCGACGTATCTCGTCGCAGTCTGTGCTGGCCCGTGGTACGAGGTCACTGACTCGTGGACCGGCACTGTCGCACCGCACCCGGAAACCCCTGCTGAGCACCAGCCGGAGGGAGAGCTGACCATTCCGCTAGGCCTCTACTGCCGCCAGTCCATCGCCGAGTACCTCGATGCCGACACCTTATTCAAGGAGACCAAGGAAGGCTTCGACTTCTACGCCAAGCACTTCGGCGAGCCCTACCCGTTCGGCAAGTACGACCAGATCTTCTGCCCGGAATACAACATGGGTGCGATGGAAAACGCCGGCTGCGTGACCATCCGCGACGAGTACGTCTTCCGCTCCAAGCCCACTCATTACCTCTACGAGCGTCGCAATGACACCATCCTGCACGAGATGGCTCACATGTGGTTCGGTGATTTGGTCACCATGCAGTGGTGGGATGATCTCTGGCTCAACGAGTCCTTCGCTACCTGGTCGGCTGCCGCCGCACAGGTTGAGGTTTCCGATTACAGCCACGCCTGGACCACCTTCGCCAACGTAGAGAAGGCCTGGGCCTACAAGCAGGATCAGCTGCCGTCGACGCACCCGATTGCCGCCGATGCCAGCGACATTGACACCGTCGAGCAGAACTTCGACGGCATCACCTACGCCAAGGGCGCGTCCACCCTCAAGCAGCTGGCCGCCTACGTTGGTCAGGACGCCTTCCTCGCCGGTGCTCGCCTTCACTTTGCCCGCCACCGCTTTGGCAACGCCACCTTCGCGGACCTGTTGGAGGCGCTCTCCGAGGCCTCGGGACGCGATTTGTCTGGCTGGGCCGATCAGTGGCTGACCACCACCGGCATCACCACCCTGGCGCCAGAGTTCCATCAAGAGGACGGCAAGTACACCTCCTTCGCAGTCACGCAGGAAGGCGCCGAGCCGGGTGCCGGTGAACTCCGTGATCACCGAATCGCAGTGGGCATCTACAACCTGCGCGGCACCGGCGCGGACGCTGTACTTGAGCGCACCAAGCGCGTCGAAATCGACGTCCGCGGTGCCCGCACCGAAGTCCCAGATCTGGTCGACACGCCAGTTGGCGACGTCGTGCTGGTTAACGACGACGACCTCACCTACAGCATGATTCGCCTGGACGAGGGCTCACTTGCCACCGTCATTGACAACATCGGCGCTTTCACCGATTCGATGGCACGCACACTGTGCTGGTCCGCCACCTGGCAGATGGTTCGCGCAGGCCAGATGCGCGCTCGTGACTTCGTCAACCTCGTGCTCCGCGGCATCCCGGGCGAGGACAAGCTCTCCGTCTTGGAGCGCGTCATCGCTCAGGCGGTCAGCGCTGTCAACGTCTACGCCGATCCACAGTGGGCCGACTCCACCGGACGCAATCTGCTGGCACAGGGCCTATTGGACTACGCGAAGAAGGAAACCGACGCCGACCGCGCCCTGGTTTTCGTTAACGCTCTGGCTACCGTGGGCTCGTCGAATAGCGACGTCATGGACGCACTGCGCGCCATCTACGCCGGCGACGCCGACAAGGCTGGCTTCCCCGCTGTCACTGTCGACACCGACATGCAGTGGCGCGCCCTGAAGTCTCTAGTTTCCGCCGGTCTCGAAGGCGAGAACGCCATCGCAGAGCTTGAAAAGACCGACAACTCAGCACTCGGCGCGCAGGCTGCCATCGCCTGCCGCGCCTCTGTGCCGACGCTCGCCAACAAGTCCCGCGTCTGGGCTGAAGCGACGGTCTCCGGCGACGACGCCCCATCGAACCTTGTCATTCGCCACCTACTGGCCGGCTTCAACGCGCCGGGCTCGGGTGCGGTGCTCGCGCAGGCGCTTGACGACGACTCCCGTGTCACCATCAACGCGGTGCAGTCGGCAACCTCGCTGTCGGAGCACTTCTTCGCTGTTGCCAACAGCTGGTGGAAGCAGTTCTCCTCCGAGACGGCCCAGACTCTCCTCGAGGGCTTCTACCCCACTTGGGAGATCAGCGAGTCGGCAATCGCGGCCGCTCAGCGCCTGCTCGACAGCGACGAGACCGCATCGCCGGTCAAGCGCATCATTTCTGAGCAGCAGTTCCTGGTGAAGCTCGCTCTTCGCGCCCGCGAGTTCGACGCGAAGTAACAAGTGATTTCGGCCGGCACTTTGGCCGTTATCGTTTTCGTGGCATCAAGTCGATAGACTTGGTGCCATGACAACTTCTCAGACGCTCTTTGACTCCGTCGGCGGCGAGGATGTCTTCAATCGCATCGTCCATGGTTTTTACACGCGCATGCGTTCCGATGACCTCATCGGCCCGATGTACCCCAGCGATGACTGGGAGGGCGCCGAGGATCGACTCCGCATGTTCCTCGTCCAGTACTGGGGCGGGCCGCGTACCTACAGCGAACAGCGTGGTCATCCGCGCCTGCGCATGCGCCACATGCCGTTTTCCATCGGCGAGGCCGAACGCGACCGCTGGCTGGAAATCATGAGCGCCTCACTCGCAGACATTTCCGATGACGAGCTCCCCCGCCCCCAGCGCGAAGCCATGTGGAACCACATGGTGCAGGTTGCTGACATGCTCATCAACCGCTTCGACGCGCAGTAGGAATTAGGCCCTGCGCCGCTAGTTCAGCAGCGGCAGCACGCCAAAGGACTCGAGCGTAAAGATCGAGCCAAACCGCCCATCCAGCCGGTGCCACCGTCCCTTTGTGGACACGCGCACCGGCTCTTTTTCATCCGGTTGCTCCGGGATGAAGCCCATCGTGCACAGCGCAAACACGTCCCGCATGGTCACGTCCACCACGCTTTTCGACGTCTCCTGCGACTGCCCTTCCCCTGTATCAACAGTGGCTTCACCGGTACCGCCGCTGACAGTGAGAACCTTTTGGTCCAGCAGAGACGGTGGCATGCCCATCGGGCCGGAAGATTCGACGGCGACCGCGCGCCCTTGCTTCTCGAGAGTCCGGAAAGCAGTGGCTGGAACATAGTCGACAACCTGCCATCCTTCCGGCACTGGCAGGAATCCCGGCCAGGAGGACGCCGACTGCGCATGCACGCGGTATGGCAACGCGGTGAGCGAGGTTCCTTTCTCCTCTTCGTCCTCAGCAGTTTTTGCCTGCGCAAAGGCACGCACTGCGATGTCTTTAATCTCCGCGGCGGTGACGATGATGTCGTCGGGAAGCGCGTGCAGCGCAATCGTGCGCATGGCGAGCGGGCCGATTGGGGTCTTCACCCATACCTGCGACATTGCGGGCGCAGCGTTAAGTGCCGACGAGGAACTGATACCAGCGGCGGCGGTCTTACGTGCTCGGATGCGTAGCAACGTGCTCTCGTCGAGGGCGTAGGCCTTATGGGCCAGGACGCCCAGGTTCTTCAGGGCATCGGGAGTGCCGAAGGTCAGCTCGGCAGCGGGATGAGAAGTGGTCACGGCGAATTACTTGTCCTGGTCTTCCTTGTTGTCTTCGATTGCGGGAGCTGCAAAACGCTCCAGTTCACGGCGGGCAGACGGGGAGAGCTCGACTGCCTTCGCAGTCTTGAGATCAAACATCACCATCACGGTTTCGAGCACAGCAACGATGTGATCATGCTGGTCGGAGATTGTCTGGCGGAGTGTGAAAGAGGTGCGACCGAAGTTGATAATCTCGGTCTCAACCACAACTTCCTGGGTGTCCGGCAAAATAGCGCGGACGTAGTCAATCTCCAGGCGGCGCACCACTGCCGCAGGCATCCCTGCCCCGCCGCCGAGACCGCGCATCACAAAGTCCAGACGAGCCTGCTGGGCGTATTCCAGGAAAGCGGTGTTGTTAGCGTGGCCATACTGATCGAAATCAGACCAGCGGATAGCGACGTTGGTACGAAATGGTGCTGATTCAGTCATACCCAGAACTATAGGCGTTTTCTGGAGCTACGATCCTGCGAAAAACGCGAAAGCCCGGGACCTGTGCACTGGTGCGAGCCAGTCCACAAGGTTCCGGACTTTGCCGTTGGCAAAAATCAGATTCGCGAGAAAACAGATTAGCGAGTCAGGCGACGATGAGTGACGCGCGACGGGCGTGCAGCCTCCTCGCCGTAACGCTCAATCTTGTTCTTCTCGTAGCCCTCGAAGTTGCCCTCGAACCAGAACCACTTGCCCTCTTCGAAGTTGCCTTCCCATGCGAGGATGTGGGTACAGGTGCGGTCCAGGAACCAACGGTCGTGGGAAATGACCACGGCACAGCCCGGGAAGTTCTGCAGTGCGTTTTCCAGCGAAGACAGGGTTTCGACGTCAAGGTCGTTAGTCGGCTCATCCAGGAGGATCAGGTTACCGCCCTGCTTCAGGGTCAGCGCGAGGTTCAGACGGTTGCGCTCACCACCGGAAAGAACCTTCGACGGCTTCTGCTGGTCTGCACCCTTGAAACCGAATGCAGACAGGTACGCACGAGACGGCATCTCGTTCTGGCCGACCACGATGTAGTCGAGCCCATCAGAGACAACCTCCCAGACGGTCTTTTCCGGATCGATGTTTTCACGACCCTGGTCAACGTAGCTGAGCTGAACAGTCTGACCGACCTTGACCTCACCGGAATCCGGCTGCTCCAGACCCACGATGGTCTTGAACAGGGTGGACTTACCCACACCGTTCGGGCCAATCACACCGACGATGCCGTTACGCGGCAGGGTGAACGACAGGTCCTTAATCAGGACGCGGCCATCAAAGCCCTTCTCCAGGTCCTTGACCTCAACAACCTGGTTACCCAAGCGCGGCGGGGTCGGAATCTGGATTTCTTCGAAGTCGAGCTTCTTGTACTGCTCGGCTTCCTCCACCATCTGCTCGTAGCGCTCCAGACGGGCCTTGTTCTTGGCCTGGCGAGCCTTCTGACCCGAGCGGACCCACGCCAGCTCGTCCTTCAGGCGCTTCTGCAGCTTGGCGTCCTTCTTACCTGCAACCTCGAGGCGCTCAGCCTTCTTCTCCAGGTAAGTCGAGTAATTGCCCTCGTACGGGTAGAGCTTGCCGCGGTCGACCTCACAGATCCAGCCAGCGACGTGATCCAGGAAGTAACGGTCGTGGGTCACGGCCAGGACGGCACCCGGGTACTTAGCCAGGTGCTGCTCGAGCCACAGCACAGACTCGGCGTCCAGGTGGTTAGTCGGCTCGTCGAGAAGCAGCAGGTCCGGCTCGGAGAGCAGCAGCTTCGCCAGTGCTACACGACGACGCTCACCACCGGAGAGGTGAGTAACCGGCTCGTCCGCCGGCGGGCAGCGAAGCGCATCCATTGCCTGCTCAATCTTGGAATCCAGCTCCCAAGCATCAGCGGCGTCGAGCTCCTCCTGAAGCTTGCCCATTTCTTCCATGAGCTCGTCGGTGTAATTGGTGGCCATCTCCTCGGCGATGGCTTCAAAACGAGCCTTCTTCTCGAAGATGTCGCCAAGGCCCTCCTCGACGTTGCCGCGAACGGTCTTCTCCTCATTCAGCGGAGGCTCCTGCAGGAGGATGCCGACAGTGGCACCCGGCTCCAGGAAAGCTTCACCGTTACTCGGCTGATCCAGGCCAGCCATAATCTTCAGAATCGACGACTTACCTGCGCCGTTCGGACCGACCACGCCGATCTTTGCGCCCGGGTAAAACGCCATGGTGACGTTGTCGAGAATAACCTTATCGCCGTGCGCCTTGCGCACGTTTTTCATCTGGTAGATGAACTCACCCATGGTGGAATTTCGTCCCCTCGTAGAAAGGAAATAAGCAATCCCTGTAGAGGTTACGCATAGGAACCAAAAGGCACAATCTACATGGGCGTACCCGCAATCCTTTCCCACCAAAATCTCTGCCAGGCTGCTAGCAAAACTAGCTGCGAGATAACGCTGCCGAATCGTATGCGATCCCTCCCCTTTCTAAGCAGCGTCACCTCACGTGCAGTAATTACCCCTCCCCTCTTTCAGCGGCTCCCCCTCATTCCGCTCTACAACGATGTACTGGCTCCTGGGTTAGAACGGCGCACTGACTCCTGCATCAGCCATTTCTCGCTGCTCCGAACTAGCTGCACCTGTGTTCCCCGCCTCACCAGCGCCGCCCGTACTAGCAGTGAAGGTGCGCACGGCCCCGGCCTGAGACGCAACTGTCTCAGTAACCGAAGCTTCCGAATCCCCAGTCGATGACTCACCAAGACCAGTCGGCGACTCATGCGGCTTCTCAGTCATAGTCTTCACCGTTGCCAGGTGACGGCGCAGATTCGGACCTACCGCCTTAGCAATGATCTTCTGGCGCTGATGCTTCGTACCATCATCGCCCTCCCAGCGATCCGTACGAACGTGACCGTGGACAATGACGGCTTGGCCCTTCCACACCGTGTTATTCACGTTCTCGGCGAGCTTGCCCCAACATTCAACATCAAAATATGACGTCTCCGACTGCTCCCAACCATTCTCCCCCTTCCATGACTTGCTGGATGCCACAGAAAACTTGCAGACCTTTGCCCCAGAATTGGTATTTCGATTTTCCACATGATGGACCACATTGCCCACCACGGTAATAACTGCCTCAGACATCGGGCTCCTCCCCCAAAGAAAGCGTTTACCTACTGCGGCCGAATAATTCGAAGGTGTCTCATTCGTGCCGTGCCAATTACTTTTCCGGCTTCGAGAAACAAATGAAAGAGGTACATAAAAAGCCTGTGGATAAGTTTGTCGAAAAGACAACTATCCACAGGCTACGTATGAAGTTGAGGGGCGAAGTCGCGGCAATCCTCGTCGTCAAGCATGCAAAATCAGCTTAACGACGCTACCTTCCGCGCCTCTTCGAGGCATCAATCGGATTATCCATGTGCACCGGATGCTGCGCGTCAACCTCCGAGGTGTAGTAATCGCGCTCATCCTCGCCGCCAACACCGACCTGCTGGCTCATGCGAGCGAGCATTTCGTTGTAAGCGGCCAACTCCTCATCATTGTTGCGGTCCGCGACGCGGTCGTAGCGGGCTGCATCCTTTTCATCGGAACGCCGCCACTGTACAAACAGCGCAACGGTGACGATGTAGAGCGGAACCTCACCGGCAGCCCACGCGACGGCACCACCAACGTTCTGATCTTCCAGGAGATTCACTGCCCAAGGGAGATCCAGGCTGGCGTAGTAGGTCTCGGCAAGCACCTGCTGCGACTGCATCAGCGAAATACCGAACCAAGCGTGGAACGGCAACGACCCCATCAGCGTGACCAGCTTGACCGACGGCTCAATCTGCTGTGGTGCAGCATCGACACCGATAATGACCCAGTAGAAGATGTAACCGGAGATCAAGAAGTGGATGTTCATGAACACGTGGCCCGCGTGCTCATCAGCCAGGAAGTCGTAAATCGGTGTCATGTAGAGCAGGTAAAAGCCCGCGACGAACTGCACCGTTGCCACAACCGGGTGCGTGAGGAAACGCGACACCGGGTTGTTGATGAAGACCACCAGCCACTCACGAATACCAGGCAGACCATCGCGGCCGGCCGGCTTCAGCGCACGCAGCGCGAGCGTAACTGGGCCGCCCAGGACCAGCATGACCGGAATGCCCATGGAGTAAAGCATGTGGGCGATCATGTGAACCGAGAACAGAGCCGGCATGTACACGCCCAGCGCGCTGCACGAAGTAAACAGCAGCGTGGCACAGCCGGCGAGCCACCACAGGGTGTTGGACAGCGGCCAGGTACCGCCGCGCTTCTTCAGCAAGTAGAGCCAGTACAAGTAAATCCACGCGGCAATGATGGCGGCAGAGCCGAAGAAGATGTCAAAGCGCCACTGCGTGAACATGGCCTCCCAACCGAATGGGATCTCCAGGTTGTAACCTAGCTTGACCTGCATCTGCGTAATCGACGGCAGGCCCTCACCGCCGGCCTGCTCAGAGAAATTCGGTGGCGGCGGAGTACGGCCCAGAGCTACGGCAACGCCGATTGTCAGCGCCATGATGATGACCTCGACAATGGCCAGACGCCAGAATGGACGATTCGACTGAGCGCGCTCAATCTCCGGAATGGTGATCTTGCGGTGCACATAGCCGCATAGGCCCAGCAAGATAGTGAGAACGGCCTTGACCAGCACCATGATGCCGTAGTTGTTGCTGACCAGGTCAGACCAGTCAATGTTGATGGCTGCGTTAATGAAGCCGGAGGCAGACATGGCGATGAAAGCCACCAACGCCACGAAAGAATAGCGCTTCACTACCTCTGGCATCCATTCACCGCGACGACGCGCGTGGCCAACCAGCGCCATCAAACCGCCGACCCAAAACACAGTGAAGGTCAAGTGCCAGATGTAGGAGTTAGTGCCGTAGTCATGGGCACCACCGGAGGCATTGTGGCTTACAACCGCCAGCGGCATCATCGACACCAAGCTGATGGCGAAGAACACCGGCTGCCAAATCCACTTACGAGTCAGCGATGAACCAAGCGCCACAATGCCCGCAAAAATAGCTACCCACAGCCACGCCAAGCCCTCCTTGGTCTGCTCCAACGACACAGCCCAGTTACTCAGCTGAATCGTCGTCGACAGCGGCTGGCCCGACACATCGGAGAGCACCAGCGGAATCTCCATCAGCGCCATGAGGCCCCAGCCGAGCATGGCCCACATACCCGTGCGGGATGCCGTGTAGCCGTCGAGGCCCAAAGTGCCGTCGGCACGCTGCTTCGTACCGAAAGCGGCGAGCATAAACGAACCGACACCGAGGCAGGCGAGCAGCTCACCGGCCGCCTTCGCGAACGGGAACCCGAAGGTGGTGATTGTGCCGGGATCGGGAATACCCAACGTGGCGCGCGAATCCATGTTGAACGCCATCGAGAGCAAACCAGCTAGAACGCCGCCGATAAGTACAAAAACAACGTACCAACCAGCAGATTTACGGACTTTCTTATCCTTGCTAACAGGCGGAGAGGTCTCGGCCTTGGTCGTGGCAGTCATAGCCCTAAGCTTAGCGACCAAAGTCCCTAGAACAGAACCGGTTGTGATTGGCTACATTAGAGACGCTACAATGCTTTTCTTAGCTAGCCTCCATAGCTCAGTGGACAGAGCAGTCGGCTTCTACCCGATTGGTCGAGGGTTCGAATCCTTCTGGGGGCGCAATGTGAAGTCTCGAGACATTGTTCCGGTTATGTCTCGAGGCTTCCTTTATTTTTGTTGCCCGGGGTGGGGTTTAGTTCGTTGTCTTTTTGGTTGTAGTAGATCTTGTCTGAGGTCAGTGTGTAGTGGGCTATGTGTTGCCCCGTGGCGGTGATTTTGATGTCTGCTGTGTTGTCTACGCACATGATGGTGATGGGCTCTCCGGCCCATCGGCGTCCGATATAGAGGCGTCTGAGTTGTCCGCCCCACCGCAGTGTCGTTTTGCCGTTTTTGGCGACTTTGTCGGTGCGCAGGCGGTAGTCATGAGTCTTGTTTCCTGGGCGGGGGTGCGCTTTGGGTAAAGCGTTGTAAGCCTCCGCAGGGGTACATCGGTTGAGTGCTCGGTGGGGGCGTTTGTTGTTGTAGTAGTCGATGATGTCATCGAGTTGTTCGTTGAGGTTGTCGATGTCTCTAGCTTGGGGTCTGTTACGTAGTGCCAGTTTGAGTGTGTAGTGGAATCGTTCAACTTTCCCTTGGGTTTGCGGGTGGTAGGGTTTGCCGTTTTTCTGTTCAATTCCTAGGTCTAGGAGGAGTTGTTCGAAGCCATTGCGTGCTGGGTTGGTGCGGTCGTTGCTGGTTGTGAATGCTCGTCCGTTGTCGGTCAGGGTTGATTGTGGGTAACCGTGGATGGTGGCTGTGTAGGTGAAGGCTTCGATGACGTGGGTAACGGTTGCGCTGTTAAAGGCTTGGCAGTGAAGTACATAGCGTGAGTGGTCGTCGAGGATTGTAAGGATGACGACGCGTTGGTGGCCTGCGATGGTCCAGTCGCTGTAGTCCATTTGCCATGTTTCGTTGGGTTGGTCTGCTTGGAATCGTATCCATGAGCTGCGGGGACGTTTTTGTGGTTGGGGTGTGATGTGTCCGTTGTTTTTGAGGATGCGATGGATCGTTGCTGTTGCTGACAGTGGGGTTGTGTCTTCTTGCTCGAGGTGCCAGCGGATGGTGTGGGCTCCCGCGTCGGTGCCGCGGTTGGTTAGTTCGTAGCGTAATTGGAGGATGCGGTCGACTACGTCCGGGGCGGTAGCGCGTGGATTTGTATGAGGGCGTTTTGATTTAGGGGTCAGTGCCTCGATGCCGCCTTCGGTGTAGCGCTTTTGTAATGTTCGGATCCAACGCGTTGTCACTCCGAAGTGTTGGGCTGCTTCGGTTTGGGTCATGCCGGTGGCGAGCATGGTTTCGATGATGATTTTCGGAGCTGGTTTCTCCATGGTTTCAGCATGGAGGAACGATGTCGCGAGACATCAGTTTCGGCGTGTTTGGGGCAACTGTGGTGTGTTGCCGGGCACATCGTTTCTCGCCGGAACGATGTGACGAGACATGATGGTTCTCGGCACCGGAACGATCTCATGAGACATGCGGAACGATGTCACCGAACCAGACACTTCTGGGGGCGCAAAAATAACCCGCCTGAACTGGTTTTATACCAGATGCAGGCGGGTTTTTACTTCTTAGTTCTTCTTGTTATCCGCAGGATCCGGGCGCAAGTAGCGGTCAACCATGTCGACGACCTCTTCGACAGATTCCTTGTCTAGCGTCGCGTCCTTGCCATCCGGGCGCCACACCAGCACCATCGTCTGAATCAGACGGTAAATGTTGCGCGCCAGCAGATATGGATCGTGCTCGCGAATAGTGCCGTCTTCCTGCCCGTGACGGACACCGGGGAGAATGAATTTCTCCACAATTTCCAGCTGTGTATCGCTCATCTCTCCAGTGAGCGCTTCTAAGACACGGTCGGGATCTGTCTTGACCAGGCCAGGGAAAAAGTCACTTTCGATGATGCGTTGAACGACGATTCGAATACGCAGCAACATGCGAGCGCGCGAATCGCCAGGGACATAGCGGAGCCGGGTTAAGTAAAGAAAAGTGTGTCCGCATGCC
>NZ_KV799341.1:103846-214618 GCF_001809925.1 Corynebacterium sp. HMSC064H12 | reverse complement strand
GTGGTGATGCATTCACCGCCTGAACCTACCGGGCTCAAAGTGTCATAAACCTAGTCACTTTCTTGGCGTTATAGATGGGCGTACGCCGCGCGGAGGCGGTCGAACCACCAATCGCGGCGGGGGCCCGGCGCGGCGAGCTCGGCCAGGCGGGAAGGGTCGGGAGCGGGGTTGGTGACGGGCAGTCGGCCATCGATAAGTGGCCGGGGCTCGATGACGTCCTCGATAAACAGCGAGGACGTGGCCAAACCCGCCGCGTTCGGCTCCGGCTGCAGCTCTGTGGCAGGCAGGGCCGCCGCCGTGAACAAACCGGCGGCCATGCCAACACCGGTGTCCAGGGCGCTGGCGACCGTCACCTTCATCGCGAGCTCCTCGGCCAACCGAAGCAAGCAGCGTGGTCCACCAAGCGGCGCGACCTTCATTACGCCCACGTCCGCCGCCTGTTCGCGCGCAACCAAATACGGATCCTCGGCCTTGCGAATCGACTCATCGGCAGCAATCGGGCAAAACTCCCCCACTGTGTCGCGGACCGCGCGGAGCTCGGCGACAGTCGCAACGGGCTGCTCCATGTACTCCAGCGGCCCCAACTCATGAGCGGCGCGGATGGCCTGCTCCACCGACCAGCCACGATTCGCATCCACCCGCACCACAGGTTCATAGCCATAGGCTTCGGCCACCGCGGTGCGGACGGCGGCTACGCGCTCGATGTCGTCGTTAAGCGATTGGCCGCTCTCTGCGACCTTGACCTTAAACGTGCGGCACCCGGGGTAGCGCGCCACGACCTCCGGCACCTGGTCGGGTGTGACGGCGGGGATGGTGGCGTTGACCTCGACAAACTCGCGCTTCGGGATGGGCAGGCCGACGTATGCGCATTCGATGGCCGAGCGCAGCCACGCGGCGGCCTCGGACGCCTCGTATTCCAGGAAGGGAGCGAACTCGCCCCAGGTGACGGGGCCGTCGATGAGGAGTGCCTCGCGGGTGGTGACGCCACGGAATTTCACTGCCATGGGCAGCGCGACGACGTGGGCGCGGTCGAGGATGTCATCGATGGGCGGAAGCTGGATGTTGGGCGCAGCGGACACAGACATACCCCTCATGCTAGAGACCTTTATGCTGGAAGCCATGACTGATACCGCGAAGTACTCGACCGATAACCCCTTCCGCCCCGAGCAGTGGAAGACGGTTGATGGTTTTGAGGATTTGACCGACATCACCTACCACCGCCACGTCGGCGAGGGCCGCGAAAACGGCATTGTGCGTATTGCGTTTGATCGCCCGGAGGTTCGTAACGCATTCCGCCCGCATACCGTCGATGAGCTCTACCGCGCGCTCGACCACGCGCGTCGCACCCCGGATGTCGGCGTTGTGCTGCTGACCGGTAACGGCCCGAGCACCAAGGACGGTGGCTGGGCATTCTGTTCGGGTGGTGACCAGCGCATTCGCGGTCGTTCCGGCTACCAGTACGCCACATCCCACGAGCATGACGACGCTACCGCGGACGCATCCACCATCGATACCGCGCGTGCCAAGGTCGAGGGTGGCCGCCTGCACATCCTGGAGGTGCAGCGCCTGATTCGCACTATGCCGAAGGTTGTCATTGCCGTGGTCAATGGTTGGGCCGCAGGTGGCGGACACTCCCTGCACGTGGTGTGTGACCTGACACTGGCATCCCGCCAGGAGGCCCGCTTTAAGCAGACCGACGCTGACGTGGGATCTTTCGATGCCGGCTATGGCTCGGCCTACCTGGCGAAGCAGGTTGGTCAGAAGTTTGCCCGCGAGATTTTCTTCCTCGGCCGTTCCTACGACGCTGAGACCATGCACCGCATGGGCGCTGTCAACGAGGTCGCCGACCACGCTGAGCTGGAAGATGTCGCGGTGGAGTGGGGCCGCATGATCAACGGTAAGTCCCCAACGGCGCAGCGCATGCTGAAGTTCGCTTTCAACCTGACCGATGACGGACTGATGGGCCAGCAGGTCTTCGCGGGCGAGGCTACTCGCCTGGCGTACATGACCGACGAGGCCGTCGAGGGCAAGGAAGCGTTCCTGGAAAAGCGTGACCCGAACTGGGACGAGTTCCCGTTCTACTACTAGGGGCAGTTAGGGGGGGGGCGCCGGCTGGGGCGCTCGTCGGGCCCTGCACTTTAGCGCTCATTCGTGGCTGTAGAACAGCCGAGAGCGTGCGCTACAGTCACGGGTCTGCGCTAGAGTGCCTCCGACGCTTCGACCGCCAGCCCGCCATTGCGAGTCGGGAGCACCGCACCTTCTACCTGATAAACCTCTCGCAGCATAGCTTCATTAATGACCTCTGCCGGAGGCCCTGCACTGCTGACCCGACCATCGGCTAGAACAACCACATGTTCGCAAAAGCGCGCCGCTTGCCCCAGGTCATGAAGTGTCATCACTACCGCGCAGGGCAATTCCCGCGCACACTTGCGTACCTGCCCGAGAAGCATCAATTGGTTACGCAGGTCGAGTGCGCTGGTGGGCTCGTCGAGAAGCAATACCCGAGGTCGTCGCACAACCGCCTGCGCAAAACTCACCAACTGCCGCTGTCCCCCAGACAACTCAGACATCAGCCGCGATGACAACGCAACCAACCCAAGTCGTTCAATGGTGGCCTGCACTTCTGCCCGCACTGTGGATCCGACACGCAGTGCGGAAAACCCAGAAAATGACTGTTGCCGGGCAAGCAGGACGCTTTCGTACACGGTCAATGAGCTCAGCGGCGGAGGGTCCTGTGGCAAATATAGAGATCTTTCAGCACGTACCTGCCCCGAGCAGTTTTCAAGGCCCGCCAAACACCTCAGCAGTGTCGATTTGCCAGCTCCGTTGGGACCGACCAACGCAGTCACGCTTCCCATCGGAAGAGGCCCAACGTCGACATTGTGCAGGACATGATGGCCGTCGTAAGCAAAAGACACTCCTCGCGCGCTAAGAGCGGACGATTCTGGAGGGGTTTCGCCGAGGGGTTTACCGTCAGGTTTACTGGGGCTGTCGTGATGACCATGTACAGCGTCGTTCCCGACAAAGCGACTTGCCTTTAGCCAACCCACATTTTCCTCCTCTGGCCAGCGATAATCGCGACAAATACGGGCACTCCTACAATTGCGGTAATAATGCCTACGGGAAGAATTACACCCGGTTGAATCACCTTCGACACTGCCGATGCCGCAACCAGAAGCAGCGCCCCTACCAAAGTCGAAGCAGTAAGAAAATAACGTTGATCTTCGCCTACCAATAAGCGCGCAACGTGTGGGCCGACGAGACCGATAAATCCAATCGTACCGGCCATCGACACAGCGGTTGCCGCCATAAAGGACACCACGATAAGGGTCAGCGCACGCAGTCGATCAACGTCTACGCCAAGGGCTTTTGCGCGGTCATCGCCCATCCGGAATGCAGTCAGCGACCAGGCATTGAGGTAAAAGAAGAGTAGCCCCATCACGAATATCACCGCGAGCAACGCAATCTGCGTCCAGTTCGAGCGGGTGAGACTACCCATCGTCCAGAACACAACCTGTTCCAACTGCGTCTCCGAGGCCAGGTATTGCATCAGGGCCAGTAGAGCGTCGAAAAAGAATACAATCGCGATACCGAGGAGAATCATCCCCTCGACTCCTGGGCCACGAAATCGGGAAAAGAGCAGAATCGCAGCGCAGGCCAGCATCGCGAACACCCACGCAGTCCCGGCCATCCCCAGCACCGCACCGATTCCCTCAGAAGCGAAGCCGGTGACCACAGCCAGGGCAGCACCGAATCCGGCCGCCGCTGACACGCCCAGGGTGTACGGCTCGGCCAGGGGATTTCCCAGAATTGTCTGCATTTGTGAGCCCGCCGCTGCCAGCGTCGCTCCGACGAGCACTGCAGTCACGGTCATCGGAAGCCGAATGTCGAAAACAATCTGGTGGTCAATGGGTCGCGCACCAACCGGATGGGTCAATGTATGCAAAACTTCGCTGGCAGGCATGCTACCGCCACCGAGTAGAAAGTCAGCAAGCGATGTCAAAGCCAACACCACAGTAATCAGAGCGATTATCACCCACTTCTTCCGTGCTGCGCGCTGATACCAGTGAAAAGTTGACTGCACCATTACTCTATCAGGGCTGACTTCCTGCTCCCCGCGAACGGCGTCTCCGCTCCCCTGCGTTGTTGCCAGGTTTCCGTGCGAAACTTGCATGTTCGACATCACTCCAGCCCAGTCCAGAAGGTGCCCGAGGCCTCGATTGGCAGGAACTTATCGTGCAGGTCCTGTACCTCTCGTTCAGTGTCAATGTCGCCGAACAAGTCCGGGTGCATGGCCTTTGCAAACATCTCGACTGCCAGGAAGTTATATGGCGAATCGTAAAAATGATGCCATGCGACGAAAGTACGCTTACTTTTCACCGCGTCGACTTCACGCACAGCGGGTTGCTTACCGACGACATCGTGAAGGGCCTTTTGCGCCTCTTCCTTCGATTCCGAGTAACCCAGCGGTACGTAATTTCCTTCCTTGACCGGAGTCTTACCCTGATCCCAGTCTGCGCCTGTGGCAATGATGACTTCAGGATTCTTCCCGGCCAATGCCTCTGGCGATACCTGCCCTTGCTTCGCATCAATCATTTCGTCGCCAAGGTTTAGTCCACCGGCAAAATTGACAATCTGCGCCAGGTTGGACTTGGCGAAGGTTGAGCAGCAGTCAAAGTAACCGGGTGCTCGCCACAGGAATGTCGGTGTCGGTGCTGGTTTCTTCTCGGCAAGGCGGTCAGCGACCTTGTTGACCTTCTTCTCGTAGTAGTTGATAAAGTCTTCCGCCTGCTTTTCACGCCCCAGCAGTTGTCCCATCATTCGAATACTGGGCTCGGTGTTTTTCACTGGGTCAATGAAGTAGTCGACAGTCACCGTCGGCACGCCTGCCTTTTCTAATCCATCAACGATTCCAGCATCTTTAGCCGCGTCGAAGACACCCGCATTTACTACGAAGACATCGGGTCGGGACTCCAGAGCCTGTTCCAGCGACATAGTGTTGTTGTAAATCTCGCCTGTGGTCGGGATGTCCTTGATCTTGGGGAACTTCTCAACGTAGCGGTCGTAAGTGGCTTTGTCGTTTTCCTTCAGGTCCTCTGGCCAGGCAACGATCTTGTCAGTTGGATTGTCTGGGTTCAGAAGCGCCGTCGTGTAAAGCATCTTCTGCCCGCCCATCAGGATTCGCTCGACATTCTGCGGGACTTTAACTTCGCGTCCTAGCGCATCGACGACGGTACGCTTCTCACTGCTAGCGGATGCGTCTCCATTTCCATCTGAGCAAGCGGCGAGAAGGACGAGCGACATGCATAGGAGTACCGCGAAAAGCACCCTTGCGGGGAAGTCACGCAGTAGCACGCTTGGAGTAAGAGGAGAACTAACCTTCATTTTCTTCTTTCCGGAGCAGGCGGTCAGTCGACCGCATATTCAGCTCCTCGGATCCCCTTCGGTAGAGGGAAAACGTCATCTTTACGTGGATGGTTCAGACTATTTCTGGATGGGTGTTACGAAGCTTCGGCCGTCACACGGAACTAGTGGGTTGCAGGTGACGCTGCAGAGCGCGGTAAAGCAGAGCAGCGGTCGTGGAAAAGCCAAGGATGAGCCCAACCCAAACGCCATATCCTTCCCAACGAAGGCCAAGGCCAAGAATCAGGAGAGCTGGAACCCCCACCGCCCAGTAGCCCCAAAGGGTCGCACTGAGACCCGACTTCGTGTCGCGCAGCCCACGAAGGAGCCCCACCAGCACGTTCTGGGAGCCTTTAGCGAACTGCTGAAGCACGGCAAGGCACAACAAGATTGTCGCTATATGGCGTACATCGGGATTGGCACTAACGTTGGAATCAGTAAGGAACAGTCCAACGACGTACTTGCCCAGTAGCAACCAGAGCAAACCGACGACGGCAAGATAAATACCCACTGCGTGCAAAACCCGACGTGATACCTGTTTGACTGCCTCGGCACCATCCGCTAATGCACGGCTGACCAGTATAGATCCTCCGTGCGAGAAGCCGATACATACTTGGTAGACGATATAAGCGAGTTGGTTAACAACGGTGTGCGCTGCCAGCATGACTGGGCTAACCAGGCCCATCGCTAGACCTGCGATAGTAGTAATCGCAGCTTCAGAGCCGTAGGTAAGCGAAACTGGAATCCCAAGCCGAATAATGCGCCTCATGCATGCTGCGTCGCCGGGCCTCGGAATGACCGCGAAGAATTTCCGTAGCTGACGGTCTCTTTGCAGCAAGCCAGCAAAGGACAGCAGGGTAAAAACCTGGACGCAGGTGGTCGACAGACCGATGCCCACCAGTCCCCATGCAGTTCCCCATTCATTGACACTTGTTAGCCGGAGGAATCCAGCGTTGAGAGCAGCGTTGACAACGATGGAGATGAGCGTAACCACCAGCAGAGAGCCCGGCCGACGCATGCCGACTGCAAACTGCCGCAGGACATTGAGCCAAATCATCGGGATAAGGCCTGGTGCAAGCGCGACCGTCATCGAGAACGCTAGCTCGGCAACAGTGTCGTCGATGGGCAAGATGAGTGCAAGCGCACCAAATGAAATCACGATGAGGCCACCAATGATTGCAGTTGCGGTACCGACGGCCATGCAACTGCGTACCGCTTGGCGGATTCGCTCAGCCGCAACTTCCTCGCCTGTCTTTTCCCACTCCGACGCGGCCTCGGCTACTAGGTTGCCTCCGGCGGTGACCATACCGACACACATGGTGCGAATCTGGTTGTAGAACTGCATTGCGAGTCCGCCGCCGGCAATTGCCACTACACCGAGGGTCTGCAGCATCAGCACATCGGTCGTGGTTAGCGCAACCCCCGCTAGCTGAACGCCCGCGATGGGTAGCGCAAGCGAATAGACATCACGGTAGGACACGGTTTGCTGGCCAATTGCACGAGCTGGTTTTATCACCCGGCCACCTCGAAGGAACTAGCAATGGCACGAGAATCACCATAGGCTCTGAGCATTCGCGAAACTTGACGCTCCATAACTTCTGAATACAAATGATTTTTCTGAAGCCAATCAGTATCAAAAATTGTGTCGAGATATTTCTCACCAGCATCACAAACAATGACGACCATTGTTGTTCCTGCCTGAAACTCGTGTAGATGACGCAAACCTTCGTAGATTGCAGCACCTGCTGTGCCTCCAACCATGAGCCCATGTTCCCTAGCCAACACTCGGGCCACAGCGAATGCCTTGACATCGCTAACTTTGACTCCATGGTCGATGAGGTTGTAGCGGACGTTATTGCCGATTTTGAAACCCGACGGAGCACCGGCACCTGATTGCTTATATGCCCCTGGCACCCCACCAAAAATGATGGAGCCTTCGGGTTCAACAGCCAACGACTCGGCGGTATGCCCAAGCTTCCTCAGATGTTCCGTTGTACCGCACAACGTCCCGCCCGTTCCGATTGCCGCAACGAGAACGTCAACCTTTTCTGGGATTTGCTCATCGAGTTCGTATGCAAGCTGCCAGTAACCAGCTGGGTTGTTGGGATTATTGTGCTGATCTGGCCACCATGCATCCGAGGTCTCGGCGACAATTTCTGCGGCCTTCGCACGTCTAAGGCTCGTAGACGGAACACAGGATTCTTTATCCCCGACGAAGACCAACTCTGCTCCAAGTGCTTGCATGGAACGCAGCTTGTCCTTAGCAGCGTGATGATCCACAATCGCCGTAAACTTGTATCCCCGCTGAGAGGCCACAAATGCCAGACCTAAACCAGTGTTTCCACTAGTGGGTTCAATGATTCTTCCGCCCGGCTTGAGCTCGCCGGAGATCTCCGCAGCAACAATCATCTCCAGCGCCATTCGCACCTTTACGCTTCCCGTCGGATTTAGGCAATCCATCTTCAGTAATAACCGGCTTCCGGATCCGGTATTACACAGTTCAAGAATTGGCGTGTTTCCAATTAAACTACAACTCTCAAGCGAACATGTTGCGCAAGGTTTTCTTAATTTTTTTTCAGAATATGGAAAATCAATCATGACAGACCCCAATTAGACATTTAAACCAATTCCCGATATAAAGGCCTATCTATTTTCGGCAAGCTTCCCCGACCTTCCCAAACAAACCGCATGGGCAGGCGAATTTGATGAAATTCGCTTTCATTTTTGTCCATCTGATAACCAGCCGTATTGTGATAAATAACCAAATCCCCAACTCTCGGAATTCGATTCATTTGGACCTTTCGCCAAGTGAGCATGTCATATTCCATACAGCTACTTCCGCCAACACAGACACCAACCGAGCGCGATAGACAATTACTGCCACCGCTAGGCCTGCCCATGTAATTGGCGCCATCATCTGAGCCGGGATTCTCCCATAACGTCATGTCAGGCATGTATTCACTGCCTTTCCATTGCTCAGAAAGGCTCATACTTAAACCCGCAACAGTAATAATTATGTAGTCGTCTCTCCATTTCACACCCTGAATTGGAAAAACGCTCAATCCACAACCATCTAACGCCGCTCGGCCTGGTTCAATGGCCAACTGAAATCGCCCATTTTTTAGCCGTTCCGCAAGCGAAGTGCTAGTTTTATCAATCCTCTCAACTGAAGGCGAATTAGCTACTCCTGAAAGAATTTCATCTAACATTTCAGGGCCATCATTGCCCTGCCCACCATACGGATAAAGCCCTTCTGGAATTCGACCAGAATGAAAATAGTCTCGCTTATCCGGTGAATCAATAACCTTTTCCCGAAACATTTCCCACTGGGATGGCTCACAATACTGAACCGAAAATCCTCCACCTATGTCCAGCATCTCTGCCGTCCATCCTTTAATTCGAAGAATTTCCATAAAATCCAAAGCTTTATGTGCTTGGCGGTTACGCTGAGCGGGACTGTATCCGTTCAAATGGAAGGTCACGCCCCTACAGTCAATCCCATTACTAGATTGTTCTCGCAGGGCCTCAAGCTCTCGAAGCCACTGTGCCATGGAGGTGCCGAAGCGAGTCTCAGGCTGTTCTTCAGGCAGTAACCTAATCAACACCGGAGCATCAACGACTCCAAGATCCTTAGCCAGCGAATTAATTCGGAATAGTTCGCTCGGAGAATCTACTGCAATTAGAACTCTCTGCCTGAGAGCAAGAGTCAAAAGCGATTGCGATTTTTCCGCACCCGTAACAACTAAGTCGGCAGCACACACACCAGCGCCTAAAGCGCCGGTGAGCTCCTCCCCGCTCGCAACATCTACGCGATGCCCCTCTTCGGCGACTGCGGGGATCCAGCACGCAGACTTATTTGCTTTGTGAGCGAAGTAGATATGCGAGTCGACTCCGTGACGCTCGCAAACAGCAGCAAAAGCATTCAAATTCTGGCGAAAAACCTGAGTATTTAGAACATGAAAAGGCCCTGCCGCTAGTGTGGCTAAACGAGTTAGTTCCGAGACGCCGTCACTTGGAATTGACAGTAAATCTTTCGCCCAGTCACGTTGTTTCGGGACCAGGGTCGAGGTCTTGGGCACAGAGGGTGTAGAAGCAAAAGTTTTATCGTTCACTTTTCATTTCCCGTAGTGCCGACAGCGAGCGTTACGACCATAGCGACACCTCCGTACCTCGCCCAGCAGAAAATGCACGAACCGCAAGTTCCTGAGCAACTGGAATATCCGTAATAATCATTCCCGTCGAGAATGCAAAAACTCGGTCAGTTTCATTCGTGCGCCCTGGGGCCTTTCGCGCGAGAATATCGGGTAGTGTTGCATCCAATTCCACTTCTTTGCCCTGGAGCAATCGCTGCCCAACTAGCTCGAACTGTCCGGCACTAGTAGCAATTACCCTGTCTGCAGCAGCAACAGCACCATCCGCAATTCCCTTGGAAGCAACAGAAATTAGCAGCCCACCTTCGGGAATCCATTCAGTTTGAATCGATGGGTGCCAGGCACGACCGGAAGCAACTACGGTGATATCGCTGCTTTGAACTGCCTTCATAACAGAAGCATCATCGCGTTCAACTAGTTCGATATTCCGCTCGGGAAACCAGTGATTAAGCGACTTCCGGCTTTTTTCTAATCCTCCCGGATGAGTTCCATGCAGCTGTAGTTTTTCGAGGCTCGGCACTGCTGTGACCAAGTAGGAAAGTGTGTTAACTGACTGAATCCCAGTGCCAAAAACAGTCACAGTCTTCGCATCAGCGCGTGCACATTCTCGCGCAATCAATGCTGTCGTAGCGGGAGTTCGCGAGGCTCCAACTTTTTGGCAGTCCATTAGCGCGTATGGCATGCCGCTTTCATCGTCGTAGAGACTAATGGTGGTGTAGTACTTATCTGGGTTGTCGCTTCCGTGGCGATAAGAGGTCTTGTATCCAACGAGATCACGGTTGGCATCAAAACCGAGCATCGAAAAAGCAATCGAGTCCCGGCTCTCAACCGGTAAGTCAATCATCATTTTTGTCGGGCACTGCGAGGAACCTTCCGCGAATGCCAAGTATCCATCTTCTACTGCACGGATAACCAGCGAAGGTTCGAGTTCGATATCTTCCAAGTCCGATCGGGTCAAAAGTCGAAGCTTTGGAGTTTTTGAATCAATCAATAGAAGTCCTTCAAGCAAGTAACGATTGATAGCCAACCATTCAACCAACAAAAGGAGAGCCTACACTACCTGTCATAGGTATGGCTACCCTAATTCCTAAATTCTATCGGCGATCACAGGCAGTGAAGGTTCAATGACTCCAAGCTGGGCGCTAAGCAATATCGCTACTCTAAGGCGACGACGCCGTCGCACACGGCGGCGAGAAGCCTGTGTTCATGGCTAATCATGAGAACACCGCCGCCAGATACGGCGAAATCCCGGATGACCTCGACGATTGCCGCGGAGTTGGCGGCGTCGAGCATGGCGGTCATCTCGTCGCAGATGAGGTAGCGTGGACCGGCGGCCAGGGTGCGAGCGACTGCGGCACGCTGGAGCTGCCCGTCTGAGACCTGGCTAGGGAAGCGATCGAGAAGGTCCGGAGTCAGCCCAACGTTTCGGATGAGCTCGTCGATGTCCACACTTTTCCCGGTTCGCTGACCATCCCGTCGCCCTTGCCGCCCCTGTCGTGCGGCTGAGCGAATGGTGCGCCCCAAAGTCATCCGCGGGTCGCAGGACCTTCGGGGAGACTGAAACACCATCCCAATCTGGCCACGAACCCGCTGCCCGGCGCGGCTGCGCACAGCGCCGACCGGCACCCCGTCGCAGAAGCACTGCCCTAAATCGGGCACTTCCAGGCCTGCGAGGATACGGCCGAGCGTGGACTTGCCAGCCCCCGAAGGCCCACGAAGCCCGACGATCTGCCCTGGATCAACCCTGATGGAAACGTCCGATAAAACGACTCTCGCAGAGCCGTCCTTGGCGCCGAATGACTTCGACACGTTCTCGGCGACCAGCGCTTTGCCACTCGCCTGCGCGTCACAGCTCACCGAAGCCTGCTCACTCACCAACGCCTTACTCACCACAGCCTCCTCGTTCATTTCCCCGCCTCCTCGAGCCTGCGCGCGTAGCAATAGTCCTCGTCCAGGTTCGTCAAGCTCGGCACCACGCCGGGCATCGGCCGCATGCCGTTTTCGGGCAGCGCTGCGAGCAGGTCGCGCATGTATTCGCTGGCTGGGGCCTCAATCACCTGTTTTGCCGGTCCCGTCTCCTCAAGGCGCGATGCGTACATCACTGCAACTCGGTCGGCGATGCCGCTATCGCGCAGCTCGGAAATGTCGTGCGTAATTAGCATGACTCCCACACCACTGTCGGCGATTTGGCGAAGCATGCGCAGCAGGGCCATGGTCAGGTCGGGGTCGAGGGAGGCCGTCGGCTCGTCAGCAATCACCAGAGCAGGGTCGCCAGCCAGGGCGAATGCCACTGCTGCGCGCTGCGCCATACCCCCGGAAAGTTCGTGGGGATACAGCGCCGCGACCTCCGCATCCAGGCTGACTCGCCGCAGCATCTCCTCCACCGTGTGGTTGCGTCCCAGAACGGAAATTGTTTCTTTTAGCTGTGCCCCGACCGTGCGCACCGGTGTCAAAAACGTCGCCGCCGACTGCGGTACTAGCGCGATTTGCCGCCCCGCCAGCTCCTCGTCAGTGCGAGCAAGGCCCGCGCCGGTACGTCGCCGCGCCAGAATTTCGATGGGCTCGGCGTTCCTCTCCGCTTCTGCACCACTGTCAGCTGCCCCTTCGCGCGGATAGAAACGCACCTGCCCCTCTACTCTCGCGTGCGGCGGCAGCATGCCAACCACCGCCGAGGCAATAATCGACTTTCCGCAGCCCGACTCACCCACAACCGCGACGACCTCTCCCCTACCCACAGTCAGGGACACGCCCGTCGCGGCATGCACCACGTCACCACCGCGCAGGGGAATCCGCACTGTCAGTCTCTCAATGTCCAGCAGCTTCTCTCGCTTGCCGACGCCCTCCCGAGCACTCACACCAGCACCTCCTGTCCGGTCACCCGCTCCTTCAAATGCGTGCCGACGGCCGCAATACACAACGTTGTGGCGACGAGGAAAAACGAGGGAAACACCAAAATCCACCAATGGCCGAGAAGCAGGGCGCCCTCGGCGTCGGCAAGCAGAGTCCCGAGAGACGGCTTGTGCGGCGGCAGGCCCACCCCAAGGAAAGACAGCGTCGACTCGTGCCAGATTGCGTGCGGGATCAGCAAGATAAGGCCGACCAAGGACTGCCCCAGTGCCGCCGGAACAACGTGCCGAGCTAGCACGCGTGCGCGGCTCATTCCGGACAGGAGCGCGGCCTCGACGAACTCGGCGCCCCGCAGATGCAGCACGGACGCACGGACCGTTCGGGTGATGGTCACCCAGTGCGTCAGTACCAGGGAGATGATGATTGCGGGGACCGAGCCTCGGAAAAGGCTGACGATGAGCAGCCCCAGTAGCAGGTGCGGCAGCGCGTTGGTGACGTCGGCGCTGCGCATAATGACGCGGTCGACGCGCCCGCCGAGCATGCCTGCGGTAACGCCGAGGACGATACCGACGATCGCCGAGCACACTGCCGTGACCAGTGCAATGAAAAGGGAAATGCGCATTCCCGCAGCAACTCGAACGAAAACGTCGTGCCCCTTCGAATCGGTACCGAAGAAGTGCTCAGGCCCCGGGGCGACACCGGAATTGGCGAAGTCGGTGAGCACCAGGTCGGAGTCGTGAAACAGCGGAGTTAAAAAGGCGTAGGCAGCGATGAGGACCAGGCACGCCACGGCCACGACCGGGGCGACCGGCCTCTTTGTCGTTTTAAGCATCTGCATCCACCCGTGGGTCGAGGACGACGAAGGCGACGTCGGCAAGCAGATTTCCGAGCAGGACGATAGCCGTCGTCGCGATAGTGAGAATGCTCAGCAGCGGAAAGTCCAAGCTCTGAGCCGATTTGACCAGCGCGGTTCCGAGCCCAGGCCACGCGAAGACCGCCTCCACCAGTGTCGATCCGACGACCAGCTCAGACAGTCGCGCGCCGATGAGCGCGAGGAAAGGCGGCACTGCGGTCGGCAGGATATGGGAGAAAATGATCGTTCGGCGCGGAATGCCGCGGACCTGCGCTCCGGTGACCGCGCCGGAGTCCATGACCTCGACGATGGACTCACGCAACGACAGCACCAGCCACGGCACCTGCGTAATCGCAAGAACGACAGCTGGCAGCGTAAGGTGCGCCACTGTAGAGGAGAAAGTCACGGGCTCGCCCGGGTAGGTCAGGCCTCCGGTGGGAAATAGCTTCCAGGCCAACGCAAAAAGGCCGAGGCCGCCGAGTGCAACGACGAAGGGCGGGGTCGCCTGAATCACCGTCGAGATCGACAGGACTAGCCGGTCTAGCACTCCCCCGCGCCGCACCGCAGCCCACAGTGCCAGAACGAATGACAGCGCGATAGCTCCGGCAAGTCCGCAGGCGCCGAGCAGCATCGTCCACGGCAGACGCTCGGCGAGCACCTGCGTCACCGGCTGTGAGTAGGACCTCGAAATGCCAAGGTCGCCCACCGCCAGGCCCTGCAGCCACACCAACCACGACTCCCACCAGGGCCTATCCAGCCCCAACTGGTGAGAAATCGAGACTCTCTGCGCTTCGGTCAGGTTGCCCGCCTGACCTTTGAGATACGCATCCAAAGGGTCGAAGGGGCTCACCGCCGCCAGCGCGAACACTGCTGCCGTCACCGCCACAACGATGGGAACGGCTACCAGCACTCGCCTCACGACGATTCCTGCGACCTGCCGTTTCCGGCTCTTGAAACGGGGTTGATGCTCAGAGGGGTGTAGACGCGGGTGTGAGTGCGGGCGCGAGCGAGGGTGAGGACGTGGGTGTGGCTCGGCTTTTGTCATTTACTTGTGCCATGCCCCCAGGTTGAACCACGGGCCGAAGTTCAGGCCGTGGGCATGGGGCTCAAGGATGGCATCCGGGTGCGTGTAGCCACGGTCGCGCTCGACATAGACATGGTCAACGTAGACCAGCTGCAGCATGGCGGGCTTTTCGGCGTAGAGCTTCTGAATCTTACGGTAGAGCTCGTCTCGCTTGGCCTGGTCCGCTTCGACGCGCGCCTGGTCGAGCAGCTTGTCGATCTCCGGGTTGACGTAGTCGGAGCCGTTATCCCACTTGGCACCGGCACCCGGCTCAGCGTACTTGGAGTGCAAGATTGAGTAGATCTGGCCGTCGACGGAGTACGGGGTACCGCCTCCTCCCAGCATGACCGGGGTCTTGGCGTAGTCCTCGCGGGTGACAGACTTGGAATCACGGGCGACCGGATTGACCTCAATGCCGACCTTCTTCAGGTCGGAGGCTGCGGCCAACGTCAGGTCTGTGCGGGCGTGATCGCGGTTCGGGAAGTAGATGACATCGAACGCGGCGCGCTGGCCGTCCTTGACGCGGATGCCGTCCGAGCCCTTCTTCCACCCGGCGTCGTCGAGAAGCTTCTCGGCCTTCGCGGTGTCGTGCTTGATCTCGGCGGTCGGGTCGTAGGCGTCGCCGTAGAAGTCCGCGAGGAAGGTGGAGTTCGGCTTCGCGTGGCCCTTCATCACGTCTTTCGCCATGGCCTCACGGTTGACAGCCAGGTTGACCGCATTGCGGATTGCCTGGTCACCGGTGACCGGGTTGCCCGCTGGAAGGGTGATTCCGCGCCAGTCCGCCGAATGCGCCGACTCGACCTTGAATCCCTCCTGGCCTTCAAATTCCTGCGCCAACGCCGGCTCCATAATGGTTCCGTCGCCCTCGCCGCCGCGCAGCTGCTGAGCACGGGAGTTTTCGTCCTGATTGACTCGGTAAATGACTTTCTTCAGCTCAGGGGCCCCGCCGTGATAATCCTCGCGGGCCGTGAAGATGGCCTCGTCGGCACGCAAAGATTCGAGCTTGAACGGGCCAGTTCCCACGGGCTTGGTATTGAGATCTGAGTCCTCGGCGGGCTTCAAATCATCGAAGTTGAAGGCCTCCGACGGGGCGATGCCGTTGAGGAGCTGGTGATCGAATTCCGCGTACGGGATATTCAGCTCGAAGACGACCTTGTCTCCGTCGGCGTGCACCTCATCGAGCATTTCCCAGTTCGGAGCCTCAGAGGAGGCCGAGCGCTCGTCGAGGATGGCCTTGTAGGTCGCCACGACGTCCTCCGGCCCGAAGGTGGTCCCGTCGGAGAAGGTGATTCCGTCCTTGATTGGAACGGTCCACGTTTTGTTGCCATTGCTCGGCTCGGCGGGGCCGGAGGCTAGCAGAGGCTCAAAGTCGACGGGCTTCGTGGAGGTGTCACCCGACACCGGCTTGAGCCGGAAAAGGCCCTCGTAGACCGGGGAATCGCCGGACCTGCTGTAACCAGCAACCGGGTTGTATCCGCCGGTTTCGTTGTTATCCAGCAGGACCAGGGTCTGCTCGGCGCTGGCGCCGGAGTCCCCGGCGGCACCGGAGGCGGACTTATCATCGGGGTTCGAACAGGCGGTCAACCCGAGGCCACAAATCGCAAGTGCAGAGACCGAGACAGCCAGGGTTCGCCCCGTGCGGGTAGAAAACATTTACTCCCCTTTATTGAAGGATAGGCACAACTAAGTAGTAACCGTTTTCATTATCTACTCATTGGAAACTTTATTTCAATGGTTCAAAATCTTTTCTTCTTGTTGCGCAAATGTTTAGAACCCAGGTAAAAGGCAGAAAAATCCCGAAGACCTGGTACGACGATGGCGGCAACACATAAGTGCTGCCGCCATCGACTCCCCCCCTATATTCGCTTATAAAGCGCTACGCTACCTTCGTAACCTCAAAACGCTGCTCCGGGTGAACGTAGGCCTCCTGCGCGCGCACGAGCTCCAGCTCGCCAGAGCCGGACTCGTGCGTGACCTTCAGCAGCTCAAAGATACTGGCCGCTGTGTTACCCAACGCGACCGAAAGGTCACCGTAAATACCGCGACCGCGCAGCAGGTTGCCTGCAAACAGCGCAGCCGCGACATCGCCGGAACCGTTGCGCTTCAGGGGCAGGTACGGCGTCGCCACCAGCCATGCGCCCGCACCATTGACGGCGAGCATCTCAATCTCGCCCTCCTTGCGCTCCGGACGCAGCACACTGGTCACCAACACGGCCTCCGGGCCCATCTCACGAGCAGCATGGGCTGCCGCAATGGTGGACTCCAGGTCGTTGACCTCGCGGCCCGTCAGGTATCCCAGCTCGAACTGGTTCGGCGTAATCACGTCTGCCACCGGCACAACCTTGTCGCGCAGCAGCGGCGGAATGTCATCCGAGACGTGGCAGCCGCTCTTGGCATTTCCCATCACCGGGTCACACGAGTAAATGGCCTTCGGGTTGCGCTGCTTGGCCATCGCCACGGCCTCGATGATGACATCCGCAATATCGCTACCGCCCTGGTAACCGGAGATAATCGCATCGACGTCGTCAAGCTTGCCCAGCTCATCGATACCCTTGATAACCTCGCGCACATCCGTGGCCGGAATCATCGGGCCGCGCCACTGGCCGTAGCCGGTGTGGTTGGAGAAATCGACGGTGTGGACCGGCCACACTTCAAAACCTGCGCGCTGCAGCGGGAAGACCGCAGCGGAGTTGCCCACGTGGCCATAGCTCACATGCGACTGGATGGACAGAATCGAGGGCACGCGGTTGAACTCCGCGACAGTTTCAGCTGCCTTTTCAGTAGGGGCCTGGTTTTCGCTCATACCATCTATATTGCAACGGATGCACGAAAATCCCATATTCCCTAGTAGGCGCTGGGGCGACGTCGGCTGGCTTTGAGCTCGGAGCGGCGCTGCTTCTGCGCTTTACGACGGGCAATCGAGGCCCGACTCGGTCGAGTCCGCCGGCGCCTCGGAGGCGGTGGCTGCACAGCTTCTCGGATGAGTTCCGCTAAGCGCCGCCTGGCTTCCGCGCGGTTGCGTACCTGGGAGCGCTGCGTGGTAACCGACACGGTGAGTGTCGTGCCATCGAGTCGGTGGCTGAGGTTCTGGAGAGCGCGGCGGCGGTAGACGTCGGAAAGCACGCTGAGCTCGGCGATATCGACCGATAGCTGCACCTTGGAATCCGTGGTGTTAACGCCCTGACCGCCCGGCCCTCCGGAGCGCGCGAAGCGTTCGGTGAGCTCCGCCGCGGGGATGACGAGGCCCTTTGGGATGCCGGGACCTGGTGGGATGTTCAGGGGTTTCATGGTGGCCAGTGTAGTCAGGACGCGTTTGTGATCGGGTCCCGTTTCCTCCAATCCGCTGTTAAACAACAAATGCTCACCTAAGCTGGCAAATAACATTTATCCACTTATAAAAACAGCAAGAAAAGGCAGGATTGAGACACCATGGCCACTTCTGATTCCCCGTCCATTTTCATCTCCGGCGGCGCGCAGGGCATTGGCCGCGCGGTGGCCGAGAAGTTCCTGGCTGCAGGCTGGACCGTCGGCGTCTACGACATCAATGAGGATGCCCTGGCGAAGCTCAAGGCTGAGCGCCCGGAGGTAATCGTCGGCAAGCTGGACGTGACGGACTTTAAGCAGTGGGAGGACGCGCTTGCGGACTTCACCTCCCACACCGGCGGCAAGCTGACGGTGCTGGACAATAACGCGGGCATCATCGGCGATGGCGATATCACTGACCAGTCACCGGAGATTATCCGCGCGCAGGTGGACATCAACTGCACCGGCCTGACACTGGGCGCGAAGGCGGCGCACCCGTACCTGAAGCGCACTAAGGGGTCTCACCTGGTCAACATGGGTTCGGCTTCGGGCATTTACGGCCAGCCGCACATCGCGCCGTACTCCGCGTCGAAGTTCTACGTCTCTGGTCTGACGCAGGCTCTGGATCTGGAGTGGCGCAAGGACAAGATCCGCGTCGTCGCAATCATGCCGCTGTGGGCGAAGACCAAGCTGGCGGACGTTTCCGCCGGTTCCACCCGTCGTCTTGGCGTGCGCATTACGCCGAACCAAGTCGCTGATGCTGTGTGGAAGGCAACGCACCCGCAGAACTTCATTGAGCGCCAGCGTCACTTCTACTCGGTGTCGGCGGCAGACTTTATCCTGCGCTACCTGGGCAAGATTGGTCCGCAGTTCCTTTCCCGCCCGGTTAACGCAATCATCGCGGGTTAAGAGGCAAACTAGACCTATGCTCTTCGATCAACTCCCGCGCGACGATGCCCGCATCACGCCGGGAGTTGTTCATTTGCCGGGATGGCTTCCCCTGGACCGGCAGGCGGGCATCATCACGCAACTCCGCGACATCGCCCGCGACGTTGCCGGCACTCCCCTGGCCATGACTCGCCCGCAGCTCAAAAGTGGCCAGATGCAGGTCTTTATGCTGCATCTCGGCCGCATGTGGGCCACCAATCCCTACCGCTACGTCACGCACGCAGGCGGCGTTCGCGTCCCGCCCGTGCCTGACAACCTGCTACAGCTCGCTACCGAAGCACTCGGCGCTGCCGCGCTTTACGACGAATCCCTCAGCCAGTGGCCCACCACTTTTCGGCCCGACATGGCGTTGGTCAACTACTACCCGCCCGGGGCCACCATGGGGATGCACCAGGATCGAAACGAAAACTACCCTGCCCCGATTGTGTCACTCTCTATCGGCGATGAGGCTCTGTTCCGCATTGGCGGGACTGAAAACCGCAACAAACCCTGGGATGACGTGACTCTCGCCAGCGGGGATGTGATTGTGTTTGGTGGTCCGAAGCGGCTTGCGTTTCATGGTGTGCCCAAGACTCGTCCGGGCACGCTGCCGGAAGGGTGCGGGCTTAAAGAGGGCCGCATCAACATCACATTCCGGCAAGTGGAAAACTCACACTAAACCGCGCAAGCCACCGACCGCTAGCCTAGACACATGCAGCGCACCGCTTCCTCCATGCACGCACAGCCTGCCACCGCGCAGACCCCTGCCCCACTCGACTGGCGCAGCCGGGTACGTTTCTTTGTCGGCTCGTTCCCAACTGCCGATCTCGCTATTGCGACTGCTTTCCTGCTGTGCTGCTGGTTGAGCATGACGCCGCTACTTACTTATGGCCCGAGCTTTACTTATGTCACCAATGTGATTCTGTCCGCGATGATTGCCGGGGCCGCAGCGTTTCGTCGTAAAGCAGTGCGTGCATCGTTTGTGGTTACGTACAGTGCCCTAGCGGGTCTCGCCTTGCTGGTGTGGCTATCCCCAGTGAACCTTGGGCTAGACCCCATTATTGTTGCTGCCCCACTATCTCTATGGGCTGTGACCAGGTGGGAACCGAATCGCACCTGGGGCATCGTTGGGCTGTTTTTAGGGTTGATTGGCAGCTTCCTCAACCCGGCAGTTCCTGCCTTCGGCTTTACCCCGGAACGACTATTGGTCTTCGGACTACCGGCGGTGCTTATCACGGCGAGCGCGTACGCAGTGCCACTATGGCTGCGCATCAACGCCGAGGAACATGCCGCGGAGTTGGAGAACGTCGTGGCGCTCAACAAGCTGGAGTTGTCCAGGGAGCTTCACGACGTCGTGGGGCACGGACTCACCTCTATTAAGGTTCAGGCCCAAACCGCTCTGTACCTGGCGGAGATGGATGGCTCACGAGCGGAATCCGCTGCTGAAAAGACCACGCTGGAAGGTATTGCCCAGACCGCAGACCAATCGTTGCGGGATGTGCATGCGCTTGTCGATGCGCTACGTGATGGCGGCGAGATTAGCGCTGACCCGAATGAGATTCCGCGTCTGGTTGCGGCAGTTTGTCCGCCGGGTCGCGATGTTTCGGTGACTCTGCCGGAGTCTTATGGAGACCTGGCGGATTGGCCACTCGCGAAGCGTTTGACTTTGGTGCGGGCAGTGACGGAGTTGGCCGCGAATATGGCCAAGCACTCATCGGGCGCTGGTCAGCTGGCACTGGTAATCGATCCACCTGCCGATGCTGATGACAGCCCGGCGCGGGTTCATTTGGTGACTGCAAACCGGGCTGAGAGCGAAACTTTGGAACCCAGGAAGCGAGCTGGCGCTGGCCTGATTGGTCTGGAAGAACGCGTGGCTCAGCTCGGTGGCGAGATGACTTATGGTGAAAGCGACGGCATGTTCCGCGTCAGTATTCGGCTGTAAGCGGTTCGACCGAAGCAGGGCTGACTGTCAATCCTGTTGAGAAAGACGAGCAATGGATGTAATTCGAGTATTAGTGGCTGAAGATCAGGCTTTGATTCGGCAGTCTTTCGCGCAGCTTATTGATGCCCACCCGCAGATGAAAGTCATTGGTGCCGTGGGCGACGGCGCCGAGGCTGTGCGTCGTGCCTCCGGAGCCGATGTGGTCGTCATGGACATTCGAATGCCCGTGATGGACGGTATCGAGGCCACACGACAGATTGTGCAAGGCGTGCCGTCCGGAGGTGCGGCTCGCGCTTCCACTCCAAAAGTCTTGGTACTGACCACTTTCCGCGAAGAAGACCTGGTGCTCGGCGCTTTAGAAGCTGGGGCCGCAGGCTTTTTGCTCAAAGACTCCAATCCCCGTGAGCTGCTTTCGGCCATCATGCGTATCCACCGTGGTGAAGGAGTCATCGATCCGAAGGTGACGCCGATGGTGTTGCGGCATGTTTCACCGCGCGCACCGCACTCAGGACAGCCAGCGAGAGCGTTCTCGACACATGGCGCTGACTCAGACCCCACTCACACAGGAACCCAATTCACACCCCGCGAACAGGAGATTTTGAACCTCGTCTGCCAAGGGCTTTCCAATGACGAAATTGCTCGCAGGTTGGTTGTCGCCACGACGACAGTGAAAACCCATGTGAAATCCCTGTTGACCAAGACAGGCTCACGCAGTCGCGTGGATCTTGTCATTTGGGCTGCGAAAAACGGGCTGCTGTAGCTTCTCCTCGCTGGTACCGTCATCCTCGCTATCGCCTCCTCCCTAGGGAGGATATTTCCGCCACCTCATCCTCAGGGAGGGCGCGAACCGTGCCAAACACTCCTATTACTTAAGGCATGAACGCACCAACCCCCACCTCAGGCCCTTCCGCAGACGCCGCCGCTCCCCTCCTCCAGCTGCGCGGCATCACTGTCTCCTACGGCAAGAACGAACCTGTCCTGAACGGCCTCGATATGAACGTCCGCGCCGGCGAGGTCTACGGGCTATTGGGACTCAACGGCGCAGGTAAATCCACGTTGATGAGCACGGTGCTTGGGCTAATTCCCTACTCCGGTGAAATCAGCATCGCGGGACACCCGTGGTCCGTTGTCGACCTGGACCGCATCGGCGCCTCCATCAATGGCCCGGCGTTCTACCCACAGCTCTCAGCCACCGACAATCTCAAAGTGCACGCACATCTGACCGGCACGGACAAGAGCCGTATCGCCGAAGTCCTCGACTTGGTCGGGCTTCATGCTGGTAACAAGCGTGGCCGCGCTTTCTCAACGGGCATGAAGGTTCGTCTTTCCCTGGCGATGGCGCTGCTCACCGACCCCGACATTGTGCTTCTCGACGAGCCCACCAACGGCCTCGACCCCGAAGCTATCGTGGGCCTGCGCACCTTGTTGCGAAATCTTGCCGCTAGTGGCAAGGCCGTCGTGGTGTCCTCCCATCAACTCGGAGAGGTCGAGAAGAGCGTTGACCACCTTGGCGTCCTTGCTGGTGGCCGACTGGTCTACGAAGGCCCGCTGGCTGACTTTGCGGCTGCTGGTCAATCCCTCGAGCAAGCTTTCTTCACCGCAGTAGGTGTTGCCCGATGAGCACTCAACCGCACACGCGCACTCTTAACACGCGCACCGTTCCTGCCCGCCGCTACTTCCGCGCCGAGCTACTGCGGGCAAAGTGGTCACTCACCATGTTTCTTCCCATCATCATGGTGGCAATCGCTCTGGTCAGCATGGTCTTTTCTAGAGGCGTTGACGCCACCGCCATGGCGAGCGCCCACATCTACTCGCTTATCCTGCTTCCTCCCCTGGCTGCTATTACGTCCGTCATCGGCCAAAACCGTGAAGAAAAACTCCGCCAAGGCGGCCTAATCTGGCGCAATATCTCGGGCACTCGAGTGCTCCTTGCCCGCGCAGCCACTGTCATTGCCTCCGCGGCCCTCGGTCACGCATTGATGGCTGCACTCCTTGCCCGGAGCGTGAGCACCGCATTGCAATTCACGCTCTTTAGCACGTTGTCATTCTTCGTCTTCTGGACATTCGGCCTTGCCCTATGGCGCCTTGTGCCACGCGCAGCTCTCTTCCTCGCTCCGCTCGCTTCCATCGCTTGGGCCATCGCAGGAACACTGGACGCCATGAGCCCAAACTGGAAAGATCTCCCGTGGACCTGGGCAATCCGCCCAACGTTACCTATCCACGGAGTGCAGGCTAATTCCATCTCGGCTCCCGCCGACAGCGAGATCTGGAACATCGCCATCCTGCCGCCCGCGTTGCTGCATTTACTCCTCGGGCTAGGTCTATTTGCCATCGCATTGCTTGCGCACGGAAAATCTCTCAGCTTGCCGACGGGCCGGGAACGCAGCACTTCGTCGTTAAGCCATGGCATGAGCGCGACCCTTCCCTGGCGCACCTGGTGGAGTCTCGCAGCGCTGATGCTTGCCGGACTTGCGGTCGTGCGTGTGGTGTGGAACCCGGAGTATGCGCTGGGGCTGCTGAGTTTCGTCTGCGTGCCGACGGCCGCAACCGTGGTGGCCATCATGACATGGACTTCGCAAGCCGATGCCTGGCCAGCACTGATGCATCGGCGTGCGCGACGCAGCATCACGCTCCGACTGTTTGCCTTGGATATGGCGTTTCTCCTGCCGGTGCTGGTGGTTGCGGTGGTTATCAGTGGTGCAGGCGGCGAGACCAATAGCCAGACGGGCATTAACCCCTGGCCGTACCAGGCGGTAATCGCGTCTCTTGTGGCCGCGATGATTGTGGCCGTGACCGGCTTAATTGCGCGTCGAAGTGTGGCGGCCGCAATCTTTGTCTCGGTCGCGCTCGGCGGTTGGGCGGTGATGGTTGGCGGTGATGTCCTCAGCGCCTCACCGCTGTGGTGGACCTCGGAATGGGGATGGACCTGGGTGGTACGTGATTACCCCGAGCGGTGGCCGTCGATGGTTCTCGTATCCGCCATTGTGATCGTGGCTTTCGCGGCTTGGGCTCGGGCGACATCGCTAAAGGCCATCCGATCCCAAGATTGACAGCGGTGCCGCGAGCACCCCACCTACTCCTCGATCGCCTCGCGGACCTCTTCGACACTGAGGTTGGAGTCTTCAATCTCCTCGCGGGCCTCCTTGTTCCGGCCACGGCGGACCAGGCGGAAGATGCGCTTGCGGCGGGAAGTCTCTTCACTGATGCGCTCGCGGCCGCGCAACCAGGCAACAAGCATGACAGTAATGAGCAGCAGACCGATGTAGCCCAGGATTGGGTAGACCCAACCGATTAGGTTCTGGAAGCCCATGAAGCTCAAGGCGAAACCGAGCAAGACCAGCGCGACGTAGACAATCTTGAATTTTTCCGGGTGATTTGCGGTGACGCGACGCCCCAGTGCGTAGAACATGCCAAGTGCCGTGTTGAAGATCATGCCAAGGATTACCACGGCCATGGCCTGGCCTAGCCACGGGTGCAGTCGATTAATGACGGTGAGCATTGGCACGGCATCGGTGGCGACGGTACCAACAGTGTGGAACAACGTGATGGTGGTGATCAGCAGCATCGCGGAGTAGATCAAACCACCGGTAAACCCACCGGCTCCAGCGGCGCGGGGATTGAACAGGCTACCGCCAATAACAATCGCCATGGAAACCGCAACCATCAGGTTAAAACCGACATAGTTCACTGCGGCGACAACCCAGTTCGGCAGAGTGGTCGGGACTTCCGCAACGGCAGCTGCCTGCTCCGCGGCTGGGGTGGCATCGGTGAACGCCAGCGTATAAACACTGGCCAGCAGAATAAAGCCGACGATAAACGGCGTGATGGAACCGATCACTGTGGTCACTCGGTCAACATCGAGGAAACCGGCTGCAATGGTAACCAGCACCATGATTACGGCACCGATCCACACGGGGATGCCCCACTGCTGCTCCATGTTGGCACCGGCACCGGCGAACATGACGAACCCTGTGGCGAAGAGCGTGATAATCACGCCAATGTCCAGTACTCGCGAGAAGATGGGGTGCGATACGCGTCGGAAAACTTCGCCGTGCTCGCTGGCCTGAAAGTAGCTTCCCAGCTGCAAAATGATCATCGCCATCAGGCTCATGATCACCGCTGAGAGAACGGCACCCCAGACACCATTGATGCCAAAGGCGACGAAGTATTGCATGATTTCCTGACCCGTCGCAAAGCCCGCGCCGACGACCACGCCGACGAAGGCAAATGCAACGCGCAGTACTTGCTTCACCACAAGGGTTCACTCCTATTCGACTATCTGATTGATATAACCACCTTACTTTTCTCAGTGAGTTTTACTAATCGCGACTGACCGTTCTAAAAAGCTTCGCCTTTAAATTCCGCAGGCCACGCCGGTCGAATGCACTGGGCAGTAGCCGTTCGGATTCTTAAACAAGTACTGCTGATGCTCATCCTCGGCTCGGTAGTACTCCCCTGCCGGAGTCTCCGCGAGTGGCTTAATCTCCGTGGTGATGGCCCCCAGGCCAGCGTCGGCAAGCTTCGGCGCGTAGGCATCGGCGATCTCCTGTGCCCGGCGCGCTTGCTCGGGCGTCGTCGTGTAGATCGCGGAACGGTACTGCGTGCCGACATCATTACCCTGGCGGTAGCCCTGCGTGGGATCGTGGGCTTCGAAGGCCTTGGCGATCAGCTGGTCGAAGCTAATCTGCTCCGGGTCGTAGACGACCTCCACAATCTCGGTGTGGTTGGTGCGTCCGGTGCAGGACTCGCGGTAGGTGGGATTTGGCGTCACGCCACCGGCGAACCCGACCGATGTGCTGAGCACGCCCGGTGTTTCCCAAAACAGCTTCTCAGCGCCCCAGTAACAGCCAATCCCGATGTAGACGACCTCCTGGCCTTCCTCCCATGGGCCGGTGATCGGCGTGCCGAGCACCGCATGCGGCTTCGGATTTTCCAACACCGGGTGCGAGCCGCCCTTGAGCGCCTCATCTTCCGGCACCAGCTCTGCGGACCTGCCAAAAATCCAACCCATCTTCTACGCCTTTCTATCTATGACTGTCTTTGGTCTGCGCAACGCGCCCGAGGCCACGATTGTTCCGACCTCGCCACCAGAAACTACGGCACAACACGGGCTATGGTTTGGGTTGTGCGTACGCTCAGCCTGCTTTCCGTCAATCCCCACGACCCGACCGCCATCCTGCCCGACCTCCGCGCCGCGCTGGACGGTGAGGTCTCTCTTCTTCCCGTTCCGCTTCACGACGGCACGCGCGCCTCAATCTTGCGGAACTCGCAACGCGCAGGTGAGCCGATTGATGAGTCCATCGCGCTTGTTGTCGGCACTTCCGGTTCCACCGGCACACCGAAGGGTGCACAGCTGACGGTGGATAACTTGGTCTCCTCTGCTACCGCTACACATCAGTGGCTCGGCGGTGAAGGACAGTGGATGCTGGCGATGCCGGCCTACCATATCGCTGGCCTGCAGGTTCTCATTCGTTCGCTGCTCGCTGGCACGGATCCGGTGTGTGTGGATGTGACCGACGGTTTTGATGTTGCCGCATTCGCCGACGGCGCCGAGACCCTCACCAGCGATCGCGCCTACACGTCGCTGGCTCCGATGCAGCTGGCCAAGGCTATGGAAGAACCCTTTGGTGCGGCAGCCCTGCGCCTGTTTGATGCCGTCCTTGTCGGCGGCGCAGCTTTGAACCCGCAGGTGGCAGCGCGGGCCGAAGAGCTCGGCATCAACGTCGTAACCACCTATGGTTCCTCCGAGACAGCCGGCGGCTGCGTCTACGACGGACAGCCCATCGAGGGTGCACAGGTCGCCATCGAAAATGGTCGTGTTTGGCTGGGCGGGCCGATGATTGCACACGGTTACCGCAACGCGCCCGGTCACGAGGCTTTCCATAAACCAGGTTGGTTCGCCACCTCCGATGCGGGCGAGATCCGCGATGGCCGACTGGTCATCACGGGCCGCTTGGACACCATCATCGACTCCGGCGGGTTGAAACTGCACCCGGAAGTTCTCGAACGTGAACTGCTCGCCATCGACGGAGTAACAGGTGCCTGCGTGGTGGGCGTGCCGCACCCACGGCTCGGCCAAGCCATCGTCGCAGCGTATGAAGGCACGGCTGAGCTCGGCGATATTATGGACGAGCTCGGCGATGCTGAAGACGCCGGGCGAATCAATCACTGGATGATTCCGAAGGACCTGCGTCGTGTGGAGGCTCTGCCACTGATTGGTCCGGGCAAGGTCGACCGGAAG
Source organism: Corynebacterium sp. HMSC064H12 (assembly GCF_001809925.1). NCBI lineage: Bacteria > Bacillati > Actinomycetota > Actinomycetes > Mycobacteriales > Corynebacteriaceae > Corynebacterium > Corynebacterium sp. HMSC064H12. The sequence goes on along the minus strand of NZ_KV799341.1, from coordinate 187,888 downwards.
AAAGTCGCGGCGCTCTTTTAGCTCATTCAGACACGCATTAGTTCAAGGCATTTGGTGTCACGTCCTATTATTAATTCATGTCTGAAGCACCAAAGAGTCCTGCAACGGCGTCGTTAAGCGATTGGCTGGAAGGCGCGCGCCCCCATACCTGGGCGAATGCGTTTGCGCCGGTCATCGTCGGTGTCGGAGCGGCATCGACGCACGCGCCGATTATCTGGGGACGTGCGGTGCTCGCGCTGGTTGTCGCGTGGGCGTTGATTGTGGGCGTGAACTTCGCCAACGACTACTCCGATGGCATCCGCGGCACTGACGATGACCGCTCGGGCCCGCTGCGCCTGACGGGTTCTGGTCTGGTCGAGCCGAAGGTTGTGAAGTACGCGGCGTTCGGTTCCTTTGGTGTCGCCGGTCTTGCCGGTGTGGCGCTGTCCCTGATGAGCGCGTGGTGGCTCATTCTGGTCGGTGCACTGTGCATCGCGGCTGCGTGGTTCTACACCGGCGGTAAAAATCCCTACGGTTATCGCGGACTTGGCGAGGTCTCGGTCTTCGTCTTCTTCGGTCTCGTCGCGGTGCTCGGCACGGAATTCACCCAGACGGGCTCGCTGTCTTGGGTCGGCCTGGCCTGCGCAATTGGTATTGGTTCGGTGTCTTCTGCCGTGAACCTGGCGAACAACTTGCGCGACATCCCCACCGACGCCGCTACCGGCAAGATCACCTTGGCAGTTCGCCTGGGCGACTTCCGCACCCGCATCGTCTGGCAGATTCTCTCCCTCATGCCCGCGCTGGCCAGCAGCTTTATCGCTTTCTGGCGCCCATGGGCGCTGGTGGGTCTGCTCATCGTGCCGCTGTGGGTGAAGGCCTCCGAGCCAATTCGCATGCATAAGAAGGGCAAGGAGCTCATCCCGGTACTGGGGCTTACCGGCAAGATGATGCTTGCCTGGTCCGTCATTACGGCACTCGCACTCGCGCTCAGCTAGGGGGTACCGATGGACTTCCGCACACTGACGCACAAGGCGCTTGACGACGTCCAGGAGGCCGCAACCCGAGTTGGCGACACAGCAGCCAAGGCTCCAGCTTTCGCCCGCAGCGCTGCTCTGCGTTTGACCAAATCGGGACGCCGCCGACTGGCGCTGGAGCACGGTGCGCTGCATTCGCAGACCCGTGAACCGGGACTCACCGATCTCACGTCAACCGGCGTGGTGCATATCAAGACCGCACCGGTCACGGCCGAGATTGCGGCCAAGGACGACGAGCGGAAGGCCAGCGACAAGCCGGATGCTGTCACCACCGATATTCCGGTGCACTGGTACGAGGTTGAACCTAGCGAACCCGCCAAAGAACCCGTGACCATCGTCTTCGTCCACGGCTTCACCCTGGCTGGTGAGTCCTGGTACCGGCAGTTCAACGCGCTGCGCAAGTCGCACCCGGAAGCACGCCTGTTGACTATGGATCTGCGCGGCCACGGCCAGACCGGAGCGGTTCCGGCTTCACTCTGCACGGTCGAAGGGGCTGCGGCCGATGCGCTGGCCGTGATCGCCGAGCGTGCCGCGACCGGAAAACTCATCGTGGTTGGGCATTCGCTAGGCGGTTTGATTGCACTGCACATGGTGCGGGCTGCCGAGGAAAGCATTCGCCGTCGGATAGCAGGCGTAGTGTTGATTTCCACGTCTATCGACAAGCTGGCCGCCCAGGGTGTGCCGCAGATTCTGGCGTCCCCGGTGGCGGATGCGGCGCGCAATGCAATTGAGTCCTCGCCGAAGGAGATTCGCAAGTTCCGCGAGGCAATCGCGTCACTGATGGCGCCGTCGTTGGCGGTGGCGGTGTTCGCCCGGCGCACGGACTACGAGATCATCGAGTTCCACGCGGCCATGATTAATGAAACACCGCTGGAAACTTTCGTGGGATATCTCGACGACCTGCAGGATCACGACGAGTTCGCATCCGGGCCTTACTTGGAGGGCTTGCCAGGAGCGGTACTGGTGGGCACGAAGGACGATGTCACTCCGCGCAAGCAAGCAGACCTAATTATGGAAAAGTGGCCGGACGCCGAACTGGTTGAAGTCGACGGGGCCGGCCACATGTTGCCGCTCGAGGCTCCGGAAGCGGTGAACCGGGCTATCGAGCGGGCCCTGGAGAAGGTGCGCTAGTTTTCCTCGCGGTCCTTAATCTGCTGCGCAATGTATTCCTTGTGCGCGCGGCGGTTCTCCGACCACACTGCAACAGACTCATTGGCCTGGACGCGCAGCTTCGGGAACACAAAAACCGACAGCGGCATCGCAATAATCAGTGCGAACACAGCCGTAATTGCAGCCGGAATCTGCACATTAACGAGGTAGATAATCACGAGCAGAATGAAGAACAGCACTAGGAATAGCAGCAGACGAGCAAGGCCGTACCAGAACAGCCCCTTCATGGCATTGCCGCGACCAGCATTCTTGGTCACCGGAGCTGCTGGCATCTGAGCCTCAGAAGCCAACTTGTCCTGCTCTGCTGGATTGGTCATTAAACCCTCACCTCTACGTGTTACGCCTGTGCTGTGCCCGGGCGTTGCTAGCGTCCATGGCTGTTCGTGTCCAACGTTCCTTTGTACCCTAACGAACTCTGTACGCCGTACCGCATGCAGTGCGATACCCCTCGTGGGCACTACGGGACTCGTTGCGTATTCTAGTCGGTAAATCCAGGAGGTTAGCTATTACATGGGTCGGCTCATTCTGCTGCTGTTCATCATCCTTGTCGTAGTCATGCTGTGGAAGGCATTTGGCCCCGGCAGTCGCGGCAACGGCATGCGACGTATTTCCGCTCCGCAACCGGAACCCCGTCCGCTCGCTCCCGACGATGATCCGGAGTTTCTCTGGAAGCTCAAGAAGGCCGAATTCGATCGCCGTAAACGTGAGCAGGAGCTGCAGGAGCGGCGCGAACGGGAGCAGGACGACAACCCCGATAATCCCGGCGAAACTGACTAAACGTCCTTGCCACGCAGCAACAACTGCTGTAGATATTCCCCGTAGCCACTGGCGCTGAGGGCGTCGGCACGCGCGCTAAGCGCAGCATCGTCAATGAATCCCATGCGCCACGCCACCTCTTCCGGCGAGCCAATCTTTAGCCCCTGCCGCTGCTCAATCGTGCGCACGAAATCACCCGCGGCCATCAGATTGTCCACCGTGCCCGTGTCCAGCCATGCCGTGCCGCGCGGCAGCACCTCTACCTGCAGTTTCCCGCGCTCCAAGTAGGCGCGGTTAACATCCGTGATTTCCAATTCGCCGCGTGACGACGGTTGCAGCGAGCGAGCTATCTCAACAACCTCGGCATCATAGAAGTACAAACCAGGCACCGCGAAATGGCTGCGTGGTTTCTTCGGTTTCTCCTGGATCGCCACGGCTTTGCCGCTTTGGTCGAAGTCCACGACTCCATAGGCTGTGGGATCTGCGACCCAGTAGGCGAAGATCGCTCCGCCATCGACGTTATGGAAGCGGCGCAGCTGCGTGCCGAAGCCAGCACCGTAAAAGATGTTGTCGCCGAGGATGAGGGCAACGGAGTCATCGCCGATGTGGTCCGCACCGATGATGAACGCTTCAGCGAGACCACGGGGCTCGTCTTGGGTGGCAAAGGTGAGGGTGAGGCCCCACTGCGAGCCGTCGCCAAGCAAGCGTTCAAACTGCGGGGCATCATGTGGCGTGGTGATGACGAGGATGTCCCTGATTCCCGCTAGCATCAGCGTGCTCAGCGGGTAGTAGATCATCGGCTTGTCATAGACGGGAACCAGCTGCTTGCTTACGCCAAGTGTGATGGGAAACAGCCGAGAGCCCGTACCACCTGCGAGGATGATGCCCTTCATAGTGCTCGCGCCTTTCTGCCTTACTGCCCGGCCGCTTCGTTGGCGATTGCCCACTCGTCGCGAGCCATGTTCTCAAGATCCTTGCAGTCAAACTCACTGGGGAGCTTATTGCCCTCGGCCTCGAACTGCTCGATAGTCGGAGCCTTCTGATCGCGCTCGGAGAGAATCATGTCCGCGTCGGTGAGACCACCCTTGGCCAGCAGCGCAGCCAGGTCAATTCCGAGAGTCGGGTCCTGGATGCTAACAGCACGCTCTGCCTCCGGGTTGTAACCGGTGGAAGTGAGGTAAGTGAGCACAGAGTCGTCGGCAAGCGAGACGAAGCCATGTCCGATGCCGTTGGGCAGATAGACCACTCGGCGGGTCTTGCTGTCGAGCTCGAAAACCTCGACCTTGCCGAAGGTATCGGAGCCGCGACGCAGGTCAACCGCAATGTCGAGGATGTGGCCCGCGGGACAAGTAACCAGCTTCGCCTGGCCGGGGTGGCCATCTGGCGCGGTGCTGACGTCAGCGAAGTGCAGGCCACGGACAACGCCTGCGGCGGAGACACTCATGTTGGCCTGCTCCGGGAAGAACGGGTAGCCCGTGGCCTCGGCGAATGCGTCGAGGCGATACCACTCGTGGAAACTACCGCGGCTGTCGCCGTGGATGACCGGTTCGAAGGTGAAAACGCCGTCGATAGAAGTGGGCTGGAATGTGCTCTTAGGGCTCATGGGTAACAAGTGTAGACGGGGCGCCCGGGCTGAGGCTGTGGCACGCGTTGAGTGTGCACTGAGTGTGCGTTGAGGGTTCGCTAGGCATGCCCCAGCAGCGAACTACAACTCCTGCTCGCGCTCCGCGTAGCCAGCCTCAGCGGCATCGTAGGCCGCCGCCCACCAGGACTCGTTGGCGCGATACCAGTCGATGGTCTCGGCGAGCCCCGCGGAAAAGTCTTGGTAGCGCGGCTGCCAGCCAAGGCTGCGGATGGATGCGGGGTCAATCGCATAACGACGGTCATGCCCCGGGCGGTCAGTGACATGGACAAAGTCGGACCGCTCACGACCGAAGCCCTCCAGGATGTCTCCGACCACGTCGAGGTTGGAACGCTCGCCATCGGCACCAATCAGGTAGGTCTCCCCCACCTCGCCAGAATCCAAGATTGCCCAGACCGCGTCGTTGTGGTCATCGACGTGAATCCAGTCCCGAACATTCTCGCCAGTGCCGTACACGCGAGGGCTACGACCGCGCAACAGACCACAGATCTGGCGGGGAATCAGCTTCTCCGGATGCTGCCTCGGCCCGTAGTTGTTCGAGCAGTTACTAATCGTCGCAACCAACCCGAAGCTGCGCACCCACGCCCGGACAAAGTGATCCGCTGAAGCCTTGGAGGCCGAGTAGGGGCTGGAGGGTTTGTACGCGGTGGCCGTCGTAAAGCGTGCTGGATCGTCGAGAGCGAGATCGCCGAAGACCTCGTCGGTGGAGATGTGGTGAAGGCGGACGTCGTGGGTGGCGCAAGCCTTGGCCAGATTCACGGTGCCCATGACATTAGTGGTGACGAAGGGATCGGCATCCACCAGCGAATTGTCGTTATGGCTCTCTGCGGCGAAGTGGACGACCACGTCGAAGCGGGGCACGAGGCGATCGATCAGCTCCGCGTCACGAACATCGCCGCGGATGATTTCACAGTCCGCGCCATCCAAGCTCGCAGGGTTCGCGGCATAGGTGAAAGCGTCCAGCACCGTGACATTCACATCGGGCCGTGTAGCCAGAGTGCGGAGAACGAAGTTGGAACCAATAAAGCCGGCACCACCGGTGACGAGAACGCGCATGGAAGCGATTCTAGTTCACCCGGCGATGCCGGCTTTGTACAAGTGTGAAGACTTAGTTCAGACCAGCGTAGGAGTGCAGGCCCGAAACCACCTGGTTGATGAAGAAGAGGTTGAACACCATGGTGGCAAAACCGAAGATGTTGATCCACGCGGCCTTGGTATTACGCCAACCCGAAGTCGCGCGAGCGTGCAGGTACAGGGCGTAGATAATCCAGGTAATCAGCGCCGTGGTCTCCTTCGGGTCCCAGCCCCAGTAACGACCCCATGCGGACTCGGCCCAGATAGCGCCCAGCACAATGCCCAGACCGAACAGTGGGAAGGACCAAATAGCGGTGCGGTAAGCAATCGCATCCAGCTTTTGAGCATCCGGCAGCGGCGCGACCAGTTTGCCCAGGAAGCCCTTTTCCTTGCCCTCGCGGTTGTACATCCGCAGCATGTAGAGAATCGAGGCAACACCGGAAATCAGTGCGATACTGCACCCGATAGAAATAATCGAGACGTGAACCGGAATCCAAATCGACTGCAGTGCCGGCACCACCGGAGCAGCCTCAACATATAGGTTCTTACCACCGTAAAACATCAGCGCCAGAATCGGAGCCAACAGCCACGGCCAGAACACACGCATGGTTTCACGATGCAGTACGCCAGCTGCAATTGCCATAGCAAAGAGGATTGAAACTGATACGTACTCGTAGAGGTTGCCCCACGGGAAACGCTGCACGGCCAGGCCACGCAGCAGCACCGATGCAAAGTGCACGGCCACCCCGACGTAAATCAGCATTTCCGTCACAACGCCGAGTCGGTTCGTCAGCACCTGGTTCTTAGGCTCGCTTGCCGACGACTTCGTCGCCGACTCCCCCGAGTCAGCAACACTAGCGGTGGTAGCTCCCTCACCCGCACCGGCGGCTACCAGCTCGCGTTCCGCAACCTGGCTTTTCGCTTCAGCGGCCGCGATACGACGACTGTAGTAGGCAATGGAAATAACAAAGGCCACAAGATAAAAGGCGAAGGCCGTGAAGTACGACCAGTCCGAAAACTGCGCCAGTGTCTTATTGACGAGCATGTACTTGGCTCCAAAGTGTGGAATTAGCGGAATACTTCTTCAAACCCTAGTACTAAAGCAGGACTAAGCAAAAGGGGACCGGGGACACGGGGGACGCAAAAATGCGCGGAGGCGCAATTCTCGCCCCCGCGCATTCACCCTGCAGTAATGATGGACCAGACTTAGTGGTCAGTTAGCTTTTGTCCTTGTCGTCCGCGCTCTCGTCGGTCGCAGCATTGTTGTCAGCAGCATCCTCGTCATCACTGTCACGTTCCAGGATGTCATCTACGATGTACTGGAACTCCTCGCCCCAACCTGCCTTGTCGGTGCGGGCAAGGCCACCGAACTCAACGCGAGTGCGGCCATCTTCCAGCGGGAACATGCGCACCCAAACACGTCGGCGCTTAATGCCCAACGAAAGAACCATGCCCGCCAGTGCGGCCACAGTTGCCACCAGCACCCAGAACTGCGTGGGATCGTGCGAAACCTGCAAGTTGACGAATTCCTTCGCACCGAGGAATTCAATCTTGGTGCCGTCGGCAAGCTCGGTGGATTCGCCCTGCTTGAGGTTGACGCGGGCTTCCTTAGCCAGCTGACCCGAGTGCATCAGATCGCGGTCGAGGGAAAACAGCCCCTGCGAACGACCGGTGTCCAAGCCCGCGTCGCCGCGGTAGATGTCGACAGCCACGGCCGGGTCTTGCATCGCCGGGTAAGAGGACTGCAGCAGAGCACCCTTTTCACCAGTAAACTCCGCGGTCGGAGCGAACAGTCCCTCGATTGCAATCTGGTTCTGGCGGCGCTCGAACAAGTCCGGGTACATGCCTGCTGGTGGGTCGAAGCGCAGCGCACCAGAGGACAGGAAGAAGGTCGGATCATCCGGACGGAACTGGACAATCGACGTACGCGACTCGCCATTCGGCCAGGTCACCTTGAACGCAGGCGCAAAGCCGTGCCCCTGCAGGTAGACGCGGTCACCGGCGATGCGCAGAGGGTGGTTGACCTGCAGCGTGGTCTTTTCCCACTCATCGACCGGCTTGCGCATATCCTCTTCTTCTGCGAATCGGATATGAGAGGTAAACATCTTGGCCTGACCGTTCGGCAGGTAATCGGCGAAGAAGTCATCGACCTGAATACAGAACGGGTTCAGAGTTGTACCGTCGAAGGTGTTGCCAGCACGCAGCGAGTCATAGTTCGCAGCAGCGGTGTTACAGAACGGAACGCCCACCGCGCTATTGACGTTGTCGTCAGAAATCTCGGTGCCGGTGTTGGTCAGCAAAATGACCTGACCCTCGTAATAGATCATGCGGCCCAAGCCGACGATGATAATCAGCAGCGCAATGCCCAGGTGGAACACCAGGTTGCCAAACTCACGCAGGTATCCCTTCTCCGCGGAAAAGGATCGTGCCCCAGCGCGATCTTCATCTGCTGGAGTCTCGGTCAACGCCCACTTGTTCAGGCGCTCACGCACCCGCTTAGAAACTTCATCCGCAGAGGCATCGACCACGGCTTCGTCGTGAAGCGGAAGACGCGCCAACCGTTTCGGCGCCTTGGCCGGTGGCGTCTTCATGGCCTTGTAGTGGTCGATGGTGCGCGGAATAATGCAGCCAACCAGGGAAATCAGCAGCAATGCCACGATGGCGACGAACCAGACGGACGAGAAGACATCGAAAAGCTGCAGCTTATCCATGATCTCGGCGGTCTTGCCGTTGGCGGCTAGATACTGGTCGACCTTGTCCTTATTCAGCGAGCGCTGTGGCAACAGGGCGCCCGGAACCGCTGCGAAAGCGAGGATGAACAGCAGAATCAGCGCTGTGCGCATGCTGGTCAACCAGTTCCAGACCTGCTGGAAGGGCTGTCGTACCTTATTCCAATTCACCGACATCGAAAAATCTTTCACTAAATTGGCGTTACCGTATCAGTAATAAAAGCGGCCTGAACCCAGGCAACAAAAACATCCCACAGTCCCGTGACCAGGGCAATTCCGACCAGCACCAGCGCCACACCACCGATGAGCTGAATAGTTCGCGAGTGCTTACGCAGGAAGTCCACTCCACGCATCGCGCGTGCCGACCCCAGCGCCACCAAAATGAACGGCAGCCCCAGCCCCAGGCAGTAAGCGATAATCAGCGCCACTCCCCTGGCCGCGGTCATACCCTGCGTGCCCGCGGACACCGAAATAATTGCAGTCAGCGTCGGGCCCAGACACGGCGTCCACCCCAGCGCGAACACCGCGCCAAGCAGTGGCGCTCCCAGCCACGTGGTCCAGCGCTTCGGCGCCATGCGGGTGTCCTTCTGCAGCGCCGGCACCATGCCCATGAAGGCGAGTCCCATCACGATGGTCACCACGCCACCGACAATCGTCAGCGTGCGCGCCTGCAGACGCAGCGTGGACACGAGCCCGAAAATTGAGGCCGACCCCAGCACGAAAATGACAGTGAAGCCCAGCACGAACAGCAACGCAGCCAGGCCGACGCGGGCAGTTGCGGAACGCTTGCCACGCCCTCCATCGCCGTCACGCTTATCGACGGCGGTTGCGTCCGCAGTGCCCGTCGTCAAGCCCTGGCCCTGCGCCCCCGATGCTCCGGAAAGACCGGTGAGATACGAGACGTAACCGGGCACGAGCGGAATGACGCACGGGCTGGCAAACGAGACGAGACCAGCCAGCGCAGCAGCGAGCAGGCCTAATAGGATGGGACCGCCGGTGGCGGCGTCGGCGAACTGCTGGCCGATGCCATCGGCAAGATAAATCGTGTCCATGGCAAGAGTTCCCATGCTGGGGCCTAGCCCTCCGCCTTCACTTCATTAACAGCCTTCATCAGCATGGTGTGATCGACCTCGCGGAGGAAGACCTTGGCCGGGCGGTGCTGCTTGTCCAGAATGATGGTTGTCGGAATCACCGAAGCCGGGATGCCGCCCAGTGCGCTGGCGTTGACGAAGGCCGGGTCATAGATGGACGGGTAGGTGATGCCGTTGTCCTTCACAAAGTCGATGGGAGCCTGGCGGACATTGTCGCGGACGTTGATGCCGAGAACGGTGCCGATACCTTGCTCTTCCATCTGTTCCTGGACATACTGCAGGTCATCCGATTCGGATCGGCACGGTGCGCACCACTGCCCCCAGGCGTTTAGGACCACAATCTGGTCCTTGAAGTCATCGAGGGAGATTTTCTTGTCGTCGTCCTCTAGAGAAGGACCGAACACCTTGCCGACCGGTTTGCGCTCCTCGGGTGCGTAGTCAATGATCTGCTGACCCCCTGGAGAAACAAACTCGAACTGACCGCCGACGGCAACGGCATCGTGTCCCACTGAATCTCCGGGGTTACATGCTGCGAGCGACAGAGACAGAGTTGCTGCCGCTAGCGTTGCTGCAATTCGGGACGATGAGACCTTGGCCACTTGGGGTGCCACCTTCCGGGGGTCAGTGAAACTTCAACAAAACTATTTATTCACCTTACAGGTGACCGGCCGGTTCACTGTAGCGCACGTCGACAATGGTGTCGCCGACGAAGACCAAGGAGGTCACGCTGGCCAGATCGCACTGCCTAGTTGCCGGGTTGTGGGCGAGCTTCAAGTACCGCGCACGACGCTGAGCTGCAATGATGCACAGCTGGTGCGTCACCAGCACCGCTTCCGCTCCTTCGGCGGCCTCGCGGGCTCGCTCGATGGCGTGGAACATACGGTCCGCGATCTCCTCGTAGGGCTCGCCCCAACTGGGCACGCTCGGACGACGCAGCCGTGGCCAGTACTTCGGATTCCACAGTGCGGAGTCAATGCCCTTGATGTGTAAACCCTCAAAGGAGTTGCCAGCCTCCAGCAAATCTTCATCCAGGGTCGGCTTCATGCCGATTATCTCGGTGAAGGGCCGTGAGGTTTCCTGCGTGCGCTGTAGCGGGGAACAGGCGAAGTAGCGGATGTCGTGGCCTTCGAAGGACGAGGCCGTGGCCGCTGCCTGACGCTGACCGCGCTCAGACAAGTGCCAGCCGGGCAGGCGACCGTAGAGAATCTTATCCGGGTTATAAACCTCGCCGTGGCGGACGAGATGTACGACCGTGGTCTTGGCGTGCTTTGTTGCACGCTTAGACGCCTGGTTTTCCGGCTGTGTCGGCTGCGATTCCTGCTGTGCTGCCTGCGAATTGGTCTTGTTCGGCACGTGTCACCTACTCCGGCTTGGCGGTTGCCGCCGCCTCGGCCGCGCGGGCTGCTGCACGCTCGATAATCTCGAAGTCGGCGTCGGTCAGCGCAGCGGAGACGAACCAGGTCTCGTAGCAAGAAGCCGGCGGGTAGACACCATTGGCCAGTAGGGCGTGGAAGAAAGCCGGGTAGCGGAAAGTATCCGCTGCCTGCATCTGCTCAAAGTTATGGCCCTCGCCCTCGGCGAAGCGTGGCGAGAGCATCGTGCCCGCACGCTGAATGTGGTGGGCCACGCCCTGCTTGGTCAGGGCGTCGGACAGAATCGTGGCCAGGCGATCTGCATTGGCTGCGACGGTGTCATAGACATCCTTCGTGGCATTCTCCAGGTTGGCCAGGCCAGCTGCCATAGCGACCGGGTTACCGGAGAGTGTGCCTGCCTGGTACACCGGACCGTTCGGAGCCAAGTACTCCATGACGTCGCGGCGACCACCGAAGGCAGCTGCCGGCAGACCACCGGAGACGACCTTGCCGAAGGTGGTCAGGTCACCGGCCACACCATCAATGCCGTACCAGCCGTTGTAGGAAGCGCGGAAGCCAGTCATGACCTCATCGAGAATCAGCAGTGCGCCGTCTGCGTGGCAGACTTCCTTCAACTTCGCGTTGAAGTTGTCCTGCGGTGCGACGGTACCCATGTTGCCCGCTGCCGCCTCAGTGATGACACAGGCAATCTCGCCCGGGTTCTCAGCGAATGCGGCCTTGACGGCCTCAATGTCGTTATAAGGAACAACAATGGTGTCGGCAGCCGATGCACCGGTGACACCCGGCGAATCCGGCAGACCAAAAGTAGCGACACCGGAACCGGCCGATGCCAGCAGCGCGTCCACGTGACCGTGGTAGCAGCCGGCGAACTTGATGATCTTGGAACGGCCAGTGAAACCGCGAGCCAGGCGTACTGCGGACATAGTGGCCTCAGTGCCGGAGTTGACCAGACGCACCTCATCTACCGACGTGCGCTCAACGATGTGACGAGCCAGGTCGGTCTCAGCCGTCGTCGGAGCGCCGAAAGACAAACCGCGAGTGGCGGCGCTCTGAACGGCCTCCACCACTGCCGGGTGCGCGTGGCCCAGAATCATTGGACCCCACGAGCAGACCAAGTCCACATATTCGTTACCATCAACATCCACGAGACGAGAGCCCGCGGCGTGGTCAATGAAACGTGGGGTGCCACCGACGGAACCGAAGGCGCGGACCGGCGAGTTCACGCCACCCGGCGTCACTGCCTGAGCCTGCGTAAAGAACTCTGCCGAACGATCGGTGAGCTCAACGTTTTCTGGGACATGAGGAGCATTAATGTCTTGAGTCACGGTGACCATCGTAGACGGCCACTCGGATGAAGGGCTACCCTGCCCTACCAACGTCCCAGCTTCACCCTGAATAGATGCTTGCGGCGAGAGGACACTCGACGGGATCGCCAGTCGATCCACAAGCTGGAGAAAATCATCAAAAGCGATGCCAGCAGCGGGTGAATCATACCGGTCATACCCAGCAGGATGACCGCAACGTTGTAGAACCACGCAAAGTAGATGTTGGAGTCCATCATCCGCACCACAGCACGTGCGATTTCAATGGCCTCCGGAATCGACAACACGTTGTTACGCAGTGCCACGACATCGGCGTAATCAACATCAAGATTCTGATTGCCTTCGGTGTTGTCCATCAAAACACCCACGTCAGCGGCACGCAGAGAGTCCCGGATGTCCTTGTCGCCAACCATCACGACAGTCTCGCCGTCACTGTGGACCGAACGCACCGCAATGGCCTTGCGGGAGGCAATGATGCCCGCGAATACTCGTGAGATATTCAGCCGGTCAGCAAAACGACGGGCTACTGGATACGGATCTCGCGTGATCATCATGGTGTCCACGCCCATATCCTCAAGCTGGTCAATGCTCTCGACCGCATCGGGCTTAATGTCCTCACCAATGGTGATGACACCACGGACCTTGCCACGCCACGACACCACCATCGGAGTACCGCCACTGAGCGCAGCCACGGCCATTTTCTCGCTGAGTGCAGTGAGATCACGCGGACGCCAAACGCGCCCCTCAACAAAGCGCATCTCCAACTTGTCGTCCGAGTCCTTCACCGGGATCTCTACCTGGCCAACGAACGCACCGTCTTCCGCAATTGCGACGTGTACAGTCTCAATCCAGTGCGGCACCTCGCCACCGCCGGAACCGGCGTCGCGGGATACACGGCACGCGCGCACGATTGCCGCTGATGCCGGGTGGTTGCTCTCCATCATGAGAGCGCCCGCCACACGCAGAACCAGATCCGGATTTTCATTGCGCTCAGCGGCGACACCGAGCACGTGGGTGTCACCCTCGGTCAGCGTTCCAACTCGGTTAAAAATCACCACATCGGCAGCGGCCAGCTTTCGGAAAGTCTCATTGCCACGAATCAAGATTCCGTTACTAGCACCGGCCAGAATCCCGATGCGCTGCACGGTCGACGTAGACATTGCCAATGCCACCGGCGCGATGCCCGAGAGCATAGCCAGCGCCACCGCGAGGGCACCGCTCATCGTGCCAGTCGCCAGCCACCAGCCGCAAAAAGCCACGCCCGCCAACGACAGCGTCCATGGCACCAGCTCTGATGCCGAGTGCACTGCGGTCTGGTGCATCACCGTTTCTTCTCGAACCGCTTGACGAAGCCAGCGCGCTATCGATGACGCCCGGGTCTTGAAACCGGTGCGTTCCACGCGCACCTTGAGCTCCGAATCCAGGTTGATTGCACCGGCCCAAACCTTGGAATTGACCTTGACCTTCTGCGGTTCAACGCCGATACCGAGTAGCTGCGCATCCATCGTGGACGCACCACCGATGACTGAGCCATCAACCGGAATCACCGAGTGCGGTGGAACCACGATGTCATCACCGATATTGAGCTCCGCGACCGTCACCTCCACCCGTTTCGGCTCCGCGGATTTAGCGCTCTTGCGCACGACTGTCACGTTTCGCTCAGCTGGAATGCGCAGGTTGCGCAAGATTTGTCCAGTACGCACCTTGTTGTAGCGCGTAAACATGCGACCTGTTAGCAACAGCACAGTCAGACCGCAGGCAACGTCGAAAAACACCTCTGCCGAGGCGCTTTCCCGGTAGTTGAAAGCAAACCAAGTGGGCGCAGTGGTATATCCAATCTGTCCCGCGGGACCAAAGATAAGCTGCGCTAGCGACCACAGCCACGCCAGCAGGATGGCAATGGAGCTCGCCCCATCCAGCGCCGACATCCGCCGACGCAGGGACGCCGCCATTGCCCGGTGGAACGGCCAACCACCCCACCACACCACAATCGTGGTCAGCACAAGACACATCCACTGCCAACCCGGGAACTGCCAGTTGACGTTCAACGACGTCACCAGCACCGGAATCGATAGGAACAGGCTTCCCCAAAAGCGTTGCTTGGTCACCAGTTCACGCGCCGTGAACAGTACTTCCGCGCCACCGCCGCTTCGGCGCAAGGCCGCTTCACGACGGCGAATGCGCTCCTCCTCATTCTGTTGAGCGGCAGCCGGAACAGCGGGACGGCGATGTTGTGACACATCCAGCCGAGTTGCACGACGCCGAAGCGTGCTGCGCGTGAGGTACGACTCGACCCCAATTTCGCGGAGAGCTTCGATGAACTGATTCGGATCGATGGTATCGGGCGCGGTAATCCACGCGCGTCCGGGCTTGTAGACCACAGAGGCGGTCACATCTGGAAAGGATTCCAAAACATGCTCAGCACGCTCAGCGCTCTCGGCGTTTTCCAAGTTTTCCAGGATGAGTGCGAAAGCTGTGTTGGACTGGCCTCTGCGGTGTGCAAGCCGCTGATGGGCACTTTCTTCGTCGATGTCCTGACGGCTTCGTGGCAATGCCTTACGAGCAGCGACCTTGGCATCCACAATCGCTTGTTCAACGCGATTGTCCAGAGAGAAATCAAACTCACCGGTGTCACTCATGGCCTTTGAAACTTTCCGTCTAATCCTGTGGCTGGTTGGCGCGCGTGAGCGCTAATTCACGATAGAGCAACAGTAGTCCACACGCCATCGCCAGGCTGGGCGCGATAACCCATACAGTCAGCGCTCCAGCCATAATGGCAAAGAACATGGCGAGAGCCGTGATAATCACCATGATGAGCAGGCAGTTCCGGGAGAGTTTGAACTCAGTGGCCGTCGGCAAGCAGCCGCTACCAATAAGCGAGCAGACCAGCGTCACACCGGCGACGATGTAGATATCGCGGCCAACGGCGGCGGGAGCCTGCGAATAGTCGCCGGTGACCAGTATCAAGCTCAGGACAATCTGGGCGATGAGCGCGACGAAGAGCACCCACTGCCAGGGCCGACTCGGCAGGGACATCATCGCTTGGACTCCTCAGGCTGCTTGGATTGCTTGGGCTGTGACTGGCCCAGCTGCTGTTGCCGCTTTGGATCAGCGCCATGCTTCGACGCTCTCGGCAGATGCGATTCCGGAGCGGACGGGGTCCACGGTTTCGACGGGCGCTGATGATCGAAGTAGTCCTTGGATTCCTTCGAAGCGGCGAGCACTAGACCCGCTACCGCGGCAGTGGCCGAGGCGATTCGCACAATTCCGCTGATAAGAACGAGGGATGCCGGCACTCCCGATTCTGAAGCCGTAGAAGAGAAGAAGGACATCAGCGCCGACAGTGCCAGGTAAAGCGAGCCGATAACCAGCACGGTGCGAGCACCTTCGCTCCCCTTGCGCATTCGCTCGATAATGGCGAAGAACGCGATGCAAAGCCCCACTGCGAAAAAGAACGCGATAACGATAGTCGCCTTCATGGCAGCATCAATCTGGCCCTCGCTGAAACCCGGGAAATTCTCCTTAGCGGTTGAGGGGCTCATCAGCATTTCCGGATGCAGCCAGTAGGTCACCGTAGCTACCGCAGCGACGAGCAGCTGCAACACGGCCGTAACCCGCCACGCCTGCCTAGCTCCCTCGACCTGCTCGGGAATTGCGGGCTTCTTCTCTTCTTTAGTCATCCGTCCACTTCTCGATATTTGCTACTGCACGTTCACCCGAGCGAATTAGAACTGGGCGCGCAGCTTCTTCGCCAAGTCCACCGCTGCGTAGGTCAAAATCTGCTCCGCACCGGCACGGCGAATGCTCAGTACTGCCTCCATCATCGCAGCATCCAGGTCAATCCACCCGTTGGCGGCAGCGGCGTGAATCATCGCGTACTCACCAGAGACCTGGTAGGCGGCAACCGGCACCGGCGACATATCCGCGACCTCGCGCAGAATGTCCAGGTAGCTCATGGCCGGCTTGACCATCACCATGTCCGCACCTTCGTCAACGTCGAGCTGCACTTCAAGCAGGGACTCACGACGGTTTGCAGGATCCTGCTGGTAGGTACGGCGATCACCCTGCAGCGAGCTGCCCACAGCTTCACGGAATGGACCGTAGAAGGCGGAGGCGTACTTTGCCGAGTACGCCATGATGGAGACATCCTCATGGCCAGCGGCATCCAAGCCCTCGCGAATTGCGGCAATCTGGCCGTCCATCATGCCCGAAGGGGACACGATATGGGCACCGGCGTCGGCCTGCGCAACGGCCATCTTGATGTAGTTAATCAGCGTGCGGTCATTCTCAACGACCGTGTTGCCGAAGCGGTCCTTGCCCAGCACACCACAGTGGCCGTGGTCAGTGAACTCATCCAGGCAGGTGTCGGCCATAATCAAAATGTCATTCCCGAACTCGTCGCGGAGACGACGCAGGGCACGGTTGAGTACGCCCTCCGGATTCCAGGACTCAGAGCCCTCGCCGTCCTTGTCCGCATCCAGCGGGACACCGAAGAGGTCAACTGCCGAGATACCTGCCTCAACAGCCTCGCGCACAGCTTCTACCAGGGAGTCCTCGGTATGCTGCACTACCCCGGGCAGGGAGCTGATTGGCTTCGGCTCATCAATCCCATCTGCAACAAACATGGGCAGGATGAGATTTTTCGGAGCCAGTGTCGTCTCCGCCGTCATCGCACGCATCACCGGGTTGGTGCGCAGCCTGCGTGGGCGACGAATCGGGAGAGGAAATCCAAACTGTTCGAGATCGATTTCGCGGGATGATTCAGAAGCTCCAGATGTAGTCATAAAGACAACCTTAATCAAAACGCGAACTCGCTCCGGTACGCCCCTGCTCAGTCCTTGGTTTTACGCGAACGACGACGCTTCTTGCGCGGTGGTGGCAGCTGCCCTGCCGCCCGCAGTTGCGCAACATGCTCTGCCAGCGCATCCACCAGCTCCGGGATGCTTGCGCGCTCCGGCACGACATCTACCCGCAGGCCGTACTCGCGAGCCGTGGCTGCGGCCATCGGCCCGATGCAGGCAATGATGGTGCGAGCATGCGGCTTACCCGCGATGCCGACCAGGTTCTTCACCGTCGACCCCGAGGTGAAGCACACTGCGTCGAAGCCACCGGACTTAATCATGTCGCGGATATCCGCACTCGGTGGCGCTGCCCGCACGGTACGGTAAGCGACCACATCATCAACTTCCCAGCCCAGGTCAATCAGACCGTCGACAAGCACATCGGTGCCGATATCGGCGCGCGGCAGCAGCACGCGGTTGACCGGATCGAGATCCTCGATGTACTCCGGGAACACGTCGACAATGCCCGCGGCATTTTGACGAGTGTCATCCGGAAGCAGCTCCGGAGTGATGCCGAGATCGCGGATGGCAGCGGCGGTGCGATGGCCGACGGCTGCGATGCGGACCCCAGCGAAGGAGCGCGCGTCCAAGCCGAATTCCTGGAACTTCTCCCACACTGCGGTGACGGCGTTGACGGAAGTGAAGACAACCCACTGGTAACGGCCGTCGACAAGCCCCTTGATGGCGCGTTCCATCTGCGCCGGGCTGCGCGGTGGCTCGATTGAGATGGTCGGGACCTCAATCGGGATGGCGCCGTGCGCAACGAGACGGGCACTCATCGGGCCTGCCTGCGCCTTGGCACGTGGGACCAGCACCTTCCATCCGTAGAGAGCGCGGTTTTCCCACCATGAGTACTTCGAACGATTGTCCACACCCTTGCCAAGCGTGACCACCAGCGGACCGGTCAGGTCACCCGAGAGCTGCGCCAAGGTGCCCAGCGTGACGTCGTAGGTGCGCTGCAGACGAGTCGTACCGTTGACAGTCACCGACACCGGCAACGACGACGGCAGGCCGCGTTCGCCGAGCTCAGTTGCAATGGCGGACAGGTCGTCCTGCACGGCCTGCAGTACCAGCGGCTGCGGTGCCTGGGCCAGCTCGTCCCAGTCCACATCGGCGCGATCGAGATCGGTCTCCGTGTACGTCGAGCCCAACGCGATACCGGCAAATGCCGGGACGGTGGAGGGCACGGACATGCCAGGGACGATCTGGAACTCAACATCGGCGTGCGAGACCTCGTTGATTTCGGCCAGCAGCGAATCGTTGGTCAGCGGATTGCCTGCCACCAAACGCACCACGTCATTGCCTTTAGCGGCTTCCTCGACGAGCAATTCTGCCATCTTCTTGGGATCGTCGATAGGCGTGCGCAGATCTGCGGCGGTCGGTGGTGCCGGACGCGGCGGCTTACGACGAGATCCCTTGGCCTTGGCTGCGGCGCACATGCGCTCGTACTCTTCCTCGGCTTCCTTCAGCAGCTCGGGAGGAACAGGCACATCGGTTGCGACGAGCTCTCGAACCCCCGGCATGACATCGGCGTCGACGTAGGCGATAGCGGTGTCTGCGAGAATCTCACGGGCGCGAAGCGTCAGCAGGTCGGGATTTCCAGGACCAGCGCCGACGAACAGGATGCGTCCCGTTGCTGAGGGGAGGGAGGTGTTCATCGTTGCGGAGTGATTTCTTTTCTATTGGTTGTTCACTTTTCGTGCCGATGAGTCTCTAAGGAAGAAAGCGGACATGCGCCAACGCATGTGAGGGGCAGGTAGATACCTGAATCTCACATGCGAGCACACGAAGGAAACCCTTATCCCAACGGCATGCATACAGGCCTATTAGCATAAAGGGTTTGAGCCAAATTAACTAACCGGCTACTTTTGAGATTCCCGCAGGGTATCGCCCATTACCTCATGAGCACCCCGTTCGAGCAGGGCCGCCGCAACCTTCCGGCCAAGCTCATCGGCCTTATCCACGTTTGCGGTAGCGGTCTCGAGCAACTGACGCGAACCGTCGAGTGCGAACACCCCCGCCTGCAGGGTGAGTTCACCACTGTCGCTCACGGTTGAGTAGGCCGCGACCGGAGCGGTGCAGCCCGCTTCCAGCTCATTGAGTACCGCGCGCTCAGCGACAGCCCGGGCATGGGACACCGGGTGGTCAATCTTGCGCAGAATATCCACAATTTCGCGGTCAGCAGTGCGGCACTCCAGCGCCAGGGCGCCCTGAGCCGGGGCTGGCATGAGGACATCCACATCCAGGGATTCCGCAATCTCTCCGAGGCGACCCGTGCGCTCCAGCCCAGCGCGAGCCAGAATGACAGCGTCCAAGTCCTCAGAGACGCGCCCCATGCGGGTTTCGATGTTTCCACGCAATGGTACAAGTTCCAGATCGGAGCGCAGCGCACGCAGCTGAGAGACACGACGCGGCGCGGAGGTACCCACACGAGCCCCCTCAGGCAGGTCCATCAGCGGCGTGGCATCGCGGGAAATCAGCGCTTCTCGCGGATCGACGCGCTCCGGCACGGCTGCGACCATCATGTCGTCTTCCGGCAGGGTCGGCAGGTCCTTAAACGAGTGCACGATAATGTCGCACACCCCCTCGCGGAGTGCATGACGCAGCGCCTGGGTGAAGACACCGATGCCAATCTTTTCCACCGGGTCGTGGCGGTTATGGTCACCGGCGGTCTTTACAATCACCAGCTCTGCAGGCTGTCCCAGCTCAATCAGTGCATCACGGACGTGACCGGCCTGTGTCGTGGCCAGTTCCGAGCCCCTGGTACCGATACGAATAGTCGCTGGGTCAGGCATGTTTCCCTCCGGGTGTTAATTTTTGGTGGTTTCAGCAACGCCTTCAATGATGGCACTACTGTCAAGACCATACTGCTCAAATCCCTGCATCCGCCCAATTCGGCCCTCTACCATGAGATCTGCGGGGATATCGGTGTCAGCATACAGGCCAGAGGGGGTGGATAGGGGCAGGTCGAAGAGCTTCTGCAGGGCAAGCGCGTAGTTGCCACCACCCTGCTGGCTAGAAAGCTTCTTGACCTGAACCGTTGGCGCGTGCAAGAGCTTATCGACGACGCGGCGAACCGTGGACTCGACCTCGCGACGTTCCTTTTGAGTAAGACCCGGTGTCTTCGCCTCCAGGCGAGCGAGCTCAGCCGCCGCCACATCCGCCGCGCGCTCACGCAGAGCGCGAACAGTCGGTGCTACCTCGCTTGCGCGCTGCGCCGTGAGGTAGGACTCCAACTCTTCGGCCACAATGTCGCGCGCTGCAGCCTCATCATCACGACCCGGAACCTCCGTGCGAGTCATCTGCAGCAATTCGATGTTGAAGAGTGCGATCCCCTCAAGCCCGGAGACATCCTCCGCGACGTCGCGAGGCATAGACAAATCGACGATGGCGAGCGGGCCGTGGTCGACAACATCTGCAGCTGAGACCACTGGAGTCATGGCTCCGGTGGCACTGACGAGAATGTCCACATCATCGAGGACATCAGCGAAATCATGCAACGCAATAGCAGTAGCGGGGATGCCCGCTTCGATCGAGTGGTTAGCCAGGTTCTGCGCCCGGTCAACGGTGCGGTTGGCAATAATCAGACGATCAATGCCGCAGCGCCCCAGGTAACTGGCGGCCAGCGAACTCATCGCACCGGCGCCGAGGATAAGGGCCGAACGTCCGGCCAGAATATCGGTACCCTCAGCGACGTCAACACCAGAGTTGAACCCAGGATGCAGCGCAGCAATCGCCTCGTCGATGGCCACGGAGACCATCGATGCGCCCGCATTATCAATCAGTGTTTCGCTGTGGACTCGCTTGCCTGTGTGCAGCGCCTTCTGCGCCAAGTCATGCAGCATGCGACCGACGGTGCCGGCTTCGTCCGCTTCCTGGTAAGCATTGCGAAGCTGACCGATAATCTGCTGTTCCCCCAGCACCATCGAGTCAAGACCAGCACACACCGAGAAGGCATGCTCCGCTGCGGCCTGTGCGTACCGCACATAGAGGTGCGGTGTCAGTTCATCGAGTTCGAGCCCAGTACGACCGACAATTTCACGGACCACGGCCGATAGGCCAGAGTGGAAGCCGTTGGCCACCACGTAGTACTCAACGCGGTTACAGGTCGACAACAGCATCGCTTCGCTGATCGCTTCATCCGCGACCAGCCGAGCCAAAATGGCCTCTCGCTCAGTTTCACCGACGGAGACCTTTTCAAGAAGGGTCACCGGTGCAGACCGGTACGACATTCCGACGAGAAGCACACTCACCGCTCAATCACCGCTCTATTGCTCCTTCACAGGCCCCGCTACGGGCTTTTTCACACAGCTATGACTGTTAACGCTAGACAACTCTGCCATCTCGTCACAACAAAGGCATACTTTACTTAGTCTCTACCTCGATGTTCGCAGCACTCCCCTACTTCTTTGCCGCTACTCCACATTCTGCCATGTCTCCGCAGCTCCTAGCAGTTCGGCAGAGTTGTCTCCCGAACTTATTCGGCCTCCGCTATCGCTTCCAGGAGTTCATCATCATCGATTTCCCAGCAAGCGATTTCCTCATCATTGACCAAAATCACCGGCACGCGATCGCCAAATTCCATGGCCAAGTTCGGATCGGTATCGACGTCTTCCACCTGGAACTGCGCATTTTGGTCCCGAACTAGCGGCTCAATCTGCGCAATCACTCGGGCGCACGAACCGCACGTCTTCCTACTCATCACCGTCACAGTCACCATAACGGCCAGTCTAAAGGTCGACTGTTTCGCTTTACGACGTCCCCCTCCCCACACTTCCCCTGCAAAAGTGACTCTTCTTATCCTTGCCCCATCCGCTCCTTGAATCTCAGCGCGCAGCTTTGCCTAAAGACCGGATACTATTCAACAAGAGCTTCCGATAACGGATGTCGGTTGCATACACCGTGGAAAGAGATTTTCGTGCCGTGAGTGAGTTCAGTGCCGACAACCGCTCCCCCTTCCCCATCGACATGCTGGGTGACCTTGCGTCCTCGCAGGGTAACGTCCGCAACTTCCTCGAGCAGGTAGTTCTCGCTCCGCTCAATGACGAAGCACAGGAGGAAGCTGGTGCTGCAGCGGCTGCCAATGCACTGGAAGCTCTCGGCGAAGTCTACGACGTCGGCGGCGAAGAACTGGCTACGGGATTTCGCAGTGTAGCTGGTGCCGAAGATGCCGCTGGCGGTGCCCGTGTGCTCTCGCAGCCCATTCCAGGTGTCGAACGCGATCAGGGCGCAGCCGCTTTCTTCGATGTGGACAACACGCTTGTCCAAGGCGCATCAATCTTCCTCTTTGCCATGGGTTTGGTCGAGCGCGGCTTCATCAAGAAGCGTGATTTGGCCGGCATGATTTGGAAGCAGCTGAAATTCCGAATCTCAGGCGCGGAAAACGCTGCCGACGTAGCTAAGGCCCGTGAACAGGCATTGGAGTTTTTCGCCGGCCACGATGTGAATGAAATGGTCAAACTCGGCGAAGAAATCTTTGAAGAAAAGATCAGCGACCGCGTTTACCAGGGCACCCGCGATCTGGCGGAACTACATATCCAGGCTGGCCAAGAGGTCTGGCTGGTCACCGCCACCCCGGTGCAGCTGGCCCAGGTTATCGCTAAGCACATCGGACTGACCGGCGCCCTTGGCACGGTCGCCGAGGTCAAAGATGGCAAGTTCACTGGCCGCCTGGTAGGCGATATTCTCCACGGCCCGGGTAAGAAGCACGCGGTGGCAGCTCTGGCAGCCTCTTCCGGGTTGGACATGTCTCGCTGCACGGCATACTCAGATTCCGCCAACGACATTCCCATGCTGTCCATGGTGGGCACCGCCGTGGCCATCAACCCGGACCGCAAGTTGCGGAATTACGCCCAGAAGATGGGGTGGACTATCTACGACTATCGCCACTTTCGCTCCGCAACCTTCGCCACGATGCGGTGGCTCTCGATCGGAGCACTGCTGGCAGGAGCTGTCGGGGGCGCGGGACTCGTCGGCAAGCGACTGTGGGACGCGAACAAGGAAAGTTAAACGCTGCTAGGCGCACTCGAGAGTTAGTGACTGCGTTTATGACAAAAATGGCTCGAAAAATGGCCTGAAAGTGTCATAAACTCCTACAGTTTCACATTTGCAGCCCGTAATCGGCAGCCCGTGATTAGCCCCCCCCCCCAACGACAAAACCCGCCCTATCTCAACGAGACCGGGCGGGTTTTGCTTTTAAAACGTGTACGCGACGCAGCACGCGCGCTCCTGCGATAACGGCAGGAATGCTGGCTTACTTGCCGAGCTTACGACGCTGCACGCGGGTACGGCGAAGCATCTTGCGGTGCTTCTTCTTCGACATGCGCTTGCGACGCTTCTTAATGACGGAACCCATCGGCTCGACCTCGCTATTCGTTGACGGAAATTTTTTCTTGCACAATGGCGGCGTACTCAATGCGGCCTTACAACCGCCGAGATGTCACGCCCTTTTTTTCCTTCCGCCTTCACAGCTCGATACTTCATGACTTGAAGACGATAGGAAACAGGGGCGCAGCACAGCACCATGTACTAATCGGATTAATCATAGCGGGGACATATGCGTTCAGGTCAAACAGCCCCGCTTAAAAGGCAGAAAAAATTAACCCGCGTTGTAGAAAGAGGAGTCCAGGTACTCCTTGACTGCGGACTCATGGACGCGGAAAGAACGGCCAACGCGCACTGCCGGCAGCTCGCCAGCGTGAACCAGGCGGTAGACGGTCATCTTGGATACGCGCATGATGTCAGCAACTTCCGCAACGGTCAGAAAGGTGCCTTTATCTGCATTCTGCATTAGTAAATATTCCCTTCAGCGCACGCGACGCGCTGCAGGCTTCCCCTCCTGCAGAAAATCGTGACACGCACGTGCTTTTCATATCCTACCGGTAGGCAAGGTGCCGGTGCGATTTTTGATAAAAAATAGGGGCATTGGCGAATGGTGTGACAGTTGTGACTAACTCATCGTCCCTGCGTATCGGATTAGCTACTGCCCCTAACCATTTCCAATGCCCCAAATATTGGGGTTACTTGTACACCCGCGACCACTCGGCGAAATACTTATTTACCCATCTCATTGGCCTTGTCATAGCAAGCCTGCAGCGCGCGATGCACCGCGCGACGAATACCCTCTTCCTCGAAAACTCGGGTGGCCGCTGCCGTTGTACCGCCCGGCGAAGTGACATCAGCACGCAACGCAGTCGGGTCCGCGCCTTCCTGCATCATCATCTCGGCTGCACCAGCAGCCGTAGCCGACGCCAGACGCTTAGCCTGATCACGCTTGAGGCCCAGATTCACACCCGCGTCGGTCATCGCCTCGACGAACTGGAAGAAGTAAGCCGGACCGGAGCCCGAGACTGCAGTGACTGCAGACATCAGCGACTCATCGACAACCTCAACGCTGCCGACCTTCTTCAACAGTTCGACAACCTCGTCGGTCTGGCTCTCCGTGACAAAGCGGCCCGGCGCGACTGCACAGACCCCCTTGCCCACCAGCATCGGGGTATTCGGCATGACGCGGATCACCGGAGTACCGACAGCACAGACGCTTTCCATCTTGTCCAGCGTGATGCCAGCCGCCATCGACACCACAATGGTGTCGACCTCAGAGTCATCGAGCACGTCGGCAATCTGCTCGAGCATGTCGATAATCAAGTACGGTTTTACGCACAAGAACACCACGTCGGCACCGTCGACGGCCCCTACTGGGTCGTCGGCATCGACAATGCCGTAGGTCTCCTTCAGACCGGCCAGGCTCTCCTTGGTGCGCCCCACCACATAAATCGAGGAGGGCGAGACACCACCGTCGATGAGACCACCGACGAGTGCGCTACCAATCTTTCCGCCACCAATTACAGCAATTCTTGTCATGGACGCTAAGTGTGCCAAAACTGGCCCACACATGCGAATGCAGGGACCGGAAAACTACGCTTCCGACCCCTGCATCAGGTGATGATTATTCTGTTGACCCCACTACAACTGGAAGAGAATCCAGGGGCCAAATGTCAGCGCCAAACCGACAAGTCCTGCAAGAATCGGTGTCAGTTTGTCCTTCTCACGGCGCAGGTAGTTCGCCATTCCCGCGAAGCCACCAGCGACCACGAGAGCCATGATGACAACCACAATCTTTGGCAGCGACGACCAGGCCATGGTGAAGCCCAGGAACACCAATGCACCAGCAATCAGACCCACGAAGACCTGGATTAGCAGCAACGGCACCGAGAGGGAATTGTCCTCGGCGTAGCCATCGCGCGCGACGGCCTTGCCCTTGGAGCTCTTGGATTCTTCACGCTTAACGACGTCCCGGGGCTCCGCCTGCTTCTCGTCAGCTGCGGCCTGGGTCGGTGTGGTCTCGACCTGCGCAGCCTCAGTGGGGGCGTCCTCGGCCTGCTCGATATCGGCCTGTGCGTCTTCTGCCTGTGCAACTTCAGGAGCGACAGCGGCTGCCACTGCCGCCTTGGAAGCGGCACCGGTATCGGCGTCAGCGTCGGCAGCCTCGAAGGTAGCGGTTTCCTGAGCAGCTTCAGCCTCAGCAAATTGTTCACCGTCGACGTCATCCGATTCAGCGGATGCCTCGGACTCTTCGTCGACATTGTCCTGGACAACCGGAATGGAGGCAGTCGGACGGTCGTCGTAAGCGTTGGAACCGGTGAGTACCGCACGAGCGACTGGCCCCGGCTCCCCAAGCTGCTGCGACTCGTCTGCCATGTCACGCAGTTCGGTGAAGGTGTAGGTAATCTCCGAACGCTCGGAGTTGACCATGACCGGACGGGGTTCCATCGGAATTGCCAATGGCACCGCAGGGGCTGCTGGCTGCGCAGTTGGTGTGCTCTGCGCGGCTTGCTCCTGCTGCGGAGCTGCCGGTGCAACCGGTGCAACCGGTTCTTCAGCAACTTCGGCAACCTCGTCAGCTTCGGCCTCAGCGACCTCGGCGTCAGCTACTTCGGCGTCAGCCTCAGCTAATTCCGACTCCTCTTCTTCCTGATCAGCAGCTTCAGCCTCGGCCTCAGCTTGAACCTCATGCTCCGACGAATCCGCCCCTTCAGCAACTACCACTGGCTCAGCGACAGCCTCCGAGTGCTCCGGAGCTTCTACCTCCGGTTCGGTTGCCTGCGCTTCTTCGGCGGCGTTGGCCGCAGCTTCGTCGGCAAGCAAATCACTCGTAGTCGTCTGATCGTCGTCTGCGTTGGAAAGAGCGTGAGCACCACGTCGCGGTTCGTCGGCCTTTACACGAGGGATTGAGCCGGTGAGCTCCTGAACAGACACACCGCCTTCTTCAAGGCTGCGTCGACGGCGGCGCCGCGGTGGTTCAGAGGGGGCTCCCTCCTTCTGCCGCCGCGCCAGCAGTTCGGCAACGGTGAGCTTTTCCTCGCTCATCTCAACCCTTTCCGTATAGGTCACTGTCCAGTCGTCGGAAGATAATGCCCTCACGCAGCGCCCAAGGACAAATCTCGACCTTCTCTAATCCCAATGCTCGCATACTAGCCTCTGCAACGAGAGCACCTGCGACAATTTGGTGAGAACGATTCGCACTAACACCCTCAAGTTCAGCACGGTCAGCCGCCGTCATGCGGGAAATAAACGCAATCAACTGGCGCAAACCAGCGGCAGTCAGAGTGCGCTTAACCCGGGGACCAGCAGCGGAAGGCGCCGCACCGGTCAGGCGAGCGAGAGTGCGGAAAGTCTTCGAGGTGGCGACAGCCAAGTCCGGCTCACCAAGCGTACGCAGATGACGAGCTGGCTCAGCGAGCTCAGCATCAATGTAATCGCGCAGCAGGTCAATCTTCTTGCGCTCCGGCGGATCGGTCTCGAACCACTCGTGGGTCAACCGTCCCGCACCGAGCAGCAGCGAGTACGCGGCCTCCGGATCTTCATCAGTACCCGACGTCAGCTCAAGAGAACCGCCACCGATATCCAGGTTGATTAGACGACCAGCAGACCAGCCGTACCAGCGCCGTACTGCCAAAAAGGTCAGACGAGCCTCATCCTCACCGGAGAGAATCTGCAGCTTAATGCCAGTTTCTTTCTCAACGTGGGCGAGAACCTCGTCCGCATTCGTGGCATCGCGAACAGCTGAAGTGGCGAAGCTAATCATCTCTTCGCACTTCATCTGCTCAACCAATTCCTTGGATTCAGCGACGTAGCCCGTCAGCTTGTCAATGCCCTTCTTGGACAGGTTGTTGTCCTTATCCAGGTACTCGACCAGCTTCATCGTCGACTTGGAATCGCTCATCGGAGTCGGATGTCCGCCCCGGCGGGCGTCCACCATCACCAAGTGGACGGTATTACTACCTACATCTAATACACCTAATCTCACTCTTAGTAGGTTAGACGGTCTACGGTGTATTGGTGTGAATCAACCCCACCCCCGCCCCGGTCGTGGACCGCAACCGTCTCCCGCTGAAGTCGCCTATGACTTTCCCCGCGAGTGGTTCGAGTTCGCCCACCCGGAGGACCCAGAACATATCATCACCTGCGACCTAACCTGGTTGATGAGCTCCTATCAATGCGCTTTCGGCACCTCCGCTTGCCAGGGCATCGACTCCGCGAACGCGGATGTCGGATGCTGTGGCCATGGCGCCTTTATCACCGACGAAGAAGACCGCGAGAGGGTTATTGACGTCGTAAAGCGAATGGAAGGCGACTCCGCAGAGCCCCAGTGGTGGCAGAACCGCCCCGAACAAACTCTGAAGTGGCTTGAAACCTACGAAACCGACCCCTCCGAACCGTTGGAACCGTGGTTAGTGTGGGACGAGCTTGACGACGAAAACGGAGAGCCTGAGCCTGCTCTGAAAACGAAGGTCGTGAAGAATGCCTGCATTTTTGCCAACCGTGACGGATGGCGCAATGGTGCGGGCTGTGCCATCCACCAATGGGCGATGGCCAACGACATTGACCCCGTAAAGGTCAAGCCGGATGTGTGTTGGCAGGTGCCGCTGCGCCGACTGGAGGACTGGGAGGAACGCCCGGACGGCCAGGAGATTCTGCGCACGACCATTACCGAATACGATCGTCGTGCCTGGGGCGATGGCGGCGAGGACTTTGAATGGTTCTGCACGGGCGCGCCGGCCACACATACCGGTGGCGAGCCGGTGTGGCGCACGCACAAGTCCGAGCTAATAGAGCTCATCGGCGAAGAGTGCTACGAAATTCTGGCGGAGCACTGCCGTGCCCGAGAAATAGCGGGCGCGGCCAAGGCTTTCGGGCCGAGTGGCTACCCACTGCTGGCGATTCACCCGGCCACACGCGCAGCGGCCGAGGGGCTGGCGCCGGACGAGGTTTAAGTCGGGGTTTCTCAGACCGACGGCGGAGATTGTCGGCAGCAGTCTGCTGAGCTAGTCCTCGAACTTGTAACCCAAGCCGCGAACGGTGACCAGGAACTCCGGCGAGGAAGGATTGCGCTCGATCTTGGAGCGCAGGCGCTTGATGTGTACGTCCAGCGTCTTGGTGTCGCCGACGTAGTCGGAGCCCCAGACGCGGTCGATGAGCTGGCCACGGGTTAGCACACGACCACGGTTGCGCAGCAAGTACTCCAGCAGGTCGAATTCCTTGAGCGGCATTGCGACATCATCGCCGTCAACGGTGACTACATGGCGCTCGACGTCCAGCACGACCGGGCCGCCGCGCAAGACCTCCTCGTAGATATCCTCGACATCGTCGGAGTCGTCGTGGCGACCGCGGCGCAGCACAGCCCGGATACGGGCAATAAGTTCCCGAGAGGAATACGGCTTGGTCACATAGTCATCCGCACCAATTTCGAGGCCGACGACCTTGTCAATCTCAGTGTCACGGGCGGTCACCATAATCACTGGGACAGAGGACTTTAAGCGGATGTTTTTGCAGACCTCGGTGCCACTCATACCTGGCAGCATGAGGTCCAGCAGCACAATGTCCGGTTCTGCCTTGGAGAATTCTGCAAGTGCTTCCTGGCCGTCAGCGGCCATCCGCACCTCGAATCCTTCGCGCTGCAGCAGAAACGCAAGCGGCTCCGCCAAAGCCGTCTCGTCTTCGACAATAAGTACCTCAGTCACGGATTACTTCATTCCTTCCTTGGAATCCTTGTTCTGGGAATCCTTATCCTTGCCACGGGTTTTGCCCGTACCGCGCTGCGCGTTTTTCTTAGCCGCAATTTTACCCGCAGGCTGGGTGTGGCCGATTGGCAAACGTGCAGATACATCGCCATCATTCGACGCGGAACCGTTCTTTTCCATCAGCGGGAGCTCAATGGTGAAGGTCGATCCTGTGCCCAGCCGACTCCACAGCTTCACGGTTCCCTTGTGATTCGCTGCGACGTGCTTAACAATTGCCAAGCCCAGACCGGTACCGCCTGTCGCCCGCGAGCGTGCCTTATCCGCACGGAAGAAGCGCTCGAAGATACGCTTCTGATTCGCCTGGGAAATGCCGATACCGCGGTCAGTGACGCGGATAGCGACGGTGTCGTTATCCTCCTTGACCGCAGTCACAGATACAGGCGTGGCCTCTGGCGAGTAGTTGATCGCATTTGAAATCAGGTTGGACACCGCGGTGATCAGCAGGCTGCGTTCACCTTCAACCACCAAATCCGGCTCACAGTCAACGGTGATTTCAATACCCGCCTGCTCCGAGAGCATCTGGTTACGACGCACAGCTCCTTGGACAATCTCTTCAACCTTCACGGGAGACATGTCCGGCAGCGGCTCTGCCCCCTGCAGCTTCGACAGCGAGATGAGTTCCGTAATCATGGTCGACATCCGCTTGGACTCCTGCGTCAGGCTCTCACTAAAGTGACGCACGGCAACCGGGTCGTCGGTAGCTTCATTCAGCGCCTCGACCAAGAGGCTGATGGCCCCCACCGGAGTCTTGAGCTCGTGGGAAACGTTAGCCACAAAGTCACGTCGCGCGGCCTCCATACGGGCCTGTTCGGAGACATCCGCCGCATAAATCACCACAAAACGGTCGTCCACCAGTGACAACGGAGTTAGCTGACAGCGGACAATTGTGTCCGGCGCCCCCGCCCGGCGCGACGGCAGCACCAGCGTTAGCTCCTGGTCCTCCTGCGAGTCAAAGACCTTGAGCGCAGCTTCCCAGCCCACGTCATTGAGGCGGCGCTCATAGACCAGCCCTAACTTGTGCGCCATGGAGTTCGACAAAATCAAATCACGTGAGATGTCAACGACCACCACACCCGTCGGAGACTTCTGAATGGCCAGGTGCATGACCTGCGCCATGGTGGTTATTGAACTTTCCTCGTCGCTCTTCTGACGCCGAGCGGCGTTATAGGCACCCGAGACAACTCCACCAAGAATCAGCACAGCTGCCATAACCGCAGCACCTAATAGAGCGGCGATAATGATTTTTGACACGGGTCTTACCCTAAGCTCTTTTCACAATCCGCGCGCGCTGAAAATCAGTGCGCTAGCTAGCTCTAAATAGACCAAGGAGCACAGCCCCACTTGGCTGCGCCCCTTATCGGCCTATCAAACACCTACATTTTTACTTGTTGCCCTGAGCAGCAACAGCAGCAGCACCTGCAGCTGCAGCTTCCGGATCCAGGTAGGTGCCACCCGGGTTCAAAACCTTGCCCTCAGCATCAAAGTCGTAAACCAGCGGGATACCGGTCGGGATGTTCAGAGCGGCAATGTCCTCGTCCGAGATGTTGTCCAGGTGCTTGACCAGTGCACGCAGGGAGTTACCGTGAGCTGCCACCATGACAGTCTCACCGGCCTTCAGACGCGGCAGGATTTCCTCTTCAAAGTAAGGAATGAAACGCTTCACGACGTCCAGGAGGCACTCCGTGCGCGGAACCTCATCCAGGTTGGCGTAACGCGGGTCATTAGCCTGCGAGAACTCGCTGTCATCCGACAGCTCCGGCGGCGGAGTGTCGTAGGAGCGACGCCAGGACATGAACTGGTCCTCGCCGTACTTCTCCTTGGTCTCTGCCTTGTTCAGACCCTGCAGAGCACCGTAGTGGCGCTCGTTCAGACGCCAGTCACGGATAACCGGAATCCACAACAGGTCAGCGGTATCCAGGGCAATGTGTGCGGTGTTAATTGCGCGACGCAGCAGCGACGTGTAGAGAACCTGCGGCTTCAGGCCTGCCTCTACGAGCATCTCACCGGCACGTACTGCCTCAGCGCGGCCCTTGTCGGTCAGTGCAACGTCGACCCAGCCCGTGAACTGGTTGGATGCGTTCCACTCACTCTGGCCATGACGGACAAGAATCAGTTTTCCATTGCTCATACCCCTAATTGTGCCCCAAAACGGGAAAGCCCGCCGTTCGTTGCCCCGCTATGTGGGTTGCTACCCCCGGCTACTCAACCATGTGGCGGAACTGCTCCAGATTGGCCAGGTTTTCCCCACGGTCAACCCGCCACTCCCACTCGCGCTTAATTGCCGATGCAAAGCCGCGTTCGAGGATCTGGTTGAAGTCCCCATCGGCCGTCTCGAGCAGCTGACCGAGGAGGCGGTCGAGGTCATCGTCGGAAAGCTCAGCGGGCAGTTGACCGACCAGGTAGATGTCGCCGGCGGCGTCGATGGTGTAACCGATGCCGAACAGACGACGGTTGCGCTGTAGCAACCACTTGTAAACGGCCTCGTGGTTTTCTTCGACCGCGCGACAGACGAAGGCTTCAACACGCAGGGAGTCCGGTGCCGGGATGAGGCCGACGACAGTCTTGAGCTTCTTCTTACCAGGCAGGACCACCACGGCGGCATTGTCTGCAATACCATGCTCGACACCGAGGCGTTCCAGCTGCTCACCGAGGGATTTCAGCTGTACTTGGATGTCCGTGCTCATCGTGAATCATCTCCCTGCTTTTGTGGCTACGGCTCTGGCGGT
Source organism: Corynebacterium sp. HMSC064H12 (assembly GCF_001809925.1). NCBI lineage: Bacteria > Bacillati > Actinomycetota > Actinomycetes > Mycobacteriales > Corynebacteriaceae > Corynebacterium > Corynebacterium sp. HMSC064H12. The sequence continues at coordinate 156,068 of NZ_KV799341.1, read as the reverse complement.
ACTGAAGCTAACGAAACCTACCGGGAGCCGCCCGCATCCCGGATAGAGCCGGGACAATTTTCCTTTTGGAGTTCGGTTCGATGATAGACATCGGCCAACCGATCCACGGTCTTTTGCCAGGAAAACTCCAGGGAGTGCTCGCGTGCCTGGGTGGCCAATTTAATGCGTAGCTCGTCGTCCTCCACCAGGCGACCGAGGGCATCGGCCCAGGCTGCGGGCTCGTGACCGTCGACAAGCAAACCGCTGACCCCATCGTCGACAGCGATGGAGAGTCCGCCGACATTCGCCGCGACAACGGGAGTACCGGTGGCCTGAGCCTCCATCGCCACCAACCCGAAAGTTTCGTTGTAACTGGGCACGGCGACAATATCTGCGGCCTGGTAGAGCTTCGCCAGGTCCTGCGGCGGGCGCGGGGGCATGAACCGGACCAGGTGGTCGATCCCCTCTTCCGCGGCGAGATTGGTGAATTCGTCGGGCGCATGCAGCCCAGAACCGGAAAGTCCACCGCAGATAATCACTCGGACATTAGTGGCGGGATGGCGACGCATGAGCTCACCGACACCCCGCAGCAATACCTGCGGGCCTTTCAGCCGCTGCAGCCTACCGACGAACAAAATGACCTTAGTGTGCAACGGGATGCCCAGCTCACGACGGGACCGCTCGGTGGCACGATCACTGCCCGGCGAAAAGAGCTCCACGTCCACCCCGGGCGGCACGACATTGATGCGCCACGGGTCGGCATCGTGGAGATCCGCGAGCTGCTTAGCCTCGGCATCGGTGTTGACGATGAGCCGGCACGCATTGTCCACAATCTGCTGCTCACAGATACGCCGAGACTCCGGCTCCGGCGTATCTCCCTCCGCCAGATGGAGATTCTTCACTGCCGCCAGCGTGTGCGCCGTGTGCACAAACGGAATGTCAAGCAAATCCGACAGCAGCCACCCCACCTGGCCAGAGAGCCAGTAGTGCGAATGGATCAGGTCGTATTCAATCCCCTGTTTGCGGGCGAATTCAATGACCCCACCGGCAAAGGCCGGCATCTGCGTAGCCAGGTCTGACTTCTCTAACCCCTCATATGGGCCAGCCACAATGTTGATGACGCGGAAGTTCTCACTGACCTGAATCACCGGCCCATCGCTGGAACGCGTGGCGCGGGTGAAAACATCCACCTTCACACCGCGTCGCGCCAGCTCCTCGCAGGTGCGCAGCACGTAGACATTCATGCCACCAGCGTCACCGATGCCCGGTTGCTCCAGCGGAGAGGTATGCATGGAGATCATCGCGATGCGGTTCGGCCACGCCGGGGTGTTAGAGGTGGCCGCGTCTGCGCCCGCCGTTGCCGCCGGAAATGTTTCGCTCATACTGCCCAGAGTGCCTATGCCAGGGGCAACCCCGCAAATGAGTACCTCAAATACGTGTATAGGAATTCCGGCATCGCAGTGCGACGTACGGCACAATAGAGGTCGATACCTACTACGTCGTAGGTTATTATCACCTCACGACATAGTCAGGCGATAAACAAAAACCTAGGAGGATCCCATGGCCGATACATCCAGCTCACACGCTGCAAATGACTCTGCCCCAGCTCACGGTTCCACACCCAACGCTGCGGCCTCCAAGGCCTGGCTGAACCTGTATCCGGAGTGGACCCCACCCCACATCGACTACAACTTCGACACCCTCCTAGACGTCTACCGCCACACTCTGAGCAACCACCCGCGCCGCAAGGCATTGACCTTCTTCGGTCGCTCCACCTCCTACGCCGAGCTGGATGCCAAGGTTCGCAGCGTTGCCGCCGGCCTGCGCGCACTTGGCGTACGCAAAGGCGATCGCGTGGCACTGCTCATGCCGAACTGCCCGCAGCACGTCATCGCCTACTGGGCAGTTCTGCACCTCGGCGCTGTTGCCGTAGAGCACAACCCCCTCTACACCGCCCACGAACTGCGCCACCCATTCAACGACCACGGCGCCCGCTTTGCCATCTGCTGGGACAAGATCGTCCCCGTACTTGAGGACCTCCGCAACAACACCCCGCTCGAGACCATCATCGCGGTCAATATGCTGCAGGACCTGCCGTTTGTCATGCGCACCGCCCTGTCGATCCCGCTGCCGAAACTCCGCGCCGCCCGCGCTAAGCTGCACTCCTCCGCACCGCAGGTCATGGGTTTTGACGCTTTGCTTCACGACGCCGTCGGCGGAGACGGCCACGACCTCCAGGCCGATGAATCCATCACTGCCGATGACACTGCAGTGATGATGTACACCTCTGGCACCACGGGCTCGCCAAAGGGCGCGCAGTTGAGTCACCAGGGGTTGGTAGCCAACATTCTGCAGGGCAAGGCCTGGGTGCCGGGCCTTGGCAAGGAGCGGGAGATCTCCCTCGGTGTTCTGCCGATGTTCCATGCCTACGGCCTGACCATTGTCACCAACTTGTCCATGCTGATTGGCGCTGAACTGGTGCTGGTGCCGGCACCGGAGATTCCGCTGATTATGAAGGTGATGAAGAACAATCGCCCGACATGGGTGCCTGGTGTGCCGACTCTCTACGAGAAGATTGTCGAAGCCGCCGAGCGCGATAATGTCGACCTCTCCGGCGTGAAGTTCGCCTTCTGCGGTGCTGCTACCCTGCCGGTTTCCCTTGTGCAGAAGTGGGAGAAACTCACTGGCGGGCGCCTTGTCGAAGGCTACGGCCTCACCGAAACGTCACCGATTATCGTCGGCAACCCGATGGACGGCAACCGCCGCCCGGGCTACGTTGGCCTGCCATTCCCCGACACCGAGGTTGCCATCGTTGACCCCGAAAATCCCACCAAACTCCGCGCTGACGGCGAGGAGGGCGAGGTCATCGTCCGAGGCCCACAGGTTTTCGCCGGTTATCTCAACCTCCCGGAGGCAACGGAGAAGTCCTTCACCGATGGGCCTGCTGAGCTTCCCGCTGGCGACCGTTGGTACCGCACCGGCGATGTCGGAGTCATGGAGTCGGACGGCTTCATCAAGCTGGTTGCCCGCATCAAGGAGGTCATCATCACCGGTGGCTTCAATGTCTACCCGGCCGAGGTCGAGGAAGTACTGCTCTCCCACCCGGACATCACCGATGCCACGGTCGTCGGCCTGCCGAAGAGTGACGGCTCCGAGATGGTCGTGGCCGCCATCACCCTTGCTGACTACGCCCGACTGGATTCCGACGCCTACCGCGACCACTGCTACGACAACCTGACCCGGTACAAGGTGCCGCGCGCATTCTTCCACCTGGAGGAACTACCTCGCGACCAGATGGGCAAGGTCCGCCGCCGCGATGTCCGCGACGTGCTGCTCACGCAGCTGGAGCAGAAGGGCCAGAGCGTCGATTCGCTTTCCCACCGCAAGCACCATTAGTTCACGGTGGTTTTGTAGTTGGGATAGGGGCCTGAGTAGAGCGGGCTCCTATCCCTTTAAGGCGGACCCCGGCTCCCCCCCCCAGACTTAGTGACTAGGTTTATGACAAAAAACTGAGGGTGAATAATATTCACGTGTCATAAACCTAGTCACTTTCTCTATCCCCGCCATTGGGAGAAGGCCCGGGAGCGCAAACTGAGGACTACCCGGCGGTTCTATCAGCCCCAGCGCCCCGGTCAGCCCCATCACCCCCGTTAGTCCCATCAGGCACGCCAGCCTCTCCAGTCCGCCCCCACTGGCCATCAGCCACCCGCCGCGGGCCTAATCGATGCTCACGCCGACCCACACCGGCTCGGGCACCAGGGTCACGCCGAAGGCCTTTTCCACGCCAGCGCGCACATCGCGCGCCAAAGCCACCAAGTCGGCGGCGGTCGTAGGCGTACCGTCGCCGGACTCCCCGCGGTTGGTCAGGGCAAGAGTGTGCTTAGTCGACAGTCGTGCGGGCGCACCGTCACCGGGGTAGCCCTTCGGGAACCCGGCGCGCTCGATAAGCCACGCCGCCGAGAGCTTCACGGCTCCCTCGTGGCCGGGGCCAGCGGGGAATGCGGGCATATTCGCGGCCTCATCGGCCCCACGCAGCGCGGCAACCTTTGCACGCACGGCCTCCACCGAGTTCTCCGGAATGATCGGGTTGGTAAAGAAAGAACCCGCCGACCAGGTATCGCGGTCAGCATCTTCGAGCACCATGCCCTTGCCCCGGCGCAGCTCAAGCACCTTTTCGCGCACCAACTCAGCCGGCCTGCGAATCTCGCCAGCCGCAGCCTCGGCCTCGTCGACGCCCAGGCGCCGCGCCAGTTCGCCATAGCGAAGTGGCGCGGACATGCCATCCACACTGAGCTCGAACCGCACGGCCAGCACCACTGCCCGTGCGGTGAACTTCAGGTTCGAGTAGCGGTAGGAAAGGTCGAGAGACTCCGGTTCCACCCACTCGACCGAGCCGGTTGCGCGATCGTAAAGCTGCACCGAGTCCAGGACCTGCGACACCTCAGCACCGTAGGCGCCAACGTTCTGCACCGGAGTGGCTCCGGCCGATCCCGGAATACCCGACAGGCATTCAAGGCCGCCAAAACCTGCGTCGACACTCATCTCCACGACCTCGTCCCAGACCGCACCGGCCTCGGCCTCCACGATTGCCGACACGGACTCCAGCCCGTGTCCGCGAGTGCTCATGGTCACGTTGTCGGCCTCGATCACCACAGCCACCAGCGGCTCGAGTTCATCGGCCACCACCAGGTTGGATCCGCCTCCCACGATGAGGAGGGGCACGTTAGCGTCGTCAAGCGTGCGTACAACATCGACCACAGCGTCCGTCGTGCTACACCGGACGACGGCACGCGGTACCCCGCCGAGGCGGAGCGTCGTCAAATCCGCGAAAGCGGTATGCGTGCTGAGCTCCACCCCCTCTAGCCCCGCAAGCCCATCGATGGCTTCTTCCATGTCGGAGGTCAGGTGAATTGGGTTCGGCGATTGGTCGAGATTTTCCACGCCCCTAGCGTAGTGCAAATTACGTATCATCAAGCGCATGACTACGACTAACACGCACACCGTCAACTTCGACCAGCCGATTGAGAAGGTTTACGAGGCCCTCACCGACGCCGGTTTCTGGGAGAAAGTCGCAAACCGTTTCTCGGCAGCTGACGGCAAGGTGGAAAAGTTCGAGACCACCGACGCTGGCACCACCGTCGTGATTCGCCAGACCGTCTCTGCTGACAAGATTCCGGCGCAGGCGCAGAAGTTCGTTAAGTCCGGGGTCGGCATGACGCGCACGTTCGTCATCAGCCCGCTTAACGACGACGGCGCGACCTCCACCGTGACCACAGAAGCTTCGGGCGTACCGACGTCCTTCAGTGCGTCCCAGAAGCTCACCGCCCAGGGTGAAGGTTCAGTGCTGACCACCAACTCCGAGTTCGCCATCAACGTGCCGCTGCTCGGTGGCAAGCTCGAGGAGAAGGCAGCTCCGTACCTGGAACGCGTCCTCAACGCTGAGACCGCTGTGCTGGCGGACTACGTCACTAAGTAGGTTGCGCACTGGAGGGGGCACTCCGGGGCGACACCGAGGGGACGGATACCGGGCGAAGATAAGTGGTAGCGACGGAGCCGTCGTTAAGCAAGACTGGGAACCATGAGTTCTGCTAAACGCTCGTCGAGCGTCAAAGTCCTGCCCACCGTCCTCGGTGTCATCATCGTGGTGGCGCTCATTGCGATTGCCGGCGAAATCGGCGTCCGGATGTTCGTGAGCAAGGAGATTTCCGACGGCTACCGCACCTCCGCCGAAGAGCGTGGTGCGACGGTCACTGAGGACCCCAAGGTTTCTTTCGGCACCCGCCCGATGCTGCTCGCCTTGGCCACGAAGTCCGTGCCCTCGATGGATCTGTCCACTCCGAACACACTGGAGGTCAAGAACCCGGAGGCGCTGGGTGGCGCACCGGAGATCAACGGTGACCCGGCAGCGGAAGTGCACCTGGAAAACGTGGATCTGAGCAATCGTGCGGATCCGACCGCAGAGTCGCTGCGAGTAGACGTCACAATCCCACCTCAACTGCTGCAGGCGCTAATTAACCGGGAAAGCGGTGTACGCGCTTCCACAATCACGCCGTTGCCGGACGAAGGCCTGTTCAACATTGAATTCGCCTCCGGATTTGCGACCTCCAAATTCCGCCCGATTGCCAACGGCGGCCATATCGAAATCAACTTGGAGGGCGGCTCAATCCTCGGCTTAAACCTCGATGGCCTGGCCGGCTGGCTGGGAGAAGCGAGCGGTACGCTGTTGAGCTACGACATCGGCCACGGTATGCAGGTGGAGGAAGCCCACGTCACCGGGGAGGGCCTGGCGTTGACGCTGACGGGCGCAAATCTGCCTTTGTCGACCGTGAGCGAACTTACCTTTAGCTAGCAGGTAAGATACCGAGAATGACTCGCTCTCTCATCACCGCAAACAGCGGTACTCCCACCGAGCGCCAGTACATCTTCTCGCTCGGCTGTCCAGACCGTACCGGTATCGTTTCCACCCTGTCGACCTTCCTGTCCGACATTGGTGCGTGGATTACCGAGGCGGACTTCTTCTCCGACCCGGAGACCGGATGGTTTTTCACTCGCCAGGCGGTCCGCGCCGACGCTCTCGACCTGACGGTAGAAGAGCTGCGCGAGAAGTTCGCTGAGCTCGTCGGTGATTGGGGCCCTGAGGTCCGCTGGAAGGTCACCGACAACGCTGTCCCGAAGCGCGCTGTCATCCTGGTGACCAAGGAAGGCCACTGCCTGCAGGATCTGCTCGGCCGCGTCGCACAGTCCGACTATCCGATGGAAATCGCTGCAGTAATTGGTAACCACCGCGATCTGGAGCCACTGGTCGCAGCGTATGACATTCCCTTCCACCACGTGCCCTTCCCCAAGGATGCCGTCGGAAAGCGTAAGGCATTCGATGAGGTCGCCGAGATCGTCGACGCCGAAAACCCGGATGCCATCGTGCTCGCACGTTTCATGCAGATTCTGCCGCCGGATCTGTGCGAAAAGTGGGAAGGCCGCGCGATCAATATCCACCACAGCTTCCTGCCGTCGTTCATGGGCGCGCGCCCGTACCTGCAGGCTTATCGACGTGGTGTGAAGCTCATCGGTGCCACCTGCCACTACGCCACTGAGGACCTCGACGACGGCCCGATTATTGAGCAGGACGTCATGCGTGTCTCCCACAAGTACACCGCTGCGGACATGCAGCGTGAGGGTCGCGATGCGGAGAAGCAGGTCCTCGCCCGCGGTTTGCGCTGGCACCTGGAGGATCGTGTGCAGGTCTACGGCAACCGCACCGTGGTGTTCCAGTAGGTTTTCGGGGCGTTCCAGTAGGTTTTCGGGGAGCCAGACCTATCCCTATCCCCTCCCCCAGAAAGAAAGTGTCTGGGTTTATGACAAAATCACCGGGTTTTTCACCCAGAAACTGTCATAAACCCAGACACTTTCTCAGTTGTGCGGGCTAACACCCGCCCTGGACTAACACCCGCCCGGGACTAATAACCGCCCTGTGCGTTCGACAAAATGTCCTTGATCTGTGGGCGAACATCCAACCAGTAAATCCCCGTGATGACTAGTCCGGCAATCAGCGGGATGCCCAGCATTGCCCAGCCCAGCCACGGCAGGAGTAGGAAGATAGCCGAACCGACCAGCATGCCGGCCCAGACGTTGCGGCTCTTGCGGTCTGCAGCGTCAAAGGCATCCGCGCGGGTGGTGATGACAAGCACCGCACCGATTAGCGCCAAGATGCCGATGACAAACGGAATGGCGAACTGAAACAGGACGTCCACATAGACGGAAATTGCCATCAGCGGCGAATCCGCAAGACTGGGCAAAGATGGTAACAGGCGCACCGGGGGAACAACTCCTTTAACAGGGATGCATTGCTTTTTACATGCTAACGCACACGGTCTGATGTGCTGGGTTGTGCTGCTAAATAGCCCCAAACACCAAGGTCGACAGGGTGTAAATAGCCAAACCGGCCAGTGATCCGACAACAGTGCCGTTAACGCGAATGAACTGCAGATCGCGACCGACCATCAGTTCAATCTTGTCGGAAGCCTCATCGGCGTCCCAACGCTCGACGGTCTCGGAAATGATCGAGGTAATCTCGCCCGCGTAGTTCTCAGCGATGAAGACGACAGCCGCTTCCAGACGGCGGTCCATTCGTTTGCGCAACTCAGGATCGGACTGGATCCGCTCGCCGTAGCGGGCGGCCGTTTCCGAGACCTTCCGACGGAGCAGGGAGTCCGGGTCGCGGGCAGCGTCGACAAGCTTTGCGGATGTCGATGCCCAAATCTTTGCCGGTGCCTGTGTGACAGCGGCGGACGAAATAATGTCAGTCTTAATTTCTTCGACCTTGGCGATGGTCTTCTCGTCGTTCTGCAAATCAACGGCGAGCTGCGTGAGGAAGCGGTGGAGCGCCAGGCGCGCGTCGTGCTTAGGGTCATGCTGCACCTGCCAGGTCCAATCAACCAGCTCGCGATAGACCTTGTCGCCGATGAGATCGTTGACAAAGCTCGGTGCCCAGGAGGGGGCGCGCTCTCCGACGAGGCGGTCGATAAGATTCTGCGAGCCCAGCGACTTCCGGTGCAGCCACTCAGCCATCTGCTGGACAACAGGCTCGGTGCGCCCTTCTTCGATCAGCTGCTCGAGAACCTTACCCGCTGGTGGCCCCCACTCCGGGGCTGCAACTTCGTCGATGACTGCTGACTTCAGCACTGCGGCGGCATCGTCAGGATTAATCGCCTCCAGCACATTTCCGGTGAACTTACCGACCTCTGCGGACACTTTGTCGGCGTTTCCCGGCGCTACCAGCCATTCGCCGATACGCTCAGGAATCTCGGCCTTACGCACCTTGTCCACAATCAAAGCGGGGTTCAGGAAGTTATCACCGACGAACTGCGCCAGGGACTCACCGACCTGGTCCTTCTTGCGACGGACGATAGCGGTGTGTGGGATAGGAATGCCGAGCGGGTGGCGGAACAGAGCTACGACTGCGAACCAGTCGGCGAGGGCACCGACCATGCCAGCCTCAGAAGCAGCGCGAACGTAGCCCACCCACGCGGGCACAACTTCGCCTGCGGATAAGTGTGAAGACTCAATACCGCGGCATGTGAAATACACAGCGGTTGCGATGACCAGCAGCATCGTAGCGAAGGCCTTAGCCTTACGCAGTTGCGCACGTTTTTCCGCCTCAACCTCTGGTGATGGCCCGGGAACTTCGAGACGGTCCGAGACCGTATCTACAGCTGCCGGGAGCTTAGCGGGGTTGTTATCCATGTGTATAGATTAGGCGCCGAAAACGCGAAAATGCCACCGCGCCGCAGTCCGCTGTTGGTGAGAGAGGTACTTCTCAATACTTCCCTACCCCAGCGCACTGTGCACAGTGGCATCAACTGTGGAGGTGCTAGTTCAAAAGGCTAGCGTTGCATCCGCCTAGAGGCGAGCCCCTTTAAACTGGGGCAAGCCTTTAGTGGTGAGTGCCGAATTCCTTTCGGTAAGCCTTGTAGTCACGACGACCGATGGAGATGCAGGCCAGACCCGCAATAACCATAACCAGTCCGACTACCAGGCCAGCCCACATGAACACGCTGCCGTCGAAGTTCCAACCACCGGTGTAGTCGGTGTAGTTGGCGGCATCCTTAGCCAGGAAACCGTTGCTGTGAGAGGCAGCAGTCTGGTCGGCAAAAACGGTCGTTGCGAGACCGAAAATGAAGGTGCCCCAAGCCGCCAGAGAGGCGAGCATGAGTCCCATGCCAATCCAGGTAATGCTCTTGTGAAGCGAGGAGTATTCGGCATTCATGCTCTGAGGCACGTAACCGTCGACGAAGTGCTCTTCGCCCTGGTAACGCTTGACTGCATTCGCCATAATCTATGTCCCTTCTGGAAAACTCTAATCGAGAAAGAGTTTAGTCGTCCTTACCGCGGAAGAACGAACGAGCTCGTTCCTTGGTAACGGCGGCAACCGCAGTCAGCGGGATACCGGCCGGGCAGACATCAGCACATTCACCATAGAGGGAGCACGGACCGAAGGTGCCTTCGACCTCGTCAACCATCTTGCGAGCACGCTTGCCACGCTCTTCCTTACCCAGCGGGACCAGGGAGAGGTGAACCAGCTTTGCGCCGGTGAACAGGTGTGCAGCACCGTTCGGGCAAGCTGCCACACAAGCACCACAGCCGATGCAGGCTGCGTGGTCAAGTGCGAACTCAGCGGTCTCGTGGTTCAGGTGCAGAGTATCTGCATCCGGAGCGGTACCAGCGTTGATGGAGACGTAGCCACCCTGCTCGAGGACACGGTCCAGAGCGGAGCGGTCAACGACCATGTCCTTGATGACCGGGTATGCGGCGGAGCGCATCGGCTCGATCTTCAGGGTGTCACCATCGCTGAACTGGTGCAGACGCTGCTGACAGGTCGGGGTGTTCTGGCCCGGGCCGTGCGGACGACCGTTGACGTTCAGACCACAGGTACCACAGATACCCTCACGGCAGTCAGATGCGAACGCGAACGGCTCCTTGCCGGACTCGACGTACTTGGAGTTGACGTGGTCAAGCAGCTCCAGGATCGACATCTCTGCGACGGCGTCGTCAACGTCAACGGATTCAAAGTGTCCCTCGACGTTCGGACCTGCTTGGCGCCAGATTTCAAGGTGCAGTTTCATTACTTGTAGTTCCTTGTCATGAGCGGGACGGCTTCGAAGGTGAGCGGCTCGGCGTGGCGAATGAATTCGTGACCGGACTGATCCCATGCAGGACCATTGTTGCCTCGCTCCCATGCGGAAACGAAGCACCAGTTAGCGTCATCGCGCTCTGCCTCGCCATCTTCGGAGATGTGGTCATCGCGGTAGTGAGCACCGCAGGACTCATCGCGGTCGAGGGCGTCGACACACATGAGCTCACCGAGGTCGATGTAGTCAGCAACGCGGTTAGCGTACTCGAGCTGCTGGTTCATCTCGTTCGGCTCACCCGGGATGAAAAGGTCAGACCAGAATGCCTTACGCAGTTCGCGGATCTCCTCGATACCGCGAGCCAGGTCTTCCTTGTTACGAGCCACACCACAGTCGCGGTAGAGAATCTCACCGAGCTGACGGTGGAAGTACTCAGCGCCGTGCTTACCCTGGATGCTCATCAGCTTGTCCAGGCGAGCCTGAGCGCGGTCCAGTGCTTCCTTGGCCTCCGGGGCATCCTCAGCCAGGCGGTCGGTACCGAGCAGCGGGCCAAGGTAGTTCGGAATGGTGAACGGCAGGGTGAACCAACCGTCGACCGAACCGGACAGCAGGGAGTTTGCACCAAGACGGTTTGCACCGTGGTAGGTCCAGGATGCCTCGCCACCGGTGAACAGACCCGGGATGGAGGTCATCTGGTTGAAGTCAGACCACAGACCACCCATGGTGAAGTGGCAGGTCGGAGCAATACGCATCGGAACCTTGTACGGGTCCTCACCGATTGCCTCTTCGTACATCTGAATCAGGTTCGAGTAGCGTTCCTTGATGACCGGCTGGCCCAGGCGCTCAATTGCGTCACGCAGATCCAGGTAGACGGAGTTCTTCAGCGGACCAACACCGTAGCCGGCGTTAATCTGCTGAGAGTTGGCACGGGAAGCGACGTCACGCGGGACGAGGTTACCGAATGCCGGGTAGCGACGCTCCAGGAAGTAGTCGCGCTCGTCCTCCGGGATGTCGTTGGCCGGGCGCTCGTCGCCCTTCTTCTTCGGGGTCCAAATACGTGCGTCGTTACGCAGGGACTCGGACATCAGAATGGTCTTCGACTGCCAGTGCGCGTTAACCGGAAGACCGGTCGGGTGGAACTGGATGAAGGACGGGGATGCGAAGTAAGCACCCTGGTCGTATGCACGCATGATGGCCGAAGCGTTGGAGTTCTTGGCCAGCGTGGACATGTGGTAGACGTTGCCGTAACCGCCGGTAGCCAGAATAACTGCGTGAGCAGTGTGAACGGTCAGCTCACCATTGATGAGGTTACGCATGATGGCACCCTGGCAACGGCCGTCGGCGACGATGATGTCAACCAGCTCGTTGTGGGTGAAGATCTCGACGTTGCCGAGACCAATCTGACGCTGCAGAGCCGAGGTAGTCGACAGCTGCAGCTGCTGACCCGTCTGACCACGGGTGTAGTACGTACGGGAGACCTGCACACCACCGAAAGAACGGGTTGCCAGGGTACCGCCGTACTCGCGAGCGAACGGAGCACCAATTGCATTCAGGTGGTCGATGACGCGGACGGACTCGACAGCCAGACGCCAGCAGTCGTTCTCGCGGCAGCGGTAGTCGCCGCCCTTAACGGTGTCCTTGACGTGGCGGTAAGCGCCGTCGTTGTCGACCTTCTTACCGCGAGCGGAGTTGACACCACCCTGTGCAGCAATGGAGTGCGCACGGCGCGGAGCGTCGTGGTAGGTGAAAACCTGCACGTCGTAGCCGAGCTCACCGAGGGCAGCAGCGGCAGCGCCGCCAGCCAGGCCGGTACCGACGACCATGACGCGGAACTTACGACGGTTCAGCGGCGAAACCAGGTTGGCGTGATCCTTCTGGTACTGCCAGTGGTCCTTCATGGAGACCTTGTCACCCGGGGAGTTATCGGACAGAACCTTGCCGATCTTGACCCCGTCGACAGCGCTTTCCGGCGCGCGGAAGTCCGCAGCGACGGTTGCTTCAGTGTTAGTCATAGTAAATTTCCTCCTCGACCTACGAGACCAGACCGGTCAGGACGGCGACTGGGATGAAGATGTTGCCGACAACAACCAGCAGCGGCAGCAGGCCGGACAGGAACAGCAGAACCTTGCGCCAGCGCTTACCGGTGATACCGAGGTCGGAAGTAGCGGTCCACAGACCGTGGGACAGGTGCAGCAGCAGAGCGAGCTGAGCAATGATGTACCAAACAACAACACCCGGACGCGAGAAGGACGCAACCACGTTCTGGTATGCCTCACCGTGCTCGAAAGAAGACGGAGAAACGCCAGCACCGATGGTCAGGTCCAGCAGGTGGAAGATGATGAAGGCCAGCAGCACGATGCCGGTGATCACCATCGAACGTGCAGTAAAGGTGTTCCAGCTGGACACCATGCCCTGACGGCGGAACTTGCCGCGGGACTGCTTTGCACGTGCAGCCAGGGTGAGGCCACCGAAAATGTGCAGGACAATAGCTACCAGCAGGACAATGCGGAAAATCCACAGAATGCCCTCGTTCGGAACTGCCGGAGCACCGACAGTGCGTAGGAAGGTCGCGTATGCGTTGAAGTCTTCCTCGCCAGCGAAAATCTTCAGGTTACCCAGCATGTGGACAATAACGAAGAGGCCAAACAGCACGCCAGTGACGGCCATGGTCAGCTTCAGAGCCCATGAAGGGTATTTAGGCTGCTCGCGCAGCGGTTCTACATTAATTTTGCCGTGCGCGATTGCGTCACGGTTTGAACTTTTAACAGTCATGGCACCTCCAGTGTCATATTCACTCTAAAGTCACACAGCGCCTGGTAAACATTTTTCCCCCTTTTGGGTGGGGATTTTCACAGGTTACCTAGGTCTTTTCTCCGCCTTTTCTCAGGTTATCGCATTTTAGCCACTTCTGAGGTCGTCGCTGCATAAACCCTCTCCCCCACCATAAAAACGCGCCTACCCCGACTTTTGCCGATTTTTCACCCGCCCAAACCGACTAATAACGCAACATAAATAGCACGAAAATAGAAAACCGCCCACTTTTCTCAGGTGGACGGATTTAATACTCAATAATTATGTTGCGAAATTCTTTATTTTTACCCCTGCCGAATTCCCCAAAGGCCCAAACAGCCACCCCCAACAGGCAATCCCCCCATTGGCACCGGTACGGCCGAAGCCGTCCGACTAATCCTCGCCCTGATCCGGGTTCGCCATCACCACGGTCAACGGCTCCGGGCCAATGATCACCTCATGGCCTGCGACCATAATCGGCCCAACCTGGTGGTCTCCCTCCTCCAGGACGACTTCCACCGTGCGGCCGCGCACCGTCACTCGGATACGACAACCACGAATAGTGACTCGGTACGTCAGACCACTCCAGTCCTCCGGCAGACGCGGGTCAATACTGTAGCGGCCGTCATGATCGCGGAAACCACCGAAGCCATAGACCAGGGACTGCCACACACCACCGGCAGATGCCACGTGGACACCATCGGCAGCGTTGCCATGCAAGTTCGCCAGGTCCACATAGAGTCCGCGGAGGAAGAAATCCATTGCCTGCTCCTGCAAGCCCAACTCGGCCGCAACAATGGACTGCACAACGGCGGACAGCGAGGAATCACCAGTGGTGAGCGGATCGTAATACATGTAGTCTGCGCGCTTTTGTTCCGTCGTAAAGCGATTGCCCATGAGGAACAGTGCGAGGACGACGTCCGCCTGCTTAATGACCTGGTGACGGTAAATCGTCAGCGGGTGGTAATGCAGCAGCAACGGACGCAGGGGTCCGACCTCGGGATCGTCGAGATTCCAGCGCTTACGCAGTAGGAATTGGTCATCCTGAGGGTGAATGCCGAGCTTCTCATCGAACGGGATGTACATCGCCTCAGCAGCCTGCTCCCATTCTTCAACCTCGCGCTCGGTGAGGTCGAAGCGGTTGGTCAGTTCGCGATAGGCAGCAGGGCGATCGCGCTTCATCTGCTTGACGACGTCCGCAGCAACCCGCAGGTTATACTGCGCCATCACGTTGGTGTACAGGTTGTTGTTCACCACCGTGTTGTACTCATCTGGACCGGTGACGCTGTGAATTTGGAACTCTCGCTGCTCGGCATCGAAGAATCCCAACGACATCCAAAACCTGGCCGTGCCGAGCAACAGATCCGTGCCCTCCTTGAGCAGGAACTCCTCATCGCCGGAGGCATAGACGTACTTCATCATCGCGTACACGATGTCCGCATCGATGTGGTACTGCGCCGTGCCGGCCTCAAAGTAGGCCGAGGACTCCTGACCATTGATAGTGCGCCACGGGAAGAGGGCACCGTCGTGCGCCAGTTCGTCGGCACGCGCCCACGCGGCTTCGAGCATGTCCCAGCGGAAACGCATGGCATTGCGCGAGAATTGCGGCGACGTATAGGTAAGGAATGGGGTCACGTAGATTTCCGTGTCCCATAAGTAGTGGCCGCCGTAGCCGGTGCCGGTCATTCCCTTGGCCGGGACGCCTTGGAATTCGGCGCGGGCGGCGGCCTGGATAATCTGCCAAATGTTCCAGCGCACTGCCTGCTGAATCTCCGGCTGATTGTAAATGACCACGTCAGAGCGCTCCCAGAAGCGTTCGAGCCACTCCTCCTGGTTCTCCATCAGCCCCAGCATGCCGATGCGACCGACGCGGTTCAGGGTGCGTTCACAGCGGAATGCCAGCTCTTCAGCACGCACCTTACGGGAGGAGTGGTACGCGACCAGCTTCTCCAGGCGTATGACAGTGCCGACTGGCGCATCCAGGTTGAACAGGGAGCTGGCCACATCCGGCTCGGTCGACTGCGAAATCTCTACGAACGGCTCCGTGCCGTCGGGAGTGCGGACAGTAAAGGTGTGGTCCATGGAGGTAGCCACGGTCATACCGGAGTTCGCGCAGCGGTAGCCCAGCGTCGAGCGCTGCCCGTGCGCCGATTCCGACTGAAATGCCGGAATGAGAACGCGGTCTTCCAGCGCCTCGGCGCGACGGGGATCCAGTTCAGTGCCCTGCGCCTTGGCGGCATCGTGGTATTCGTCCTCGCCGTCCTGGCGGTTGAGGATCTGCGAGTTAATCATCACCGCAGCATCCGCATCCAGCAGTTCGACTTCCAGACTCATCGCGGCGACATGCTTTTCCTGGAAAGACACCATGCGCTCAGAGGTGACGCGAACGCGCTTGCCACCCGGGGTGCGCCAAATGAACCGACGACGCAGCACACCCTCGCGGAAATCCAGGCTACGTTCGTAGTCGCTGACCTCAGCATTGCCGAGACGCAGGGGCTCATCGTCAATGTAGAGACGCATTGCCTTGGCGTCCGGAGCGTTGGCAATCGTCTGCCCCTGGCGGGCTAGGCCGTAGGCGTCCTCGGCGTGCCTAATCGGCCATGTCTCATGCAGACCGTTGATATAAGTGCCGTGTTCACTGGAGTCACGGCCCTCCGGCGGGTTGCCACGCATGCCGATGTACCCGTTCGACAGCGCAAACAGCGTCTCGCCCAAACCGAGCGGAAGGCCGTTCGGCTTCGTCTCAATCAGACGCCACTCATCGACCGGAGTGATGTCTCGGTCCATGAGTCCCTCGGCATTCACCAGGTGGTGGTGCTTATCCGCACGACCCGCCGGGAAGTTACGACGCTGCTTACGACGAACTGGGGACACCGTCTCCTCCTGTTTTTCAGCCTCGGCGGTCTCCGCGTCGTGACCCTGCACCTGCGGAATCACACGCTCGGTCTCGTCGGCTGCTGCTGTGGTTGAATCGTTGGCCATGATGCCTTCCGGTTTTCTCTCAGCCATTTGTCTCGAGCCAGCCTAGACGAGTTCCGCCAAATCACTGACCACAATGTCGGCACCCGCTCGGCGCAGCGCTTCTGCGCCAGCACCGCGGTCAACACCAATGACCAGACCAAATGCGCCGGCTGCACCCGCTTGCACACCGCTGATGGCATCCTCGACCACCACAGCATCGCGCGGTGCCACCCCCAGATTCTCAGCCGCGTACACGAAAGTATCGGCGGCTGGCTTACCCGGCAGGTTGTTCTCGTGCGCCACCACGCCGTCAACAATCTCCACGAACCGCTCACGCAGCCCAGCGGCCGTCAGCACCGGCACCGCGTTCTTCGACGAGCTAACCACCGCCAACTGCGGTTTTTCGCTTGCCGACGAGTCCCCCGCGCCCTGCAACTCGTCGAGCAGCGCAACCGACCCCGGGTAGGCCTCAATTCCCTTCTCGACTCGCGCCAGGAAGTCGTCATTCTTGCGCTTCCCGAGCCCCACAATCGTCTCGTCTTTCGCTGTGTCCTCATCGCTACCGTGTGGCAGCGAGATGCCGCGAGATTCCAGAATTGCTGCAATACCCTCATCCCGGCGGCGGCCATCGAGGTAGGTGAAGTAGTCTTCCTCTGTGTAGGCCGAGACACCCTTGTGCTCAAAGTAGTCGCTAAACATGTCCGCCCACGCCTGCTCGTGCACATCGGCGGTAGGGGTAATTACCCCGTCGAGGTCAAAGAGGATTGCGCCCGCGCTATGGAGGAATTCTTTGGCCTTGGCAAGGTTGGTAGCACTGTCGGTCGTGGAATTAGTCATGGGGGTCGCAGCTCCTTGGACGTTACAGACTGCATATTCGCAATTAACTTCTCAATCAACGCTAGCAACGTTGCCCCTACCCCGCTTGTGAACCCGGGTATCTCGGCGGAGGGCATCGCATGTTTCCACCATGGGGCACCCAACGCGTGCGTTCCCAGCACAAGCCCACCCCGCACCGACAAATAAAACTGCCGACGCGCACGCGGAATTGGCATCAGAGGTTTGCCAATACCACCTACACACCGGCAGTTTGGGTAGCTATTTTGTTATTTCAGGCTCGGCAGCCGCAGCCTGACCCAGAATTAATCCTGGTCGATGCCCTCGCGCTTCTTGAACTCCAGGCGACGGCGGTGCAGGATCGGCTCGGTGTAACCGGACGGCTGGTTGACACCGTCGAGGATGAGCTCCTTGGCAGCCTGGAAACCGATGGACTTGTCGAAGTCCGGGGCCATCGGCAGGTACGCCTCATCGCCCTCGTTCTGGCGGTCAACGACCTCGGCCATACGCTGAAGCGAATCGATGATCTGCTCCTCGGTGACAACACCGTGCAGCAGCCAGTTAGCCAGAGTCTGGGAGGAAATACGCAGGGTAGCGCGGTCCTCCATCAGGTCAACATCGTTGATGTCCGGCACCTTGGAGCAGCCAACACCCTGCTCAACCCAGCGGATAACGTAACCCAGGATGGACTGGCAGTTGTTGTCCAGCTCGTTAGCCTTGTCCTCATCGGACCAGTCAGCGCCCGGCTCACCAGCCTTAGCTGCCGCTACCGGGATGGTGAGCAGATCACCGAAGGTGTCGCGGCGACCGTCGGTAAGCAGCTTGTCCTGAACGCCGAAGACGTCAACCTCGTGGTAGTGGGTAGCGTGCAGCACACCACCGGTCGGGGACGGAACCCACGCGGTGGAAGCACCCTGCTTCGGCTGACCAATCTTCTGCTCCAGCAGCTCAGCCATCTGCTCGGTCATAGCCCACATGCCCTTACCGATCTGAGCCTTGCCCTGCAGGCCGTGTGCCAGGCCGGAGTCGACGTTGTTGTCCTCGTAAGCCAGCATCCACGGAGCGGTCTTCTGAACAGCCTTGCGGAACATCGGACCAGCCTGGATGGAGGTGTGGATCTCATCACCAGTGCGGTCCATGAAGCCGGTGTTAATGAAGACGACACGCTCGGAAACAGCCTTGATGGCGGCGTCCAGGTTGACGGAGGTACGACGCTCCTCGTCCATCAGGCCGACCTTCAGGGTGTTGTGCGGGAGACCCAGCAGCTTCTCAACGTCTGCGAACAGCTCGTTGGTGAATGCAGCCTCATCCGGGCCGTGCTGCTTCGGCTTCACGATGTAGATCGAACCGGTACGGGAGTTCTTACGTGCGTTGTCCTGGTCCAGGCCCGGGATTGCACACACAGCGGTGACGACGGCATCCATGATGCCCTCGAAAATCTCCTCGCCGTCGCGGGCGAGGATGGCCGGGTTCTGCATCAGGTGGCCGACGTTACGGACCAGGTTCAGGGAACGACCGTGCAGGGTGACCTCGGAACCGTCAAGAGCGGTGTAGGTGCGGTCGTCGTTGATGGTACGGGACAGCTTCTTGCCGCCACGGGTGAACTCGACTGCGAGGTCACCGACGTTCAGGCCCAGCCAGTTGGTGTAACCCAGGGTCTTGTCAGCAGCGTCAACTGCGGCGACAGAGTCCTCGAGGTCCATGATGTTGGTGACAGCGGCTTCCAGGATGATGTCCTTGACGCCAGCCTTGTCAGTCTTGCCAACCGGGGACTCCGGGTCAATCAGCAGCTGGATGTGCAGACCGTTGTGCTTGAAGTAAATGGACTCCGGCGCGTCCTTGTCACCGGTGTAGCCGACCAGGGTCTCCGGCTCGCGCAGACCGGAGGTAGCGCCGCCTTCCAGGGTTGCCTGCAGGTGACCGTCGACGATGTCGTAAGAGGTGACGTCCGCGTGGGAACCGTCGACCAGCGGCAGAGCCTTGTCCAGGAAGTTACGACCCCATGCGATAACGCGGTCACCGCGGACCTTGTTGTAGCCCGGGGTGTCCTTCTCCGCACCGCCATCTTCAGGAATAGCGTTGGTGCCGTACAGCGCGTCGTAAAGCGAGCCCCAGCGTGCGTTCGCAGCGTTGATGGCGAAACGGGCGTTGAGGACCGGCACAACCAGCTGCGGGCCAGCGGTGGAAGTGATCTCGGTGTCGACGTTAGCGGTGGTGACCTGGAAGTCACCCGGGTTGTCAACGAGGTAGCCAATTTCCTTCAGGAATGCGACGTACTCATCCTGATTCTGCTCGCCCGGGTGTTCCTTGTACCAAGCGTCGAGCTTTTCCTGCAGCTCATCGCGCTTGGCCAGCAGCTCGCGGTTGCGCGGAGTGTACTTAGCGACAATGTCACCGAAGCCGTTCCAGAACGCGTCCTTGTCCTCAATGCCGGCGGCGGGGAGTGCGGTGTCATTAACGAAGTCGTAAAGAACCTTCGCGACCTGCATTCCACCTGCCGAAATACGCTGTGCCATTGCTCTCCTCAAAACTATTGATTGCAATTTGCCCATCCAGCCATGGCCACGTCAGCGGCCCACACTGGATGCGTTGTTCCCCTACTGTATGTGATTCGGCGCACTTATGAACCGTCTTTTTCCATAACCGCCAACCGCCAGCCCGGTATAGCGCCGCTCACATTTGCCATTTCATTCGCTTTACGACGAGCACCCTGCGAACAGACCCCACCCCTCCCCAATGACCATTCGGGCATTCAATCCTGACGCCACAACCAGCCCTCCCCCACCCGCATTGACTGCAGCATCCCCGGCACTCTTTCCTCCAGCCACAGAACACCACACACAATGGGAAAGTGTCACGCCTCACAGACATTTACTATTGCGACCTGCGTATCAACGGCCAGCGACCAATCACGTCGCTACAGCCTCCGCCTTCAAACCAGACCATAAAAGCGAGATGACAACCGAGACCCTGGCCACTACCCAGGGATGCTCCGGCGGGGTACTGACGGTGTAACGGCAGTGTATTTAGAAGCCCGTTTCCACCTTTACGGCCGTAATTTCGGGGGTAGCGAAACACCCCCTAAACCCCAAACACTGTTAACGGCCAGCTTTGATAAATACCAAAATATAAATCACCCCAAAGCGGGGGGAACATTATTCGCGAGCCCGCCATAGGGAAATAACAGTACAAATGTACCGGCCGGTCACAGGCGAAAATTGTTAAAGCCAAGCTACACATCACAATGTTTGCAATCTTCACAAGTGTTATCCGTATTACATACTTGAATTCACATCGGAAGCTGCTTGACGAACGTAGCGCTATGCCCCAAAATGTGAGACATGGCACGCGGAAGCGGACATTGTTTTTGTTCGCGTGTTTGCGTGCAGGGGTACAGCACTCTGCTAGCGCCCCCTGCATTCACGTGACACCGCGGTCACTATCGGGTCAGCCTGTAGATCGGTTCTGTCGGAATTGTTCTTAAGTCAGCACCCGGAGTTCAAAAAGCAAGCAAAAGGAAGTGACTCCGTTTATGTCTAACGTTGGTAAGGCACGTACCGCCGCCGAAATCCAGAAGGATTGGGACGAGAACCCGCGCTGGGAAGGTATCACCCGCGACTACACCGCTGAGCAGGTTGCTGAGCTCCAGGGCTCCGTCGTCGAGGAGAACACCCTCGCTCGCCGCGGCGCTGAGATCCTGTGGGAAGGCGTCAACGTTAAGGACGACTCCTACATCAACGCTCTGGGCGCACTGACCGGTAACATGGCCGTTCAGCAGGCTCGCGCTGGCCTGAAGGCTGTCTACCTCTCCGGTTGGCAGGTTGCTGGTGACGCTAACCTCTCCGGCCACACCTACCCGGACCAGTCCCTGTACCCGGCCAACTCCGTGCCGAACGTCGTTCGCCGCATCAACAACGCTCTGCTCCGCGCAGACGAGATCGCTCGTATCGAGGGCGACGACTCCGTCGACAACTGGCTGCTGCCAATCGTCGCTGACGGTGAGGCTGGCTTCGGTGGCGCTCTGAACGTCTACGAGCTGCAGAAGGCTATGATCAACGCTGGTGCCGCTGGTACCCACTGGGAGGACCAGCTCGCTTCTGAGAAGAAGTGTGGCCACCTGGGCGGCAAGGTCCTGATCCCGACCCAGCAGCACATCCGCACCCTGACCTCTGCTCGCCTGGCTGCTGACGTCTCCAACACCCCGACCGTCATCATCGCCCGCACCGACGCTGAGGCCGCTACCCTCATCACCTCCGATGTTGATGAGCGCGACCAGAAGTTCATCACCGGTGACCGCACCTCCGAGGGCTTCTACCACGTCCAGAACGGCCTGGAGCCGTGCATCGAGCGTGCAAAGTCCTACGCTCCGTACGCTGACATGATCTGGATGGAGACCGGTACTCCGGACCTCGAGCTGGCTAAGAAGTTCGCTGAGGGCGTCAAGGCTGAGTACCCGGACCAGCTCCTGGCTTACAACTGCTCCCCGTCCTTCAACTGGTCCGCTCACCTCGAGAAGGACGAGATCGCCAAGTTCCAGAACGAGCTGGGCAAGATGGGCTTCAAGTTCCAGTTCATCACCCTGGCTGGCTTCCACGCCCTGAACTACGGCATGTTCGACCTGGCTTACGGCTACGCTCGCGAGCAGATGTCCGCATTCGTCGACCTGCAGAACCGCGAGTTCGAGGCTGCCGAGAAGCGCGGCTTCACCGCTGTCAAGCACCAGCGCGAGGTTGGCGCTGGCTACTTCGACCGCATCGCCACCACCGTCGACCCGAACTCCTCCACCACCGCCCTGAAGGGCTCCACCGAGGAGGGTCAGTTCTAAGTCACTCGACTTAGGGCTTAGGTCAAGGACCTAACTTCAACACCCAGCGAGGGTTGCACTTACAGCCCTCGCTGGGTGTTTTTGTGTGTTCATCGACGTGTCGACTCCGGGCCGTCGTGAAGCGTGCCTGAGAACCTCAGCACCTACACACGTAAGCAAAGGTTGCAACGGTTTTCTACACAAGTTCAGCAAAGCCCGCGATATGCTGGGCAGTATGTCGAAAACCTATGTCGGATCCCGCCTCCGCCAGCTACGCCGCGAGCGCGACCTCAGCCAGGCTGCGCTCGCACAGGCGTTGGGCCTCTCGGCTAGTTACGTCAACCAGATTGAGCACGACGTCCGCCCGCTGACTGTGCCCGTGCTGCTCCGCATCACGGACACATTCGGCGTTGACGCGACTTTCTTCTCCCGAGATGACGACTCCCGCCTCCTCGCTGAGGTCCAGGACGTGGTAATGGACAAGGAGATCGCTAAGTCTCCCATGGATCTGCAGGAGATCTCGGAAATGGTTCGCGACCACCCTGATATCGCCCGCATCATGGTGGACATTCACCGCCGCTACCGCAACGTCACGGACAAACTCTCTCTGGCCACCGAGGAGCGCAACTTCGGCAACAGCACCGACACCGCCTCCGGTTCACAGGCGCTGACCATGCCTCATGAGGAGGTCCGCGACTACTTCTACGCCCGCCAGAACTACATCGCTTCGGTCGACACCGCCGCTGAGGAGCTGGCCCGCGAGCTGCGCATCACCGACGAGACCACCGATGTGGTCTCTGTGCTGGCCGACAGGCTGTCCAACGACCATGGGATTCGGATTGCGCTGGAATCGTCGTTAGGCGATGTGCAGCACAGCCTTGATCGGCGGACGAAGACGCTCTACCTCGCGCGGCACCTCTCGCCGGGACAGCGGGCCTTCCGCATGGCCACGGAGCTGGGGTTTTTGGAGCAGGGCGAGACCATTTCCGAGGCCGTCGCGTCCGGGCATTTCATGTCGGAGGAGTCGCGGAAGCTGGCGCAGCGCGGAGTCGCGACGTATTACGCGGCGGCGCTGATTCTGCCGTATGAGTCGTTCCATGCGATGGCTGAGTCGAAGCGCTACGACATCGAGCTGTTGTCGCGCACTTACGGTGTCGGCTACGAGACCATCTGCCACCGATTGTCCACGATGCAACGCCCCAGCTTGCGCGGCATCCCGTGGACATTCGTGCGCGTCGACCGCGCGGGCAACATGTCCAAACGTCAATCCGCCACGGGCTTCCACTTCACGCATTCGGGCGGTACCTGCCCGCTGTGGAACGTCTACGAGACTTTCTCCTACCCCGGCAAAGTCATGCGGCAGGTCGCGCTCATGCCGGATGGTCGGCCGTACATGTGGATCTCGCGGACCGTGGAGCATCACGCGGCACGTTTCGGCAAGCCAGGTAAGGTTTTTGCCATCGGTTTGGGCTGCGAGGCCCGTCACGCTGAGCGCACCGTGTACGCCGATGGTCTCGATCTCGCGGACCTCGACGCCGCCACTCCAATCGGTGCCGGCTGCAGGGTCTGCTCCCGCGAGGCCTGTCCGCAGCGCGCGTTCCCGCCGATCCATCGCGATATCGACATCAACATGCACCGCTCCACCGTCTCGCCGTACTAGTTCGCTTTACGACGGGCGCAGGGCCGGCCTGTTTGCGGGGGGCTTGGTTCGCGCAGGATGCCCCAAAAAAGGAAGACCCCAAAAAGAAAGTGCTTAAGTTTATGACACTTTCGCACCGATTTTCACGGTCAAACTGTCATAAACTTAAGCACTAACTCGTATCTGCCTGAGCCGGGACCAGCCCGGTGAGAGCCAGGACCAGCGAAAACTGGCCCCAGGCCAAAGCCACAACCTCTTACAGGTTGATCATCTTGCCCATAACGCCCTCAGCTGCTTCCTTCATAGCCTCGGACATGGTCGGGTGAATGTGGACGGCGCGGCCGATTTCCTCAGTGGTCAGCTCGTACTTCTCAGCCAGGACCAGCTGCGGCATGAGCTCGGAAACGTTGGCGCCCACCATGTGGCCACCCAGCAGCTCGCCGTATTCGGCATCTGCAATGAGCTTCACGAAACCAGCCGGCTCCGCCAGACCCTGGGCCTTACCGTTTGCAGAGAACGGGAAGGTGGAGACCTTAATCTCGCGGCCGTTCTCCTCTGCCCACTTCTTGGCCTGCGCCTCGGTCTTACCGAAGGAACCAACCTGCGGGTTACAGAAGGTTGCGCGCGGCATCATGTTGTAGTCCGGGATGGTCTCGGTCTCGTGACCCACCATGTGCTCAGCTGCGATAACGCCCTGTGCCTCAGCGACGTGTGCCAGCTGCAGCTTCATGGTGACGTCGCCGATGGCGTAGATGTTGTCGACGTTGGTGCGCATGTACTCGTCGATGACAATCTCGCCGCGCTCGCCCAGCTCAACACCGGCCTTGTCCAGGCCGATGCCCTCGGTGCGCGGTGCGAAGCCGATGGAGACCATAACGCGGTCGACGGTCAGAGTCTGCTCGTCGCCACCATCCTTGGCCTCGACCTTGACCTCAACCGAGTCACCATTGTCCACGATGGAGGTGGTCTTGTGCCCGGTCATGAGCTTGACGCCCAGCTTCTTGTATTCCTTGGCAATAACCTTGGAGACGTCTGCGTCCTCGTTCGGCAGAACGTTGTCCATGAACTCGACGATGGTGACATCCACGCCGTAGTTAGCCAAGACGTATGCGAACTCCATACCGATGGCGCCAGCACCGACGATAACCATGGAGTCCGGCAGCTCGTCGGAGAGAATCTGCTCTTCGTAGGAAACGATGTTGCCGCCGACCTCAACGCCCGGCAGGGAACGGACGACAGAGCCGGTTGCAATAATCGCCTTGTCGAAGGTAATTTCCTTGCCCTTGTCATCGCCATCAGTGATGGCCATGGAGGTCGGGCCGGTGAATTCACCGAAACCGTTGATTTCGGTGATCTTGTTCTTCTTCATCAGGAAATGAACGCCCTTGACGATGCCCGCGGACACCTTGCGCGAACGCGCGTGTGCGGCACCGAAGTCAAAGGAGACATCGCCGGAGATACCGAAGGTCTTAGCCTCATGGTTGAAAATGTGCGCCACCTCGGCGTTCTTCAACAGAGACTTGGATGGAATACAGCCAACGTTGAGGCAGACACCGCCCCAGTATTGCTTCTCCACCACAGCGGTCTTCAGACCCAGCTGGGATGCACGGATTGCTGCGACGTATCCGCCAGGACCGCCGCCGAGTACTACAAGATCAAAATGTTCAGCCACGTGCACAAGTCTACGCACGACTTGTCTTTACTTCACGCGCGAGTCCCGGTTTTACCTACTGCGGTCGGCTACGGTGGTGGGCATGGGCACCGACACGGACACCGACTTGGGCAACGATTTCTCCTTCCTCTCCACTGATCTTGTCCCCGATTGGCTGGACGATATCGACGGCTCCCAGGCGCTGGCGTGGGCTCGCGCGCAGTCGAAGGCCACCGTCGCAGGTGTCGATTCGCTTGCCGACGACACCAGCGACCGCACCAACCTGGAACAACGCATCCTGGCTGCGCTCAACACCGATGCCCGGATCGCATACCCGGTGCGGCGCGGCGAGTACCTCTATAACTTCTGGCGGGATGCCGAGCATCCGCGGGGCCTGTGGCGGCGCACCTCGTTGCAGAGCTATCTGGCTGGCCAGGAAGATCCGCAGGCGACCGAGTGGGAAACTCTCATCGACCTCGATGCGCTGGCGAAAGCCGAGGGAGAAAACTGGGTCTGGAAGGGCACGGTGTGCCGTTATCCGGAGTATGACCGCGCGTTGATTCTGCTCTCTCGCGGCGGCGCCGATGCCACTATGGTGCGGGAGTTTGACCTCGTCAACTGCACTTTTGTGGAGGATGAGCCGTTCTACCTCCCGGAGGCGAAGTCCGATGTCTGTTGGTTGGGTCGTGACGAAATTCTCGTTGGCAGTGACTTTGGTCCGGGGTCACTGACGGATTCGGGCTACCCGCGGCAGGTGCGTCGGTGGCGGCGCGGCATGCCGTCGTCAAGCGCGGATGTGATTTTCTCAGGCCACAGTGATGATGTGGCCGTGGGCGGCTGGTTCGACGCGACGGAGGGTTTTGAGCGGCTGTTTGTCGAGCGTGCGCATGATTTTTATAATTCGCAGCGGTTCGTGGCAGCGGAGCGTCCGGGCAAGTTGGCGGCGCAGCAGAATGGGGACTTTTCCCTGCAGATCCTGGAGGTACCGCAGGACTGTCGCACGAGTGTCCATAGGCAGTGGCTGGTGCTGATGCCGCGCACGGAGTTCAATGGCATTCCGGCTGGTGGCGTGGCCGTTGTGGAGCTCGAAAAGTGGCTGGCGGGCTCGCGTGAGGTGGAGGTGATTTTCACCCCTGATGCGCACACCTCGTTCCAGCAGCTGGCGTGGACGAAGAACTTCCTGGTGTTGACGCTGTTGGAGGATGTGGCGACGAAGTTGGTCGTGTTGCGGGAGGGCTCGTGGGAGCCGGTGGAGGCTTTCGGCGAGTTACCTGCGCAAGCTACTGTGAGCGTGATTGATACAGCCTCTGAACGCGACGATGAGATCTGGTTGGTTTCGACCTCGGCAACGCAGCCGGCAACCCTCTGGTACGGGCAGGTCGGCAGCCCGCTCACGGAAGTGCGGCGTGCTCCGGCGCTCTTCGACAGTGAGGGGATGGAGACGCGGCAGCACTGGGCGACTTCGGCCGATGGCACACGGATTCCGTATCGCATCACCGGCCGCTTCAGCGCGGGCGCTGGTGCAAGTGCTGACACAGGCGCTAGTGCAGAGACAACCACAGCCACGCCCACTCCGAACCCAGCCCCTACCCTCGTGCACGCCTACGGCGGTTTCGAGGTCTCACTGGTCCCGCAGTACTCGGCGATTCGTGGCCTGACCTGGCTCGAGCGGGGCGGATACTTCGTGGAGGCCAACCTGCGTGGCGGTGGCGAATTCGGCCCGACCTGGCACTCCTCGGTGGTCAAGACTGAGCGGATGAGGGTCTATGAGGATCATCAGGCCGTGCTGCGCGACCTGGTTGAACGCGGCTACTGCACGCGCGAGCAGCTGGGCGTGCGCGGTGGTTCCAACGGCGGGCTGCTGACCGCTGTCTGCCTAACCTCCTACCCGGAGTTGGTGGGCGCAGTGGTGTCCCAGGTGCCACTGGCGGACATGATGCGCTATCACAAGCTGTCCGCGGGAGCCTCCTGGATGGCCGAATATGGAAACCCGGACGACCCCACCGAGCGGGCTGCGATTGCGCAGTATTCGCCGGTCCAGCGCGTCGTCAAGCGAGAGCAGCGCGCCTACCCACCAGCGTTGATTACGACGTCTACCAGGGACGACCGCGTCCACCCAGCGCATGCGCGGAGCCTGGCGTGGCTGCTGGAGGAAGCGGGACAGCCGGTGGACTATCACGAAAACACAGAGGGCGGGCACGCGGGCGCGGCGGATAATTCGCAGGTCGCGTTCGTCGAGGCACTCATATCTACGTGGCTGTGGAACAAGCT
The DNA here is from genome assembly GCF_001809925.1 of Corynebacterium sp. HMSC064H12. NCBI lineage: Bacteria > Bacillati > Actinomycetota > Actinomycetes > Mycobacteriales > Corynebacteriaceae > Corynebacterium > Corynebacterium sp. HMSC064H12. The sequence goes on along the minus strand of NZ_KV799341.1, from coordinate 128,514 downwards.
CAAGTAAGGTAACAGCCGTGAGTAGCGCTGATTTCACTAATCCTTATACCGGTATTGCGTTCAACCTGGGTTTCCGGGTGAACAAATACGAGCTGGACCTCGATTATCGGGTCGGGCCGAATCGTCTGAAGGCGACGGCGACTCTGCATATCGAAATCAATGCTTGGACCTCACACATCACGCTCGACTTTGCGGATGCGCTGGGGGTCGATTCGGTGGATGCGATTTCCGATTCGCAGGCACACTCAATCGATGTAAAGCGCTGGCGCCATTCGGGACGCAAGCTGCGCGTCACCTTTGACCGCGAGTTGGCTCCCGACGAGACGCTGCGGCTGATTGTGACTTACTCGGGCACGCCACGTCCGGTGCGCTCGAAGTGGGGCGAAATTGGCTGGGAGGAACTCGAAAACGGTGCACTCGTGGCATCGCAGCCGGTGGGCGCGGCGTCGTGGTACCCCTGCGATGACGATCCCGAGGTCAAGGCATTTTACGAGTTCACGATGGTCACCGACGCTCCCTACGAGGTCGTCGCACCAGGGCTTGCCGACGCTCCGGTGAACGTGGGCGGATCGCGCCGCCGCTGGCGGTTTGTCACCGAGGAGCCCATGGCCTCCTACTTGGCCACCATCAATGTCGGCCAGTTTAAGAAGGTCGAGCTGCCGTGCCAGACCTCGACCGTAGTGGCCTGGGTGCCCTCTGAGTTGGTGGCAAATGCCCGCCACGACTTCCGCGACCAGGGACGCATGCTCGATGAATTCGCCAAGCTCTTTGGCCCTTACCCCTTCCGTGCCTACCAGGTGGTCATTTGTGAAGACGACCTGGAGATCCCCATCGAGGCACAGGGTCTGTCCATCTTCGGAGCCAACCACGCCGACGGCAAGGACACGTGGAATCGACTGATTGCCCACGAGTTATCGCACCAGTGGTTTGGCAACAGTGTCGGCATTTCGCAGTGGCGCGATATCTGGCTCAACGAAGGGTTTGCCTGCTACTCCGAGTGGGTGTGGTCCGAGGTCAGCGGTGGTGCCAGCGCGGATGTGCACGCCCGCAAGCACTACCTGGATCTGCTTGAGGAAGAGCAGGACATCGTCATCGCCAACCCAGGGCCAAAGCTGATGTTCGACGACCGTCTGTACAAGCGCGGCGCGCTGACTGTGCACGCTCTGCGTCTGCTGCTGGGCGACGAGGTGTTCTTCGACCTGGTGCACAAGTGGACCACCACCAACCGCCACAGTGTGGTCGATGCAGTGGACTTCCGCGCACTGGCCAACCGTGTATGCCGCGAGCGTGGCATCACCACCTCGCACCTGGATGTCATCTTTGACTCCTGGCTGTCACGCAGCTCCTTGCCGGACTTCCCCACTGATCCGACGCGCTCCCCTGCTGACCAGGGCATCGACGATAATGGTGCTCCAATCGTGGATGAGGAACTGGCCGCTCAGTTTGAAAAGCTCGGCTACTCGAAGGCCAAGGACTAGAGAGCTAGAGGCACGTCAATGTCCGGTTTCAAATGGTTGTCGCTGGCCACGATTGTCGCGGCGATAGGCAGCTTCGCGGTGCTGATTATCTCGGCCCGCGCACTTCCCAATGCGGTAAACCTGCAGTTCGTGGCGTTCTGGGGGCTTTTCTTCGCGCTCACGGGTGTTCTCGGCGGGCTGATGCAGGAGACCACGCGCGCAATCGGTGCTGCGGAATCGCGGGAGCGGAAGCGGGAGCGGCCCCGTGAACAGACCCCAGAGCAGAAGCCGGAGCAGGAACAGGAGCAGACAGCTACCGAAACGGGTCAAACTCTCGGCGCTCGTCCCATCACGGTTTCGCTGGGCGTCGCCGCAGTTACTTTCATCACCATGGCAGTGACGGGTCCGCTGTGGGCCCCACTGGTCGTGCAGGATGACGCCGGCACTGCAATTCTGCTCATGGCCTCTGGCCTTGCTCTGTACTCGATGCAGGCCACCACCTCGGGTCTGCTCAGCGGCCGCCAGCTGTGGGGCCCCTACGCCGCCCTAATCATGATCGACATTCTCGTGCGCGTAGCACTGGCACTCGTCGCCTGGTACTTCGGCTGGGGTCTGCTGGCCTGGCTGATTATTACGGTGTTCGGGACAGTCAGTTGGCTTATTCTCGCGCTGTTTTCCTCGGCAACCCGCTCGGTCATGTTCGCGCGTGCCGACGTCCCGGTGCGCCGCTTCATCACTCTCATGGTCACGGCCATGGGCGCATCTGGCGCATCTGCTGTGCTGGTCACAGGTTTTCCGACAATCGTCAAGATTGCCGGCGAAGCGGTCACCACTGGCGCCGGGATAGCCGAGTCACTTACCCCGCCGCATGCCAACAACTTCACCGCAGCAGTGACCATTGCGGGAATCGCCTACGCCGTAACGCTGACCCGCGCTCCGCTGCTCATGCCCTTGGAGAAGTTCCAAAACGCCATCATTGTGAGCTTTGTCCGGCATCGCTCCGAGGGCGTGCTGGCAGCGCTGGCCAAGCCGTTGGGGGCGCTGGCTGCTTTCGGCACCTTCGGGGCGGGCCTGGCATGGCTCATCGGCCCGTGGATCATGACTCTCATCCTGGACGATAGCTATCACGTGTCCGGGCCGGTGCTCGCGGCGCTGACGCTCGGTGCGACGTTGACCGCCATGTTGATGATTACCGGCTCGGTCACCTTGGCAGTGGAGAAGCACCATATGTATCTGATCGGTTGGTTGGCTGCGACCACGATCGCCGTTGCCATTCTTTTCCTCCCTGGGCACCTGTCGGTACGCACGGTCGCCGCTATCGCCGTAGGCTCTGCAGTAGGTGTTGCCATTCACCTGCTTGCGCTGCGCACACTTTCCCCACGTGCTGCCAGGTCAGCCGTATCGGAGGCTTTTGCGGTGGAATAACACCACCCGCATCCGATGCCGTCCCAAAAAGCACCGTCCATATCTCCCTGCAACTCCCAAGGTTCGAGACTCACATGTCCACCATCACTGACCTCACGGTTCTCATGACCGTCTACCACCGCGTCGTCCCCGACCAGCTCGATACTGCGCTGCAGTCGCTGTGGAACCAGACGCGTCCGGCCGCGCACGTCATTGTGGTCATCGATGGCCCGATTGGGCAGGAACTCGACCGGGTCGTCGTCAAGCATGAGCAGGCGCATTCGGAGATGACCGTGCTGCGTTGTGCGGAAAATGGCGGCTCGGGAGTGGCTTCGCAGGCGGGTCTTCAGCTGGTGGAGACCCCATGGGTGGCGCGGCTGGATGCGGACGATATTGCGCGTGCGGACCGATTTGAAAAGCAGTGGGACACGCTGACCGCTGACCCGGAGTTGGATGTATTGGGCAGTGCAATGGCGGAGTTCGAGGGCACGCCGAACAATGTGGTGCGCGTGCGGACTCTGCCGCAGACGCACGCCGAAATTGCGCGTTATATCAAGATCAATTCGCCTGTAAATAACCCCTCCTCGATGCTGCGCACGGCGAAGGTGCGTGAGGTCGGCGGGTATCGCGACATCCGTCTGATGGAGGACTACGACCTCTGGGTGCGCCTCATGGCCGCTGGCGCGAAGTTTAAGAATCTGCCCGAGCCGCTGGTGTACTTCCGCGCCGACGGCATGTTCGAGCGGCGAACCTCGCGCGGCATCATCCGCGGTGAACGTCAGCTCCAGCGCACGCTGGTAGCTGAGGGGCTGATTTCCAGGCCGCGGGCGGTGTTTAACTTGGCGGTGCGGACACTTTTCCGACTTTTGCCAACTCAGCTCATGTCACGCGCGTATCGACGATTGTTTGTGCGGTAGGCTTCGGAGCGATGACTGACAACATGGATTTCTCGGACACCTGGCTGATTGTGCCGTGCTACAACGAGGGCCAGGTTATTCGTGAGGTTCTCGAGCACGCTCGCGAGACCTTCCCCAACATTGTCGCGGTCAACGACGGCTCTTCGGATAACTCCAGCCTGGAGATCCACAGGGCTGGCGCTCACCTGGTCAACCACCCTGTCAATTTGGGTCAAGGGGCGGCTATCCAGACCGGCGTGGAATACGCTCGCGCGCAGGCTGGCTCGAAGTACTTTGTCACCTTCGACGCCGATGGCCAGCACCAGGTCAAGGACGTAGTCGCCATGGTGCAGCGACTGCGCAGCGAACCAATCGACATCATTGTGGGGACCCGTTTCGGCCGCCCTCGCGCCGAAGATGACCAGGTGCCGCTGATTAAGCGAATTGTCCTCAAGACGGTGGTCATGTTGTCACCACGCACGCGCCGGCTCGGTCTTACCGACGCCCACAACGGCCTGCGCGCCTTCAACCGCACGGTGGCAGAGCAACTGAACCTGCGCATGAACGGTATGAGCCATGCCTCCGAATTTGTCGAGGTCATGGACAACAGAGGTTGGCGTACCGCTGAGCAGCCGGTGGATATCCTCTACACGGAATACTCCATGTCCAAAGGGCAATCCTTGTTCAACGGTGTCAATATCCTTGCCGACTCCCTGATTTCGAAGAGGCTGCCATGACCGCATCCATCGTTCAAATTATTTTGCTGCTGGCGATGGTGGGCCTGGTCGCTTACTTCGTCGCTAACCGTCGTAAAGCGCGCGCCAAGGCGGGCGTGAAACTGGGATTCGTCGTTTTCGTCATCGCGTGTCTGTGGGCAATCGTGCGTCCCGACGATCTGACCGTGGTGGCCAACTGGATTGGTGTGACCCGGGGCACCGATTTGCTGCTCTACGTACTGGTGTTGGCGTTCGTGTTTACCACGGTGTCGTCCTACATTCGCTTCCGCGAACAGGAGCTACGCTACGCACGACTGGCTCGTGCAGTGGCCTTGAAGACCGCTGTGCGTCCGGAAGAAGAAATTGTGATTTCGGGCAGCCAGAGCAGCAGCCAAAAAGACAGCGCGACAAACGTCGAGAACAACGCTCCGTCCGACTAGTCGGCACGCTAAGCGCATGTGAATCTGAGGCTGTGGTTCCATAGAAGCCATGAGCGAAGAAAATAAGGACAACATCGCCGCTGACCATAGCGGCGATTCGCAGCAGCCATCGGCCGATGAAGCACGTCAGGAGACACTGCAGGAACCCCAGCAGGCTTCTCAGCCGGTACCCACTGAGCAGGACTTGGAGTCCTGGTCTGCCGACAGTGATGGAAAAACCAAGTCGTGGTACTCGATTCCGAACGCCGCATGGGCGCTAGCTGTCGTCGCATTGATCGTTGTCGGCGCAGCGGGCTTCTTCGCTGGCTCGCGTTCGGCTAACTTCAACGGCGTGAGCACCGTCAACATGGCGGGCGTTGCACCAGGCAAGGGGGAAATTGCGCCTGTACCTGGCCCGAATGGCTCTTTCGACGCCAGCATCTACGGCCCAAAGGCGGGAGCGCAGCTAAAGTCCCCGGAGGATATGGACAATGTCCACCGCCGCAATGAAAATGATCCTTTTGCTCTCGGTGCAGTGGATGCGCCGGTCGTAATCTCAATCTACTCGGACTTCGAATGCCCGTTCTGCGCGAAGTTCGCAAACGAAACCGAGTCTGCCCTCGTGGAAAAGTACGTCAATGAGGGACTGGTCCGCCTGGAGTGGAACGATATGGCCATCAATGGTGAGAAGGCCATCAAGGACGCTGAGGCCGGCCGTGCCGCGGCAGCTCAGGGCAAGTTCTGGGAGTTCTCCCGTGCGCTGTTTAAGAAGGCCGGCGAAAAGGGCCAGGGCCACCCGGAGTTCACTGAAAAGGAACTGATTGCCGTCGCTCGTGAGGCCGGTGTGCCGGACATGAAGCGCTTTGAAAAGGAGCTTAAGGACGGCAAGTGGACCGAGGCGGTCGAGAATGCCACCCAGTTCGGTTCCATGCTGGGCATTTCCGGTACTCCGGGCTTCCTCGTTGGTACTCAGTTCGTCTCGGGCGCACAGCCTCTCGACGTGTTCGAGGACAATATCGAGCTGGCTCTCATCCACGCCAAGCGCGCGGAGGAAGCTGGCAAGTAACCTGGCTGACTCACGGCTAACCTACGCGGACGACTGCGCGAAGCCGCCCGCGTAAGCTGCGCTAGCCCTGATTCCGGAAGTACTCCACAGTACGAGCAACACCTTCCTGAATACTCATAGCTGGCTCCCAGCCGAGTACCTCACGCGCCCGCGTGGGATCCAACGCCGACCGCGCCACATCACCAGTGCGCGGCGGTGCAAACTCTGGATTATCCTCGGCATCCGCAGCCTGCGCCACCAACGAGTGCAGCTGCCGATCCGAGGTTTCTACGCCGGTGCCAATATTAAAGCGCATTCCACCACCGACCTCGCCGGATGCGCGGTAGAAAGCATCCACCACATCGTCGACATAGACATAGTCGCGGGTATTTCCTCCGTCACCGAATACCTTGGTTGGCTCTCCCGCCAGCAGTCGCTGGGCGAAAATAGCAACCACACCGGCCTCGCCGTGCGGATCCTGCCGCGGGCCGTACACATTCGCCGGCGCGATGTGCGAGCATTCGAGCCCGTAAAGATTGCGGAACATATTCAAGTACAGTTCGCCCGTTGCCTTTGAGGCGGCATAGGGGCTCATCGGATTGACCGGCACGTTTTCCGTCACCGGAAGCTCCTCCGGCGTGCCGTAGATGGAACCGCCCGAAGATGTAAACACAACCTTGCGGACACCGTGCTTTCGGGCCGCATCGGCAAGTTTGATTGTGCCAATGATGTTCAGCGTCGCATCTCGCACCGGGTCGGCCACGGAAATCCGAACATCAATCTGCGCTGCGAGGTGGAAAATAACCTCCGGGCCGCTTTGCTCGAGCAGCTCGTCCCAGTCCACCTCCAGCACATCGGCGGTTATGAACTCAAAGTCGTCGTTAAGCGATGCCTGCTGGAGGTTTTCCAGCTTTCCGTGGGAGAGATCGTCCAGCGCCGTGACCGCGTATCCTTCGGCCAGCAACCGGTCAACCAGCGTCGAACCGATAAATCCCGCACCGCCCGTCACCAGCGCGCGCGGTTTCGCGCTTGCCGACGATTCTGTCATCGCGGTGGCCGGTGATTCGTTCTTGTGCTTCTCCATAGGAAGAACTATAGGCGCTTAGTAAGGAAAACCGCTTATACGTGTGCCAACCTCACATTGACGGGGTTGATTAGTCTTCCGAGGAATGCGAGATTACTCAGCGCGCTGTGGCAGGTTGACAGTGGAATTGAAGAAAATAACCAAGCCCATCAAGATGGCGATGACCATACCGCCACCGAGCATGACCGGGTAGGTCATCCAGGAGATGGACTCGGAGAGCTTGGTCAGAATTGCCGGGAATGCGAAGCCGATGTAGGTCAGACAGTAGAAGATACCGGTCAGACCAGCCATATCGCGCGGGCCAGCGATGCGCTGTACCTCGTTGAGGCCGGTAAACATGGACAGACCGTAGCCGGCACCCAACACCAGCGCTGCAATGAACGCCGTCACTGCGGTGGGGTTGGTGGACATCCAGGCCGCCAAGCCCATACCGATAACCACAATGCCAATTGCGATTAGCGAACCGCGGGCGTTGTGCTCGGTCACAAAGCGGGGACCAATCTGCTGAATACCAAAACCGCAGAGCAGCGCAAACAGTGTGACCATCGCGGAGTAGAACACTGGCTGGGAGACGTGGTCCTGAAGCAGAGACGGAATGATTGCGTAGGCAACACCGGCTGCACCGAAGACCCACGGCGCTCCCATCGCGGCGACGAGCAGGAAGCGACGGTTAGTTACCGATGGGGTACGTAGAGACTCCCAGAGGGTCTCGCGCGGAGCATTACTGCCGCCCAGGTGCGGCGACTGGCGGGTCTCCGGCACGGCCAACAGACCGAAGATTGTCGGGATAGAAATCAGGATGTGGATGATATAAGCCAGCTGCCCCGGCAGCGGTGCGAACTGCGCCAGCGTGCCGGCAATTCCCGCACCCAGACCAAAGCCCAAGGTCAGCGCCATGGACTGACGCTTCGCACCCGAGGTTGACTTGGCCTTGGGGTCAAAGCGCGGATCAGAGAGCTCTTTTACCCACGAGCCGCCCACGGCCATGACAATGCCGACTGCCAAGCCAGAGATAAAGCGACCAGTGAGAATAAGCGGGGCGGTAGTCTCGCCCAACGCAATAAGAGTCGACCCCAGAATCGAGAGAACCGGCGCGGCGAGCATCACCGGCTTACGGCCGATACGGTCCGAGATTGGGCCGGAAATCAGCAGTGCCGGCGCGATACCGAGGGCGTAGACCAGCAATAGAAGGTCAATAAACACCGGCGCCAGGTCGGCATTTTCGCGGTACATCACCATCAGCGGCGTGAATTCGTTGCCACCCCACGCGACGGCGAAAACTGCAATTGCGGCAAGCAACCACAGCGGCGTGCCCTTATTGGATTTGGCCCTGCCGTGAGGTACCTCATTTTCATTGCCGTTAGTTCCTGCGTGAGAAGACATGTCGTTTACTTTACGACGGTCCCCAGCGCCTTACGCGCAATGGTGGAAATTGAGTTACGGGGGCTAACCACAAAAGATGTGTCGGGGTGGTTTCGGCGCTTGGCGCTACCACCGCCCCAAAATGCCCCTGAAACCTGGGGCCCACACCCCCGTCTCGGGGTGACTTGTTGCCAACCTTGTTTCCCTGCCCCATCCGGGGGCAGTGCCCTTTTCGACACTACATCGTTATTGTTCCGTTACTTCTTCTGTATCTTGAGCCACTTTTGCCACACCATTCACACAACTTCTGAATATATAATTACAAATTAGTTCAATGTGGGGGTAGTCGAACAGCCATAAAACGCAGATTTCCCCTATTTAAGACAATCTCGCACATAGACGGCCGCCAGGTCGCGCAAATCGATCCAGAAACAACCCGTCGTTAAGTAGTGCCCAACCCACCCCCTTTGCACACCCCCGAATCCGCCTTTTTCAGGCATGCGTATAAATAAATCGGTCACAAACAAAGGAAATCTACCGCCATTCACCGACCCCCATTACCCCCGTTGTTCACTTTTTGTCACCGCTCGCTGAAGTTCAAACGCTGGTCGCTACCGGTCTGGCTGTGTAAGAATTCGACACCGTCAAACAATCTGTCCATTCCCCAAACGCTGGCTGAGAAAAACCTGGGGCGATTTCTGCGCGACCGCTGAGATCACCAAGGTCCTCGATGGCCGTGCGGACGGGTATGTAAAGAAAGTCTTGTTTTTTTATGACTACTTCGATCATCGCGAATGATCCCAAGCAGCGCCGTCAGGTGCTCACGGGAACTCTCGTGGGTACGACCATCGAGTTTTATGACTTCCTGATTTACGCTCAGGCCGCAGCTATCGTGCTTGCTCCGCACTTCATCGAGCCTGCTGCACAGTCGAATCCACAGGTGGCCCAGGTCCTCGCTTGGGCAACCCTGGGTATTTCCTTCCTCTTCCGCCCGCTTGGCGCGATCGTCGCTGGCCATATCGGTGACCGTTACGGCCGCAAGATGATTCTGGTCTTCACCCTCATCGGCATGGGTGCGGCTACTTTCTGCATCGGCCTGCTACCGACCTATGAATCAATCGGCATCGCCGCACCTATCCTGCTGGTTCTCCTCCGTGTTTTCCAGGGTATTTCCGCTGGCGGTGAATGGGGCGGTGCAGCCCTGATGTCCGTGGAGTACGCACCGAAGGAAAAGCGCGGTCTCTACGGCGCATTCCCGCAGGCCGGTGTTCCGCTGGGTCTGACCCTCGCGACCGGCACCATGCTGATTGTTATGGCAATCGTCGGCGAGGAAGCCTACATGGACTGGGGCTGGCGTGTGCCGTTCCTGCTGTCCTTCATCTTGGTTCTGATCGGTTACATGATTCGCCGTTCCGTTGACGAGTCCCCGGTCTTCCAGGCTATGCAGACTGAGTCTGCCGAGCGTTCCGCTCCGCTGCCGGAGCTCTTCCGCAACCACTGGGGCAAGGTCATCCAGGGTGCTCTGATCTTCGCTGCTCAGCAGGCTACCGGTTACCTCGTGATCGCATTCTTCGGCGCTTACGCACAGAAGACACTGGGCTACCCCGCAACCGTCGCATGGACCGGTACTCTCGTCGCTGGTATTTGCTGGACCATCTTCATGTTCATCGCCGGTGCTTGGTCCGACCGCATCGGCCGCGCTAAGACCTTCATCATCGGCTACGTCGTGATTATGATTTGGGAGGCCGTCATGTGGAGCATCCTGGACCAGGGTCCGTTCCTGTACATCATGACCGTCGCAGTTCTCACCCTGCCACTGGCCCTGACCTTCGGCCCGCAGCCAGCCATGTACTCCGAGATGTTCCCGGCTGAGGTCCGCTACTCGGGCGCTTCCATCGCTTACGCCATCGGCGCCGTCCTCGGTGGCGCATTCGCTCCGATGATTGCCCAGATGATCATGGACGCCACCGGCAACCCGTTCTACATCTCCGTCTACCTGATGGCCATGGCTATCCCGGCACTGATTGCCCTGTTCCTGCTGCCGAAGGGTCTCGAAGACCGAGACCTGATCGAGCACCCGGAAACTAACCTCGACGAAGTTAAGTCGCGCGTCTAGTTCCCACAGCTAAGGGATCTGCCCCACCGAGGGTCTGATTACGCAAGCCGTCGTCAAGCATTGCACAACGCAGCATTTGCTTGACGACGGCTTTTGCGTTTCCACCTTCTTTTTCTCCCGATAACCCGCTTTCTCTTTCCTCGGTCCCGATTTCCTCATGAGTTTCTCAGTCGAAAGCGACTGACAAGCCCCAGATATCCCATTAACGTTGGGTTATGGCACAGAATTCTTCCAGCTCCACGCGAATCCCCCGCCGGCGCTCGACCGACGCTCCGAAGACACTCCCCTCCCGTCCGGAACCGGAAGTGGCACGCGCACTGCAAAAGGTCCTGGACGGCTATTTCCCCGAGGCGCGCGCGGATGTCCGCGCCCTTTTAGAAGACCCCACCCTGCGGCCCACCTCTGGGCTGACCGTGGAGGAGGCCAGGCAGCACACCACCGAGGCGTTGTCCAAGGTGCTTAAGACCGGCATGCCCTATGGTGCTTTCCGCACTGACCAGGGAGGCACAGGAGATACCGGCGGGACACTCTCCGGGATTGAAATGCTCGGCCACACCGACTTGTCGTTGATGGTGAAGTCCGGAGTGCAGTGGGGCCTTTTCGGCGGCGCTGTCAGCAATCTGGGGACTGAGCGTCACAGCGAGTTGGTGCGTGACCTCATTGAGCTGCGGGCTCTCGGCTGCTTTGCGATGACCGAACGCGGCCACGGCTCGGACGTGCAATCACTCGAAACCACGGCACATTACGACCCCGAGACGGAAGAATTCATCCTCAATTCGCCGACAGCTTCCTCTGAGAAATGGTTTTTGGGCAACGCCGCGCGCGATGGGCGCTGGGCTGCGGTTTTTTGCCAGCTCTACACACCAGGACAAGAAGAATCCCATGGTGTGCACTGCATTGTTGCCCGGATCCGCAATGATGACGGTTCGCCTGTCGACGGGGTTGCGATTGGCGACCACGGCACCAAAGGTGGCCTCTTGGGCGTGGACAACGGCACTCTCATGTTCGACCATTACCGCGTGCCGCGGGAGAACCTGCTTAACCGTTTCGCAGATGTCTCGGCCGCTGGCGAGTACAGCAGCGATATTGGCAGCCCCAATGCACGGTTTTTCACGATGCTCGGTGCCCTCGTGCGCGGCCGCGTGACAGTCGGTGCGGCCGCTGGTGCGGCAACCCGCACCGCACTGACCATCGGCACCAAGTACGCACACTTGCGGCGCCAATTTGCTCCCGACGATTCGCTGCCGGAAAAGAAACTCATTGAGCACCGCCAGCACCGAATCCGACTACTCCCCCGCATTGCGCGTTCGTACGGTCTGCAATTTGCCACCAACCTGCTGATCAAGCGGATTCACGACCTCGAAGCGGAAGGGCTGGACCGTGCGAATCTAACCCCGGAGCAGGCTCGCGATCTACGTGAAGCGGAGGCACATGCCGCCGCATTGAAGGTCGCCAACACCGCGCATGCCACCGATGCCATCCAGGAGATGCGTGAGGCCACCGGTGGAGCTGGCTACATGGCGGAGAACCTGTTGACCATTCTCAAAGAGGACTCTGACGTATTCACTACCTTTGAGGGCGACAACGTGGTGATGTTGCAGCTGGTCACCAAGGAACTTTTGGGTGGTTTTGCCCGGGAGGTACAGAGTTTTTCCAACCTGGAAATGGTGCGCTTCGGCCTCGACAATTTCAGTGGCATTTTGCGCCGTCGCACCGGTGCGGACGCCGTCGTTCAGAACCTCTTGGATGCGCTGACTGACGCTGATGAGTCCTCGCTCTTTGACCCCGCCAGCCAGATGCAATTGCTCATCGAGCGCGAGAATCGACTTCTCAAGTCCCTTGCTCGCAGGCTGCGCCCGGCGCGGAAACTGCCTGTGGAAAAGGCCGCGAAGCTGGTGGACAAGGTCCAGGACCACATGATTTCCTGCGCGTGGGCGCATATCGATCGCATGATTTTGGAAGCGTTCTTTGAAGCTGAATCCACACTCACAGATGAGCGCTCTCAAGAGGTGCTCGAGCAGGTTCGCGATGTGTTCTTCCTGTCGGTGGTCTGCGATAACGCCGGCTGGTTCTTGGAGCAGTCACTGCTCACCGGTACTCGCACCAAGGGCGCGCGGGCGGGCTTGGCCGATCTTGTTGATTCCCTTGGCCCCTGGTCTGAGGTGCTTGTCGACGCCTTCGGTGTCCCCAGCACCATGCTGGATATCCCCATGATGGAGCCTTACGACGCGATGACACCGAAAGCTAAGGCAAACCCGGCTAGTTAGCGTGTTGGCCGGTTGGCTGCTGTGGCGGTGACTGGTGTGAGGTAGCTACGGCCTGGATGCGCAGGTTGGCTACTGCGCCAAGAAACCTTCCAACCCAGCCACAGTGGCCTCTGCCAAGCGCTGACGGCCTTCGTTGGAGGTCAAGAGGGCAATGTCGCTGCTATCACGCATGTTGCCGTATTCGACCAGTGCCTTTGGTTTCGTCGATAGGTTGAGTCCGGTGAGGTCAGCGCGCGGATTCAGCCCCTGGCTACCGAGGTAGTTGGATGGAGCAAAACCGGCTGCGACAAAAGCATCGCGCAGCGCGGTTGCCAGCGCGGTAGATCCCTGCTCGTCATTATTGGCGAGCGGCTGCGAAATCGCAGACACATGGAATCCGCGGTTGCCCTCTCCAGCACCATCTGCGTGAAGGCTCACCACGGCATCGGCGTTGGAGGCATTTTCCTTCTCTGCACGGGCATCGATGCAATCTGCACGACCGGTGTCATCGACGCGGCTGAGCAGCACCTGAGCACCGCGCTGTTCGAGCAGCTGCTTAATTTCCTGCGCCATCAGCCAATTGAACTCATGCTCCGGGAAGCCGTCATTGGAAGCGGTACCGGAGGTATTACATGGCTTCTGGCCACCGCGGCCGTCAGTGACCATCATGTCCGCTGGTGGTGGGGTGCCGGCGTGTCCCGGGTCGAGGTAGATGACCTTGCCGGCTACAGCGCTGGAGCCGTCGGCACGCGAAGTAGCGCGATTAGCTTGCTGTTGTTGTGCATCGCCAGAAGCGACTGCGTCGGGGTTAGCAGAATCAGACATTGCAGACTCCTCATTCGGCGGAGTGGGGTTCGGCATCTGCATAGCCTCTTCTTCAGCTGCCAACGACGTTTGCGTTTCTGTCGACGCAGCTTGCTGAGCGCTTCCTGCTTTGGAAGCCTCCGTGTCGATGGTGCAAGCTACAAGACCGGCTGGCAAAATTGCCGCAGCCACCAAAGCCACAGCTAGTCGTCTTGCTGATCGCTGCACTGCTAGTCCCTGGTGTCCGGGCTGCCGCATAGTGCGTTCTCCTAGTTTCCGCGTACCTGCTATGTGCTGAGTAACAGTAGCAAACACTCGATTGAGAGTCGCCGGCTCCGAGATTTCCTCCCCCTTCGTTTCGGGGAATCACCGCACGTCGGGACGTGTGCAGGATTTTTCAGGACTTATCACCGAGGGGTTTAGTGATTCCCCTTCGCCTGTGCTGCCAAACCCGTAAGCATTAAGTCCACAAGCTTTTCTTGCACACCGGGAAAGTACTGCTCGACCGCTGCAGAGTTAGGAAGGGGACGCGACACCACAGCGAGCCCAAGGTGGAAATCAAGCGGTGCAACGTCCTCCGGGCATAGCCCAGCTGCTTTTGCCTTATCCAGCAGTCGCGTATAGCTCTGACGCAACTCCGTCATTCGCTTTTCGATAATGCCATCAATCTTTTTCGCCTCGCTCCCCAAACTGGTATTGAGATCGCTGAATAATGCCTGGGCAAGTGCCGCAACACTTAATTTCGCGATCGCGTGGACTGCTTCGTGCCAAGCGCCGTCCGGATCGTCGTCAAACTGAGCTACGGCTGCCTCAGTAACCCTGTCGATATCAGCTGCAACACGAGCACTGACTGCGCCGAGAAGCTCAATCCTGCTGGGAAAGTGCCTGCTTGCCGTAGCTAAACCGACACCGGCCTCCCTGGCAATCGCACGCATGGATACACCGGCTCCTTGCTCTATCAAGAGTTTTCGCGCTGCTTCCACGATGGCATCACTGTTCATCACTGCATCTTGTCTCACACTCGCATCCTAACAAACGGAACACTATGCTCCACTTTGTAAGTGAAACACTCTGCTCCAGTTAGGAGATAGGCCATGTCAACAGCTACGACTGAGACGAAAAAAGCCTCACCCGCCCCCAAAGCAGTAGCCGTGATCTTCGGTATTCCGCTCGTCATCGGGCTCATGCTCTTCGCGTTCCTGGCACCGACATTTGCCTCCGGCCCGAACGATGTCCCCATTGCGCTGACTGCCCCCGCCCCAATATCCGAACAAATCACCCAAGCCATCGAACACAAAGCTGGCGACGATGCTCCTGATATCCAGGTGATGGACACCCCTGACGCCGTACGCGAGTCAATCCTCAATCGCGAAACTGTTGGCGGCATCGTCATCTCCCCGACGGGCGCTACCGCCTACACCGCTTCAGGCAACGGCGCACCTTACTCGCAGCTTATCGACGGCATTGCGACGACCCTCGAGTCTCAAAACATCCCTGTAGAGCGGGAGGATTTGGCTCCAACCACACAGGATGACCCACAAGCTTCCGGTGTCGCGCTCCTCGGCTTGCCGCTGGCTTTCGGCGGTATCATCTCGGCAGTTATAGCCACCTTCCTCTTCCGAGGTAAGAAGTGGACGAAATTGGGTGTCCTCGCTGGCATCGCAGTCTTCGGAGCCCTCGTGGCAACGTGGATGCTCCACTCTGTCTACGGCACGCTTTCGGGCAGCTTCGGCATGGAATGGCTGGCTATTTCTCTGGGAATCCTGGCTACCTCAATGCTTACCGCCGGGCTTGCGGCCATTATTGGCACTCCCGGTGTGGGCATCGGCGCCATTTTGACGATTTTCTTGGCGAACCCGCTCTCTGGACTGTCCACCGGCCCCTGGCTGCTTCCGGCCGGTTGGTCCACCCTTGGCCAGTGGATGCCCATTGGGGCGACTGGCTACCTAGTCAGGTCACTGTCATTTTTCGATGGCAACGGTGCTGGGGCAGCGTGGTGGGTTCTCATCGTCTGGGTTGCCGCTGGATTCGCTCTCCTCATGTTTGACCGATCCAAAAAATAAAAAACGGGACCCTTTTTAAAGGATCCCGTTTCAAACCGAGCCGCCTGCGAGAATCGAACTCGCGACCTTCTCATTACGAGTGAGACGCTCTACCGACTGAGCTAAGGCGGCACGCACATTGCGCCGAGCTTTCAAGCAAGCAGAAATAACCCTGCACAAAATGTACAAGCGGTAATACTACTGTACTGCCCCCATCGCTACCAAAATGGGGCCTGCAGTCCGCTGCATTAGGCGCGGCTACCGGCTTACCTACGACCAACCTGCCCCGCGATCTGCAATTTAGCCATCAATTCATCCATCAAGACCGTCAACTTCACTGCAGTCACGAGCATGCCGCGCACCTCGGTGACAGCATCGATGGAGGCCAATATCGCCTCCGGCGGAAGGCGTCGGGCTAGCTCCGTGGCTGTCCGACGACGGTCTGGATTTATGAGGTAGACCGCGCCATCGCCAAACTCAGAACCAGCACCAAAGCCCGAATCCCCCGAAGCAGTCTCACCACCACGTTCCGCCCCAAACGCCAGCACCAGGGCGTCACGGTAAAGCCCCATAATGTCGGTCAACGACAGGTCGATCAGATCTGACTCCGCGCGCCTGCGCCGCCGCTTCTGATTTTCCTCCAGCTCCTTGATAACCCCCTTAGAGCCGCGCAGTGCCGCCTGCGCACCCTTGCCGGACGCACCTACGCCCAGTGAGCGCTCGAGGTTCTCCAGCTCCTCAGCCTCTAGTGGCTCCATCCGCCGCTTCACCTCGCCAGCCACTTCGTTGGCTAACTCTCGCGCCGCCAAATACGACTTCGCCGGGTCGAACACGGCCTCTACGAAATCCAGGGCCTTGCCCCGCCAGGCACGCGAGCCCTCATCGGAGACAAAGCCACGCGCACGCCCAATGTGACCGTTGGACACCGTCGCGGCCCAGACCGCTTGCTCGTCGGTAAGCTCTGGCCGCTCGGCGCGCAGGAGGTTTGTGACGTCGTCGATATGCGGCGTCGGCACATAGACGTGGCGGCAGCGCGAACGGAGCGTAACGGAGAAATCCTCCGCGTTCGTCGTTGGTGCGCACATGATGATGACGGTGCGCAGCGGCGGTTCTTCCACCACCTTGAGCAGCGCATTTGAGGCGGATTCGTTGAGGCGGTCGGCGTCTTCGATGATTAGCACGCGACAATCCGCCGTTGTGGGCATCTTGTAGGCCCAGGGCCGCAGCTCGTCCCTCACCGTCGCCACGGAAATGATGGTGCCCTCCGGGCGCACAATCTTGATATCGCCATGTGTTCCCGCCAGCGCCGTCCGGCAGCCCTCGCACTCGCCGCATCCGGGGTTGTCATGCCGCGTGCACAGCAGCGCCGCCGCAAACGCCGTCGCCGTCACCGACCGCCCCGACCCCGCAGGTCCCGTGAACAGCCAGGCGTGCGTCATGTCCGAGTCGCGTGGCACATCGCTTAACGACGACCCCGCGTCCCCACCTTCCGGCGAAACCTCCACCCCATCGCCTGCCAGCGGTTGACCGTTGGCAAAGCGATAATGCGCAGCGCGCACAGCAGCCTGCAGCCGCTGGCGAACCCCACCGGTTTCGGGCATACGAGAAAACACGCTGCGCTCTGTCATCGGCTCTGTCATGGCCACAACTCTAGCGCGCCCCACGAGACTCTTGTGAGGTAACTACTCCCTGCAATCCGGGGTTGCCACTAAGGTAGTAATCATGCAACGGCTCTGGCGAAATCTGAAATGGCTAAGCGGGACAATGTGGCCTGCTTATGCCTCATTTATCTTCGTCTGCAACCTTGTCGGAGCCATGATTGTCGGCTTGTTCCTCGGCATGCTGTTGCCACTGAACCAAGAAACTCACCTGCCGCGGTTGGCTAATGGGGTCATCTATGCCCTGGCTGGTTACCTGGTTCTGGCAATTATTGCGGGAATCGGCACTACTTGGATCCTGTTCAAGCCGCTGTTGAAATGGCAGCGTCATCCAGAGCTGCACGATCCGCGGCGGGTGCGCTATCTGGTCATGCGCGTGCCTGTCTATCAGGCACTCTTGGGTACCGTCATCTGGTCTCTGGGCGTGATTGTCTTCAGTGGAGTCGCGTTCGCCTATGACAGCAAGATTGGCCTGATGGTGCTGCTCACCTCGGTGCTCGGTGGCGCCATGGTGGCACTGTTGACCTATCTAATTGCGGAGCGCATGGTGCGTCCGGTTGCTGTGGAGGCGCTGGCGCGTAGGGCCCCGGATTCTTCGCTGGAGCCACCGATTGGCCACCGCCTGCGCCAGACGTGGGTGTTGACCAGCGGTGTTCCAGTGGTAGCAATCCTGCTTGTGCTGATAGGTCAGCGCCGTGGTCTATTCACAGATGACGCGGCAGATTTGCTGCCCACCATCACCGCGCTGGCAATTCTGGCTCTGATTACCGGCTATTTCGGCACGATGTTGGCCACTATGTCCATCGTCGACCCGATTCGTGATCTCACGGGTGCGATTAACAAGGTCCGCCAGGGCCAGGTGGATACGCGCGTGCCTATTTACGACGGCTCCGAGATGGGCGTTCTCCAGGCGGGTTTCAATGAAATGATGCGTGGCCTGCAGGAGCGTCAGCGGGTCCGTGACCTCTTCGGCCGCTATGTCGGGTCTGAGGTCGCCCGTAAGGCTCTGGAAGAAAAGCCGACTTTGGGCGGCGAGAATCGCCTCGTCGCGGTGCTGTTTGTGGACGTGATTGGTTCGACCAACTTCGCGGAGAAGAACTCGCCAGAAGTCGTTGTCCGTGAGCTCAATGCCTTCTTCGACCACGTTGTTGACTGTGTGCACCGCAATAAGGGCATTATCAACAAGTTCCAGGGTGACGCGGCTCTGGCTGTCTTCGGCGCTCCCCTGCCCCTCGATGACACTGCTGGGCACGCCCTCACAGCCGCCCGTGAACTGCGCGAGGAACTGCTCGACCTCCAGCTCACCGCGGGTATCGGCGTCTCCGCCGGGCACGTCGTTGCCGGCCACATCGGTGCCCGCGACCGTTTTGAATACACGGTTATTGGTGACGCGGTTAACCAGGCTGTCCGTCTGACCGAGCTGGCCAAGGACACCCCGGGCCGCGTGCTCGCCACAGCTTCCACCATTCGCCTGGCCAACGAGGACGAGCAGGCTCGCTGGACCACCCTGAAGTCCGTGGAGCTGCGCGGCCGTACGCACATGACGCAGCTTGCGCGCCCGGTGCGCCCGACGCTTGCCGACGAAGCTTAGGGCTCGTTGGGCGCCCAGTACCCCTAGACTTCTCAGACGGCGAACACACTTACTCCACCGAGAATAAATCTCCTGGCTGGCAGTCCAAAGCTTCGCACAACATAGTGAGCGTCGTGAATCGCACGGCCTTCGCCCTGTTGTTTTTCAGCACTGAGAGGTTGACCGGAGTGACCCCGACCTGTTCGGAAAGGGCTGCCAACGTCATTCCGCGGCTTTCAAGCAGCTCATCTAAGTGGCACACAACCTTCGCCATTTAAATGAGTCCTTCCTGATCTTCCTGCATTCGCGCAGCTCGGAACAACATAACTCCGAGAGTGGAGATGACTATCATAAGCACAAACCATATTCCCAGGTGCTCATTGAAATCGGCATGATCACGCTGGTACCACGCGCTCAGATTCAGGCCACTTGCGACCCAGTTTTCACCCATATGCTGTAGGAAACTACTTGCCGGATACATCGCTACCAGCCAGGAGATAGCCATAACTCGTCGCGCAGTCTTAACTGTAAAAAACTCGCCCTTCAGGTACGAGAGTGAGAACAACACGCAGAGCACGGCAATCGCGGCGACGATAGCGCATCGAACAACAGTCGCAGCAATAAACAAGGAGAGGACTCCACCACTCATAACCTCGATAGGAACCCCTTTGCCACTTCCCAGCACTTCGGGCAAAAGCAGGGTCAGATCACTGGGGAACTGCTGATGAAGAACCGGATGGCGGAGCTGGAGCAAAATGTAAACCAGTGCAAACACTCCGGCAAAAAGGCTCACGATTACATCCCGGCGCTCCTTAGTTTGATTGACATACGGGTCATTTGGCTTCTTGGTCTGTGGAGATACCATAGCTAACTTCCTTACTGCACCGTAATTGGCGCGGTTAGTGAGATTATTCTGCGGGGCGCTTGGAGCTGCAGCCAAACCCCAACACATCGTTATTCGATGTATCGATTTTCGATACTATATCGCTTTTCGATATGTCGCAAGGCTCCTGCAACAATCGCCGTCCGCCGCCAACCTGCGTACCCTCCCGCAAATCCTTTACGTTGGAGGAATGACTGACAGCCGCTCCAGCTCTAGCACCAACCCCAGACCTCGCATGCTCGTCCCCGACGCTGCGCGCGGATTCGCTCTTCTCGGCATCGCTATCGCAAACATTGCCACTGCCTGGCTGGTTGCAAGCCCCGAGCTGCCCGGAGCATTCTTCGGCGGCGTCATAAACGACAGCATCGCCGACAAGGCCACCGTGCTTTTTACCGCTGTGACCGCACACAATCGCGGGCTGCCGATGTTCGCAACGCTGCTCGGTTTCGGTGTCGGACTCATTGTCCGCAGTTTGGCCAGGAGGAACTTTCCACGGTCGCGGGCGCGAGTGGTCGTCGTAAAGCGTTATGCGTTCCTGGGGCTGTTCGGCATCGCGCACATGCTGTTTCTGTTCTTTGGCGACATCATGTTTCTCTACGGCATCTGCGGCATCATCCTGGGGCTGCTTATGGGGCTTAGCAACAAAGTGCTGACTATCCTCGCATGGATTGCGCTGACAGTTAATGCGGTATTGAGCCTGCTGTTTTTGGTTTTCACAATTGCGATGCCCGACGTCGGGTTGGACGGTTCCGACATGACCGAGCTCGTCAACGGCGGTGCGATTGAAACAAGTTACCTGGATATGCTCGCCGCGAATCTCGAGGCCCTGACAATGAGCATCACTACTCTGCCGCTGCAGCTGTTCCTCTACCTGCCGGTGATGATGATTGGCTTCGTGTGGGCTCGCAAGGGCGTGCTTGACGACGTTGACGCGCACCGCCCCCTGCTTATTCGGTGGCTCGTGGTGGCTGTGGTCGTGGCTTTCGGTATCGGCATCCCTATGGGGTTGGCAGCGATTGGTGTTCTTCCAGCCGGACAGCACATGGCCTTCGTGGTAATTAACAGCTTTGCTGGAGTCTTCACCGGCCCGGGAATTCTGGCCGGGCTGGCGTTAGCACTGCAGCCGCTCCAACGACGCCTGAACGAGGGCGCCGCTGTACCTGGTTGGCTGGTGCCGATTGTGGCGCTCGGCAAGCGTTCGATGACAGGCTACCTGATGCAGTCGGTCATCTTCTTTGTGCTGGTGTACCCATTTATGCTGGACATCCCGCGCGACATGGGCGCGTTCGTGCAAACTCTCATTGCTGTGGGCGTCTGGTTGGTGACATTGTTCGCCGCGTGGGCGATGGAGCGTCGCGGCATGCAGGGTCCGTTTGAGAAGGTGCATCGCCGGCTGTCGTACGGGCCGACGATGCGGGCGGAGTTGGCCGGGGTCGGTGGCCCCAAGCCAACTCCGCAGGAGGCGCCGGGCGCACCAGCTCCGCAGGGGGCGCCGGGCGCTTAAGTGCTCTGCACCCATTTCGCCCCTGCCGCGGCTAACGGTCAATGCGCTACTTGCCCTTACGCGTTGCCTTCACCACTCGCTTGGTGGTGCGCTTGACTGCCTTCCTGGTGGTCTTCTTCGCAGCCTTCTTCGTGGTCTTGCGAGTCGACTTCTTCGCAGCCTTCTTAGTGCCACCATCGGCGGCTTCCTTCGCGCGGCGCTCAGACAGCAGCTCGCAGGCGCGGGCATCGGTCAGAGTCTCAGGCGTATCCCCCTTGCGCAGCGAAGCATTGGTGACACCATCGGTGACGTACGGACCGAATCGGCCATCCTTCACCGACATCGGGCGACCGGAGACATCGTTGTCGCCCAGCTGCTTCAGCGGCGGCTTCGCAGCAGCGCGACCGCGGCGCTTCGGCTCAGCGTAGATACGACGCGCCTCGTCCAATGTCACGGTGAAAATCTGCTCTTCGTTAGCCAGTGAACGCGAGTCCGTGCCCTTCTTCAGGTACGGACCGTAACGGCCATTCTGAGCAGTAATAACCTCGTTATCGACCGGGTCGACACCGACCTCGCGCGGCAGGCTCATCAGCTTCAGAGCCTCTTCCAGCGTGACAGTCGACGGCTCCATGGAGGAAAACAGCGAGGCCGTCTTCGGCTTCAGAGTTTCCTCGATGATTTCCGCGGTGCGCTTTTCCTTCTGCTTGGCAGCGGTCTTGGTTTCCCAGTTCTTCTTTCGCTTGCCCTCGGCAGCGCGCTGAGCGTCCTCTTCGGCGCGCTCAGCTGCGATGATCTCCTCAGCCTTGGCTACGACACCTTCGCGCTCTTCATCGGTAACCAGCTCGGTGACGTAGGGGCCGTAGCGGCCATCACGAGCAACAATCATGCGACCATTGGCCGGGTTAATGCCCAGCTCACGTCCGCCCTGCGGCATCGCCAGCAGCTTCTCGGCAGCGGCCAGATCCAGCTCGTCCGGAGTCATGGCCTCCGGGATGTTGGCGCGCTGCACCTCGTCGGCACCGTTTTCACCGGCCCCCGGGCGCGTACGCTCCAGGTACGGCCCATAGCGGCCAACGCGAACGATGATCGGGTTGCCCTCGGCATCGTCGAAAAGGTGGAGCGAATTGACCTTCCGAGCATCAATCGATTCCAAGTTCACATCGATGATGCTCTTCAGACCACCGTGGGTCGCAATAGCGTCGGCTCCCTTGTGGCGGTGATCCTTGTCATCGCCGAAGTAGAAACCGGTCAGCCAGGTCGTGCGATCCTTATTGCCCGCAGCAATGCCGTCGAGCTCATCCTCCAGCTCGGAGGTGAAGTCGTAGTTGACCAGATCGGAGAACGCTTCCTCCATCAGCCCCACCACGGCAAAGGCCACCCACGAGGGCACCAGAGCGTTGCCGCGAGGGTAGACGTAGCCGCGATCCTGAATGGTCTTGATAATCGACGCGTAGGTCGACGGACGCCCAATTCCCAAGTCCTCCATCTTCTTCACCAAGCTGGCCTCGGTGAAGCGCGCAGGCGGGTTGGTGGAGTGGCTGTCGGCACTGAAGTCCGTGGCCGTCAGGCCCTGGCCTTCAGTCAACTGTGGCAGACGCTTCTCAGCGTTGTCGGCGACCTTGCGGCCGTCGGAAAGCGCGGAGACCTCAACGTATGCCTTGAGGAAGCCCGGGAAGCGAATCGTGCGTCCAGTGGAGGCGAACTCGACGGCGTGCGTGTCGGTGGCGCCAGCGATGGTGACCTTCATGGACGTGCCGCGTGCGTCGGCCATCTGCGAGGCGACCGTGCGCTGCCAGATCAGTTCGTAGAGCTTGAACTCCTCGGCATCCAGCGATCCCGCCAGCTGCCCCGGCGTTGCGAACGTCTCTCCCGCCGGACGAATTGCCTCGTGCGCTTCCTGCGAGTTCTTCACCTTGCGCGAGTACTGGCGCGGCGCATCGGCGACATACTCCGAGCCGTAGAGCTCCAGCGCTTGCTTACGCGCGGCATCGATACCGGCCTTGGACAGCGTCGTGGAGTCGGTACGCATGTAGGTAATGTGACCGTTTTCGTACAAACGCTGCGCCACACGCATCGTGCGCTCAGAGGTGTAATGCAGCTTTCGACCCGCCTCCTGCTGCAGCGTGGAGGTCATAAATGGCGGGTACGGGCGGCGCGTGTACGGCTTCTCCTCCACCGACGCGACCTTGAGCTCAGAGCCCACGAGGTCCGCCGCCAGGGTTTCGGCGAGCTGCTTATCGACGACCCGGATGCCATCGGACTTCTTCAGCTGGCCACGGTCATCGAAGTCTCGGCCCTGCGCTACGCGCTGACCATCAACGCTGGTCAGGGTTGCGACGAATTCCTTCGGCTGGTTGGCGTCAGCAGAAGCCGAGCCGGTGTCCAAAGTTGCGGCGACATCCCAGTACTCGGCGGAGATAAACGCCATGCGTTCGCGCTCACGCTCGACGATGACGCGCGTTGCCACCGACTGCACACGGCCTGCCGACAGGCGCGGCATGACCTTCTTCCACAGCACCGGGGAGACCTCGTAGCCGTAGAGACGGTCGAGGATACGGCGACCCTCCTGGGCGTCAACCAAGTTCTGGTCCAGCTCACGGGTGTTGGCGGCGGCTTCCAGGATGGCCTGCTTGGTGATCTCATGGAACACCATGCGACGCACCGGCACCTTGGGTTTCAGAACCTCCAGCAAGTGCCAGGCAATAGCCTCGCCCTCACGGTCGGGGTCAGTTGCGAGATAGAGTTCGTCGACTTCCTTGAGCTTGGCCTTCAGGTCAGCGACTTTCTTCTTCTTATCAGCGCTGACGACATACAACGGAGCGAATCCGTTGTCGACATTCACACCCAGACGAGCCCAGGGCTCCTTCTTGTAACGAGCCGGAACGTCGGCTGCGCCACGGGGCAAGTCGCGAATGTGGCCCACCGACGCCTCCACGATGTAATCATCGCCGAGATACGGCTGAATCTTGCGAGCTTTCGTCGCCGACTCGACAATTACAAGGCGCTTGAGGCCGTCTGAATTCGCCATAGAAGTTTTTCTATCCTGCAACGTTGAATGTTTTTGACTGTTTAGATTCTTGTTTTCGTTTAAATCTTGGGGTTCTTGGCCGGACTCTGGCTGGGCTTCAGCTGTGAGAGGCCCGCAATCGGTTCCAACCGGTTCCGATCAGTGCAAATCAGTTCCCGGCCGCGTTCTCCCCGGAAGATTATCTGGAAAGAATATGAAGAATATAAGGAATACCGTACACACAATCTAGTTTGTCGCGTGGATTCCTCAAGTATCGGGCGGATTTTGGGTGTGACTGAAGGGGCTGCTGTGGGGGATCCCCGGTGGCCGGCAGTTGCCGACCCGACGACTGCTGTGCGGCTGGCCATGATCATCCCCGTGGCTGTCAGTGGCTGGTCACAACAGGCCGCAGCGGGCGCAGCCGCCGCAGCGGCCGCGTGATCGCGGGCTGCAAATGTGAAACTGTATGAGTTTAT